>JBBRWI010000314.1:0-4034 GCA_038249305.1 Acetobacterales bacterium
CCATCCGGCGGATGCCGACCGGATTGCGCGCCAGCTGGTCTCCGAGACCGGCGAGCGCGATGACGACGTGTGGTTGGAAACGTCCCGAATCTTGGTGGCCAACATCCTGCGGGTGTTGAGCGCCGAGGGGCGAACTACGTTTCCCGACTTGCTCGATGCGCTCCAGGTCAAGGGCAAGGACGAGATGAAGGTCTGGCTCGCGGGCACCTCATCGGCGCGCACCTTTGCCGACGACGCCGACCGCGCGACCGGCAGCGTGCTGTTCATGCTCGCCAAGGCCGCGACCCTGCTGCAGTTTCTGTGGCGCGAGCCGGGCGAGCGCGGCAGCTTTGCCTTCCGCGATTTCATTCAAGGGCTGGACACACATCAGGGGCCGAAGCCCTGGCTGTTCGTGCCGCGCAAGGAAGACTATTTCGAGGCGATGAAGCCGCTGCTGGCCTGCTGGCTCGAATGCGCGGCCAGCGCGATGCTGGGACTTGCCCCGTCGGACAAGCGCCGGATGTGGTTCTTTCTGGACGAGCTGGCCGACTTGCCCCGCGTCGATAACCTCACTCGGCTTTTGCCCGAGGGACGCAAATTCGGGGCCAGTGTCGTCCTGACCTTTCAGGCCATCGGCCAAATGCACCGCCGCTATGGCCGCGACAGCGCCGAAGCGCTGCTCGGCTGCTGCAATTCGAAGTTGTATTTGCAGCTGATCGACCGTGACACACGGGAATGGGCATCGCGGAATATCGGCGACGTCGAGGTCGAAGTGCGCAGTGCATCGGACAGTTTCGAGACCGGGCCGCACAGCGGGCGCACGTCAGTTGGCAGTACCCGCGTTGTGCGCCCTGCCGTCATCGAAAGCGACCTGCGTCTGCAGCCGCATCATGGCTTCCTGCAATTGCCCGATGCCTTGCCTGTTGGCCGCATTCGTCTGACCCGCAGGCACATCGATGCGCGGGGTAAGCCGCGTCATCCGGCCTTTGTTCCGGCCCATATCAGCCGGATGCTGTGGAACCGAATGCCGAAGAAAAATGGCGGCGATGATCCGGCGAGCAACCTCAAGGGTCCGGTCTGATGGTTGCCACCATTGGCGCGATCAGCAGTTCAGCCGCTGCCTCAAGCTATTATGAGGCCGACGACTACTACGCTGATGGTGGCATCTCCCCCAGCGAATGGCAGGGCGAAGGTGCGAAGGCCCTTGGCCTGTCTGGCGAAGTCAATCGCGAGACCTTCCGCGCCATCCTTGATGGCGCCCTTACCCATGGCCAGCAGCTTGGCACCATGCGCGAGGGCAAGCTCCAGCACCGGCCCGGTTGGGACATCACCATGTCCGCGCCGAAGTCGGTTTCGATCATGGCCGAGGTGGCGGGCGACCGGCGCTTGGTCGCCGCGCATGCCAATGCGGTGAAAGCCGCGCTCGCTTACATCGAGCGCCATACCGCCGCCACCCGCATCCGCGCCGATGGCGGGGTCGAGCATCGCCAGACCACCGACAATCTCGTCATCGCCAGCTTCCGGCACGACACAAGCCGGGCGCAGGACCCGCAGCTCCATACCCACAATGTCATCATGAATATGACGCGGGATGCGGAAGGGAACTGGCGCAGCCTGGAGCCGCGTGCGCTCTACCAGCTTCAGAAGGCCATCGGTGCGGTCTACCGTCAGGAGCTGGCGGTGGGCGTCCGCGCGCTTGGCTACGGCATCGAGCAGGGGAAGGGTTCGCTGTTCGAGATCAAGGGCGTGCCCGCCGCTGTCATCCGCGCCTTCAGCGAGCGCGCCGCTCAGGTCGAGGCCCGGCTCGCCGAGCGCGGTCAAACCCGCGCGACCGCGTCCGCCGAAGAAAAGCAGATCGCTGCGCTCGATACCCGCCAGGCAAAGCAGAGCTTCGAGCGGGGCGAGCTAGTGGCGAACTGGCGCGCAGAGGCTGATGCGGTAGGGTTCGGGAAGGCGGAGCGGAAGGCATTGGTAGCGGCGAGCAAGGAAGCGGCGGCCAATTCCGAGCATGGCAGCGCGTTGGCCGCGCAGGGGCAGATAGCGGCGCATCACGCCGTGACGCTGGCCGCCGCCAATCTGGGCGAGCGCCAATCCGTCTTTGCCGCCGCCGAGCTGGTGAAGGAGGCGGGGCGCTATGGGTTGGGCCGCGCCACCACTGCGCAGATCAGTGCGGCGGTAGCGCGGGCGAAGGACGACGGCGCGCTGGTACCGCGCATCTTTCTCGACAAGCGCGGGGCGGAATTCGCTGGGTTTACGACCGCCGAGAACATCGCCCATGAGCGGCAATTGCTGCGTCTGGAGGCCGAGGGGCGCGGAGCAGGGGCACCGATCCTATCGGCCAAACAGGCTGCCAGCGTCGTTGCACGCGCCGAGCTCCAATCCCCCCACCCTTGGAATGAGGGCCAGCGCGCGGCCACCCGCGCGCTGCTCACCAGCCCGCACCGCGTGACGGGCCTGCAAGGCTATGCCGGGACCGCCAAGACCACCACTGTGCTGGCGACCTTTGCCCGCGAGGCGCAGGCGCGCGGCGTTGCGGTGACCGCGCTTGCGCCGACTGCGTCGGCTGCGCAAACCTTGGGCGATGCGTTGGGCCAGCGCGGTGAGACCGTAGCCCGCCAGTTGGCGCGGAGCAGTGCGTCGCTTTCGGGCGGAGTCTGGATTGTTGATGAGGCCTCGCTGCTCTCGGCTCGGGATATGGCCAACCTGCTTGGCCTTGCCGCTGATTCCAAAGCGCGGGTGGTATTGGTTGGCGACGTCAAACAGCTCGGTTCCATTGGCGCAGGCGCTGCCTTCGCGCAGCTGCAATCCGCCGGCATGGCGACCGCGCGGCTCGACAATGTTGTGCGCCAGACCAATACCGCCACCCGCGAGGCGGTTCTTGCCTCCATCGAAGGCGATGCGCGCAAGGCGCTCGACGCGCTGGAGCGCGGTGGCGGGAAGATCATTGCCCATGGCAGTCAGGGCGAGCGCTTTGCTGCCATGGCTAAGGCCTATGCTGCTCTGGACGCCAGCGAACGCACGGGCACCCTCGTCATTGAGCCGTCCCGCGACGGGCGCGATACGCTCACCGCCGATATTCGCCGGGAGCTTGCCGCTGCCGGGGTCCTGTCCGGCGCTGCCATCACCATCGAGAGTCTGGTCGCCAAGAACCTGTCGCGCGTCGAAGCCCGCGATCCGGCGAGCTATGCGCCGGGCGATACGGTCCGGTTCCTGCGCGACTATGCCGACAAGGGCGTGACGCGCGGCGCAGCCTACCGCGTCGAGCGGATCGATCCCGACAAGGCCGCGGTTGCGCTGAAGGCCGCCGACGGTTCATCCGTCGACTGGCGGCTGCGCCAATGGGGCGCGAGCAAGGTCGAGGTCTTTGAGCCCAAGGCGATGGAATTGCAGGCGGGCGATCGCGTGCAGTTCACCCGCAACGACCGCGAAGCCGGGCGCATCAACGGGCTGCGCGGCACCATCACCGCCATCGATCCCGAGCGCCAGCAGGCGACCATCGCGCTGGCCAATGGCCGCGAGCAGCGGCTCGATCTCACCGACCCGCGCGACGCCCACCTCCGCCATGCCTATGTCCAGACCGCCCACGCCGCGCAGGGCCAGACCGCCGAGCGCGTCCTGATCCACGCCGACAGCCGCTCCGCCAATCTGGTCGATCAGAAGATGCTCTACGTCGCGCTCTCGCGCGCGAAGTCCGAAGCCATTGTCGTCACCGACGACAAGGCGCGGCTGATCCGCGCCATCCATGAGCGCGCGGGCGAGAAGCAGACCGCCATGGAGGTGAGTGCGCCCGAGGCCGCAAAGACTAAATCTCTGGGGGCTGGTCTCGGCTGACAACGCGGGTAGCGCACGCACGGGGCCATGGCATCCTTCGCCCTGCCATTGGAATGAACTGCTCCCTGAGTGACAGGCCGTGCCAAGCGGGATCAACAGCCTGCCCGCTCCATCGGGCTATCGCCCTCCCGTGTTGGCTGTTCCGCGCTTCACGCTGACCCGCCCGGCCATCCGGCCCGTCCCTTCATCCGCGTTCCCAACGACAGGACGAAGGATCACCACCA
>JBBRWI010000315.1:0-3999 GCA_038249305.1 Acetobacterales bacterium
CTGTTCGGGCACGGCCTCGAAGGCCACGGTGTTGCGATGCACGGTGCCGTTCGGCTCAATCGCCGTAAAGGCGGTGACGCAGCGGTCGCCGTAGATCACCGGTTCGTATTGGCCGATCACGATGCCGCCGCCCCCGGTGCAGGGGAACAGCGGTTGCAACACCGGCCAGGCGCCAAAATCCTCGGCTGCCAAGGCGGCGGGGGAAAAGGCCGGGGCGGCGAGCAGGAGCAGGGCAGCGATCAGGCGCTGGGTCATCGTGCAGGCTCTCGTTGCGGCCCGCCGGGATGGTGGGTGCGGGCGCGTTACGCGCCCGCACCGCCGACGGATGCAGCCGCGTTCCGGAATGGCCGATCGCCCATGGTCGAGGTGCGGTTCAGGATGCGTCCGTACTTGTCCTCGTCGAACGGCATCGCCGTGTGCATCAGCGCCCGATTGTCCCAGATCAGCACGTCGTTCGCTGCCCAGCGATGCAGGTGAAGAAAGCGCTCACCGGTCGCATGGGCGATCAGCGAGCGCATGAATTCCTGGCCTTCTTCAAGCGGCATGCCCGCGGCGAACGAACTCTCCGTGCAACCCAGGAACAGGCAGCGCCGTCCGGTCTGCGGGTGGGTGCGCACCAGCGGATGAAGCACATCCGGGGTCCGGGCGAGTTTTTCGGCGGACATGCCGCCGTCGCGGTAACGCAGTCGGTAGGAATGCAGCACGTCCATGCCTTCGATGCGCCCCTGCATGGCGGGATCGAGCGCATCATATGCCGCATACATGTCGGCGAACGCCGTCTCGCCGCCTTCCGGCGTCACTTCGATGCCATACAGGATGGTCGCGTAGCCGCAGCGTTCCATGAAGGAGAAGTCGGTGTGCCAGTGCTTGCCGACGCGGGCGGCGCCGACCGCCTTGCCATCGCGTTTGACGTTCGACAGCGTCAGCAACTGGGGAAATTCGGCGTGGGTGAATTCGGTGTAGAGGCTGATTTCAGGCTCGCCGAAGAGTTCCGTGAACCGCACCTGTCCCGGCACGGACAAATGCTGGTCAGGCAGCACGATGACCGAATGGGTCAGCAGCGCCGTTTCGATCCGGGCGAAATCCGCGTTTGAAACGGTTTCGAGATCGATGCCCTCGACGCGCGTCCCAAGGCGCCGTCTGCCCCAGGGCAGGTCGGGGTGGCTGAAGAGACGGGGGACAGTCTGGGCGATGCTCATGGAGTTACTGCTCCGGCCTGGGTGTCACGCGACTGTCCCGATGTGTCGCAGGCTCGGCAAGGGGCAATTGCAGGCGTCTGGACGGCGCCGCGCCGCGCCGCCACCTTGGCCAGATGAACATGACCGACCGCGCCTTGGCGCTGCCCTTCGATACCGCGGCATTGCTGGCGGGTCTGCGCCCCTGGGTGCTTTGCGAAAGCCCGACCTTCGATGCGGCGGCGGTGAATCGGATGCTGGATCTGGCGGTGACCGAGCTGGCACCGCTTGGGGGGGCGGTCACGCGCTTTCCCGGCACGCTGGGGCTGGCCGATACGCGCCGCATCGCGCTGCCCCACCCGGAGCGTGGCCAGCGGCCGGGGCTGCTGGTCATGGCGCATCTGGACACGGTGCATCCGGTCGGCACGTTGGGCGCCCTGCCGTTCCGCAGCGATGGCGAACGCGCCTGGGGTCCCGGCATCTGCGACATGAAGGGCGGCACCTACCTTGCTGTCGCAGCACTGCTGGCGCTGGCCGCGGCCGGCATCCCGACACGGCTTCCGGTCACGCTGCTGCTGACGGGCGACGAGGAGATCGGCAGCCCCTCCACCCGCGCGATCATCGAGGCGGAGGCCGCAACGCATGCGGCGGTGCTGGTGCCGGAACCGGCGCGGCCGGTCGGCGGATCGTCGATGGGCGGCGTCGTGTCCGGCCGCTTCGCCATCGCGCGCTTCAACCTGACCACTACTGGCCGCCCGAGCCACGCGGGATCGACCCCTGGCGAAGGCCGCAGCGCGATTCGGGAGATGTGTCGCCTCGTCCCCCAGATCGATGCCATGACCACCGAGGCCGCGAGTTTTTCCGTCGGCGTCATCCAGGGCGGCACCTGGGTGAATTGCGTCGCGACGACCTGCTTGGCCGAGGCGCTGTGCATGGCCCGTCGGCAGCCCGACCTCGATGCCGCGGTCGCCATGATGCTGGGGCTGCGCAGCGGCACGGAGGGCGTCAGCCTTGCCGTCACCCGCGGCGTCACGCGCCCCGTGTGGGAACCCGACGCCGGCACGTTGCGTTTGCATGCCCTGGCAGAAGCCCTGGCCGCGCAAATGGGCCACCCGCTGCCCCATGCGAGCGCCGGCGGCGGATCGGACGGCAATTTCACGGGCGCAGCAGGGGTGCCGACCTTGGACGGGCTGGGGGTGCTCGGCGCGGGCTACCATACCCTTGACGAACACATCCGGCTGGAAAGCCTGGTTCCGCGGGCGCGGCTCCTGGCCGGACTGCTGGCGGGCGCGTGACCCGGGCCGGGCTGCGGGCCCAGTGGGCCGGGCTGCACGGCAATCTGCGCGGGATGCTGCTGATGGGGCTGGCCGCCGTCATCTTCGCGGCCGAAGTCTTGGCGATCCGATGGATGAATGCCCGCGGCATTCCCGTGACGACCCAATTGCTCGCCCGCAGCGCCGGGCAGTTCGTCTGGTTGCTGCCGGCGTTGGCGTCCGGTGGCCTTGCGGTGTTCGGCACGGCGCGCCCGGCGATGCATGTCTTCCGCGGGCTCAGCTCGCTGACCTGCTGGGGCCTTTACTACCTGTCCTTCAGATGGCTCGACGCGGCGACCGGGACGGTCCTGTCCTTTACCAACGTGATGTTCACGACCTTGCTGGCTGCGCCCCTGCTGGGCGAGAGGGTCGGCCCGGCGCGTTGGGCGGGGACGCTGATCGGGCTCGCTGGCGTCGCGATCATGCTGCGCCCAGGGGCGGGTATCGATCCTGTCGGGGCGGTGCTGGCGATTGGGTCCGCCATGGCCTGGTGCGGGATCACCCTGACGTCGCGCATCCTGACGCGCACCGAACGGACGCAGACGGTGGTCGCCTGGGTTGGGCTGGTCACGACCTGCGGCACCCTGCCGTTCGCGGTGTGGTTCTGGCAGCCGATCGGCCTCGGCGATGCCGCCATCCTCGCGGTGTTCGGCTGCGTAACGCCCGGCATCATCTGGCTGGTGACCGGGGCGTTGCGGGCGGGCGAAGCTTCGGCCGTGGCGCCGCTGCAATACCTGCGGCTGCCGATCGTGGCGCTTTTCGGCTGGCTGATCTGGGGCGAGGTGCCGGATGCGGTGGCGTGGTTGGGGGTGACGGTGATCCTGGCCGGGGCGGTGATCATTACTGTCGCGGAGGCACGGACGATCCGGCGCGATCAGCGCCCAAAGCCGCCCCGCGCCAGGGCCGCAACAAGTCCCGCGGCGTCAAAGCCGAAATCGCGGTAGCCGGTTCGGATACGTTCGAGATAGGCATGGCTCGGCGGGCCGGGGCGTGCGGCCACGTCGTGATAGACCACGGCACGCCGGCCATCTGGCAGCGGCAGGACGTCACGGGCATAGGCGTGTGGCACGCCCTCGAACCGGTCGAGCGAGACCAGGCAGGCCGGTGTCACCATCCACAGGCCGATCGCGACCACGGCCTCGGGGTCCGCCTCGATCAGCGCCCATTTGTTGAAGGCCAGCCGCCACCCCGGCACCAGCACGCCGCCCACCGCGACGGCCGCGGGGCACCGCCCGGCCATCTGTGCGCGGTTCAGGTTCGAGCCATAGGCGGCGTAGAGCGTATCGGTCATGCGTCGCCCAAGGTGGCGAAGCGCGCCCGGTCCGGCAAGGATGCGCGCGCATGACCACTGCCCTGCAAGCCGCGCCCCTGTTGCTGTTGCTGGCGCTGCTGTTGTCGGGGCGCGCCTCGCCACCCGTCGCCTGCCTGGTGGCGCTGGCGGCCACCATCCCGGCCATCGCCGTGTCGCTGCCGGCCGGCGCCGGGCTGGGCGCCTTCCTGGCCGAGGAGGC
>JBBRWI010000316.1:0-3967 GCA_038249305.1 Acetobacterales bacterium
GCTGGGCGCCGGGGTTGTCCGCCTCGACCCAGTAGACCTGGGGCATGTTCAGGTCGCACTGGTCGAGGAATTCCTGCCAGGGGATGGCGGCCGGCAATTCGAGAATCAGCGCATATGCCCCGAAGCGCTCCGGAATGGGCGGATGCAGGGTCACATCCTGAAAACCCTTTGCCGGAATATCCACGCTTATAGGAACTGAGCCCGCCTGGCCGAGTTTCCGCATCGCCACGTTAAACATGTCCTCCGGCGACGTGGTGAGGCCGTAGGGGATGATGTCCACCTTGCCCGCCGCCCGAATCGGCTGGTCCGTGAGATTCACCAACTGCACCGTCACGGTGACATCTTCACCCGGCCACAACATGTTGGCCGGCGCGCTCCCGGCAACCTGCCGCACGCGCAAAGAATCTGTTTGCCGCTCCGGCACGCCGGAAAGGTCATCCACAAAGAAGAACGGTTCCTTCAGGCCAGACCGCTTCGCGCTCACGCCCCAGACGGCAGAAACCCCGGCGGGTTTGGCGTCGTCGCCCTGCGCCGCCATTGTGGGTTGGCCTGCGAACATCAGGACTGCGAGCCAGCACAGGCTGTTTCCGCCAGCCCGCCGCGCGGTCTTGAGCAATGTGGTAACACGGTCTGATACGAGTTTAGTTCTCATGGTTTCCAGCGGAACATATTTACCTTCTGCGCGCCGTCGTCTTCGGCGAAGAGGATGTATTCGCCGTCTTTGCGTTTCATGGCATTGATGGCGTTGTTGAAGTCGAACCAGCCGCAATAGCCCGCGACTTCGGGGCCGGGCAGGAAGCGCTGCGCCATCTCGCCGGTGCGCGGATCGATGGCCCAGATGGAAATCTTCTTCACGCCCCGTTCGCTCAGGCCGCCGATGAAGAGGTATCCGCCCTTGGCATCACCCGCGTAGCTGGCGCAGAAGAAATTGTTGGCTTCGTTGCCCAAGCCTTCCGTGCCCGTTTCGTAAGGGAGATCGCGTTGCCAAAGGCGCTTGCCCAGTCCCTTGCTGGCACGCACGTCGGCAAAACCCATCAGCACCGCGCCCACGCTGCCGCCGTGGTCACTGCCAGCCTTGCGACGTTCGGTGGTGAACCCACCCACGAACAAGCGGTCGAGCACCGCGTCGTAAATCACATGGCTTGCTTCGGTGAGCGGCTCTGGCGCCGGGTAAGTCTCGGTCGGTGACGGCAGGTAGATCGGAGCGCCGTGCGGGTTGAGTCCTTGATTGCGCCAGCAGCGGATTTCTTTTCCGCCGCAGTTCCAGATGTCGCCGTTCGCATCGACGGTCCAGCACACGCCAAACGGGAGCTTCGGGCCGAGTTCACCCGCGTCCTGCTGGCCGTCGCCATTCCCATCAATCCATAGGCCGCCATTGGTCACCTTGCCGCACGGGATGGCGATCTCGCTGCCTTCTTTGAAGCGGTAAAGTATCTCACCATTCCGCGCCCAGTCGTGCAGGAACAGAATGCGCTGCCCGCCGATGCGCCGCACCACCGTCGCGTTGACGCCGCCGCCGTTGCTGGTGTTCCGCTTGTCGTCGGGATAGGTGAATGGGTCGAACGTTAGCGCGCTGAACACGGCTTCCTGCCCCGGTCCTTTGCTGAAATCCATCGTGTAGCGATGGGTCTGGGTGAAGACATCCACGCCGTCGGTGCCGGGATCGCCATCAGCCGCTTCCTGAAATTCCAGCCCTTGACGTTCCCACAGAATTTTCGTGCCAGTGGGATCATATTTGCGCAGCAACGCGCCGCCGACCCAGCCGGTGCGCGGCACCATCGCGAGATAGAGGCAGCCCGCGTCATCGAAGGTGATGGCGCGCGGAAAGTAGAGATGCGTGGCGTCCACCTGGCCAGCGATCTTATTTTTGAAGACCCCGCCGAGTTCGCCGAAGCGCCCGGCTGGCTTGCCTTCGCGGTCGAAGATCCACACGCACTGGCTGCGACCGACATCGCAGACGTAGAGATGACCAGTGACGGGATTCACCGCGATCTTGTCCGGAATGACCGCGTCCGCCACGCCGGCAAATGTGATGGTCCGTTCCGGCATCGGCTTGCCATCGAGGCTGTAGCACAACACCTGCGCGGGAGGCGTGTTGTCCGCTGGGCCGGAGCTCGGACGCACTTCAAAGATCGGCCCATTCGTGCCCACGCCCGGACGGCGCACGACCCACAGGTTGCCGTCTTTGCCGAGCGCCAGCGCCCCGGGACGCGGTGTCGGGAACGCGCCGGTCTCCGCCAGCGTGGTGGCATCAAGGACGACGATTCGTTCCTTGGTGGCGTCAGCGACATACACTTTCCCATCGCGCACGCCGACGCCGGTGATGACCGTGCCGGCCAGCGCCGACTTCGACTGTGAAGCATCCGGTCCGTCTTTGCCGATGCGGTCCAGCGCGATTGGAAAGCTGTCGAGCCGATTCCCCTTCACTGCGCCACCGCCGGTGGTTTCGAACATGTGGGTACCATCGCTTGCGATGGCCTGTCCGCCGCCGTTCGCGAGCTGATACATACAAAGAAGATTGCCATCCAGATCAAAGACCGACGAATCGAGCGCTTCATTCAGGCCGGTTACGCGCAGGAGCGGTTTGGGTCCAGGCTGGATGCACATCGCGCCGATCTGCATTTGCACATGGCCTTGGTAATACTGCGAAGCAAAAGAGTTCCCCAGCCACGAGGTCACGTAAGGAAGCTTCACTGGCTGCTCGATGCTGAAGCGGTCGAGGGTCGCCTCCTCCAGTTCGTCGCTATCGTGCTGGCTGTTGACCACGCCGACCAGCAACTCTTCCGGCAGTCCGGGACTGAAGCGCGCCCCGCCGAAGTGCATCAGGTTCCACTCGGTGCCATCCGCCGAATAGTAACTGGCAATGCTGTCGCGATACCGGATGACGCGCACCCAGCAGGGCAGCGGCTGGACGTGCGTGATATCAGCCGGCTGCCACGCCGCGACCCTGTCGGTCTGGCGGATGTTGACCGCCGGGCCATTGCCGAAACGAACGCCATTGAAGGCGTTCTTCAAAAAGCGCGCCTCGAACTCCGTTCCCGTGCGCACCATCAGACCCGCCCCGACTGATTTCGCCGCCGCCGCCGTGACCCGACACGTCGCCACGAAATCGCCCTTCACGTGCGTATAACCGAAGGTGCCGCAATGTTCCGAGTTGTCACCGATGCTGCGGATGGTGAAACTCTTCGCTGCCGCATCATAGCGCACCAAACCCGCCTTGCGCACCGGCCCGATGTCCGCTGTCGCCCAGCCTGGCGGCAGATCGACGGCCAGCGCCACCTTCGGCGCGGTATCCGCCGCGAACGCCTCAGGAATCGCGATGAGAAAAAACAGGAGTAAACTGAAGCTCCTTGCACCACTCGCGCCCGGAGGTTGGCAAGAGCGAAAGAGCGGGGGCAAGAGTTGCATGAGGCTGTTGTGTTTCATTTTCGCGAAGTGCAAATGTGGCTTCAGAGCGGTTTTGTTGTCATGCACGATTTCTTCCGGTCGAGTTCCGGAAGGGCTTAAAATTTGCGTCATGCGGAATCAGACGCGCCATCGCCGCCGACCTCACATACCCGTACGGGTAGTAGTTGGCCGCGACGCCGGATTGGCATTCCGCCCCAACGATGCCAGTCTGCGCGCGTGACGAAATGGTCCATGCCGCTGGCGGTCGCGCTGCTCTTGAGTAGCGCTGGCCTGGTCGTGGCCCAGACGTTCACCAACGTGGCGGACGTGCTGGCGTTGTCGCCGGAGCAGTTGGCCAAAATGCCGCCGGTGCGGCTGCGCGGGGTGATGAGGTCATCCTGACTTGAATCTTTGAGCAGGTAGCCGCTGGCCCCGGCGTCCAGTGCACGGCGAATGTCTTCCTCCGCGTCGTAGGTGGGAAAGGGGTCCGTTCTAACAATTGACAATGAGGATCACGACCAACAGTCCTCGGTTCAAAGCTCAGGATTGTCGATTGTAAGACCCCTCTACGCTTCACACA
>JBBRWI010000317.1:0-3902 GCA_038249305.1 Acetobacterales bacterium
GATGGCGGAGGGCCGGTGGCGGTGGTGGCGCGGCGCTAGAGCACGATCGATCCAAGTGGATCGATCTCGTGCTCTAGAAGCCGTTGAATCTAGGGCAAGAAATCGGATCAGATGATTCCATCTGATCCGATATTGCTCTAGTCGTCCACGCTCTCGCTTTCGGTCGAAGGCATGGCCTGCGCCTCTGGCGTCGAGCGCGTGTTCAAGGATGTGCCCGGCGTGACCGGCGCCGCTATGCAATTCGCCGCCAACCGCGCCCGCGTGGGGCCACCTGGCGACGATGAGCGCCGCGATCCTGATCGAGGCTGTGCGCGCCGGCAGCCAAGGCGCGGAACCCATCGGCCACAAAGCTCCAGGCGACCGCGGCGATGGGGAATCGGGTCGGTCTGGGGCAATCGCTGGACATTGGGCCACGCCATCATCGGCCTGCTCTTTGGCCTCGGCCTGGCGGAATCCGCGATCTCGCGACCGTCCCGCCGGGCGGCTGGAGATGCTCGCAAAAACAGGAGACCAGAGCCCGTGCCGCCGGCCCCTGCGATCGGCTCATGCTCGATGACGAAAGCGCGGCCTTCGTCATCGTCGGCGGCATAGCCGTAACTGCCATCGGCTGCCGGGTGGTGCTGCGCCGCCCGCGGCCGGCCTTCGACGACCGCTTCTCAACGCCGCCAGCGCCGTCGTCTCTTCTGGCGGCCATGCAGATCGGCATGGCAACGGGGCGCAGGCTCGCCAACCGACCGGCCACGCCCGTCTCGGCCACGCCCGTCTCGGCCACGCCGCGCGCCGGACGCCGGGCCTTACATCACTCCGGCACGCAGCAGGTCGTGCAGGTGCAGGATGCCGACCGGGCGTGCGTTGGCATCCACCACAAAAACGCTGGTAATGCGTTTTTCGTTCAGCAGCGCCAGGAGGTCGGCCGCCAGAGCTTCCTCCGTCACCGTCTGCGGCGCGCGGGTCATCGCCTCCCGCACGGGCCGATCGCGGAAGCCCTGGCTGAACGACCGCCGCAGATCGCCATCCGTCAGGATGCCGGACAAGGCGCCCTCGGCATTCAGCACGCCCGTCACGCCGAAGCGCTTGCCGGTCATCTCCACGATCGCTTCCGCCAGGGAAGCGGCTTCGTCGACCAGTGGCAGGTCCGCGACCCCGTGCATCAGGTCGCGCGCGCGCTTCAGCCGCGCGCCAAGCTTGCCGCCCGGGTGGAACTCGCGGAAATCAAGCGGCGAGAACCCGCGCGCTTCCAGCAGGCACATCGCGATCGCATCGCTCAACGCCAATTGCATGGTGGTCGAGGTGGTGGGCGCGAGGCCGTTCGGGCACGCCTCCGGCATCCGCGGCAGGGTCAGGCAGACATCGGCGGCGGCGCCGAGGGCGCTGTCGGCGCGGGATGTGATGGCGATCAGCGGCACCGCGAAACGGCGTGCATAGGCGATGATGTCGGCCAGCTCCGGCGCCTCGCCGGACCAGGACAGCGCGATCACCGTGTCATCGCCTCGGATCATGCCGAGGTCGCCATGGGACGCCTCGGCCGGGTGCACGAAATGCGCCGAGGTGCCGGTGGAGGCGAGGGTCGCGGTGAACTTGCGCCCGACGTGCCCCGACTTGCCCATGCCCGTGACGATCACCCGCCCGTTGCGCGCAAGGATCAGGTTGACAGCGCGCAGCGACGCGATCCCCAGGTCGCCGTCCAGCGCCTGCCCCAACGCCTGCAGGCCATTTGCCTCAAGCGCGATGGTCCGGGCCAGGGTCTGCCGCCGTGCGTCGTCGGTCATGCGGGCAGCATCCTTCGTGCACGGTCCAGGTCCTGCGGCGTGTCCACGCCCAAAGGCACGTCGTCCACCGCGATGGCGTCGATCCGCATGCCGGCCTCGATCGCGCGAAGCTGCTCCAGCTTTTCGCGTCGTTCGAGCACCGAGGGCGGCAGCGCCACAAAGCGCGCCAGCGCCGCGCGCCGCCAAGCATAGAGGCCGATATGGTGCCACAGCGGCCCGTCGCCCCAGGGTGCCTGGGCCCGGGTGAAATACAGGCAGCGGAAACGCCCCGGTGCCTGCTCGGTGCCGACCATCTTCACAACCGCGGGTGCGGTTCGCTCCTCCTCATGACGGATCAGTGCCACCAGGGTCGCGATATCCACGCCCGGGTCCGCAAGCGGCAGCAGGGCCGCGCGGATGGCCTGCGGCGCGATCGTCGGCAGGTCGCCCTGGACATTCACGACGACATCATACCGTGCGTTGGGATCAAGCGCAGACAGCGCCTCCTGCACCCGGTCCGATCCAGACTGATGGTCGCCGCGCGTCATCCGCGCCTGGCCACCGGCATCGCGCACCGCGGTCGCGATCTCGATGCTGTCGGTGGCGATGACGACGGGGCCGATATCGGCTTCCTGCGCACGGCGCATCACATGCACGATCATCGGCAGGCCGTTGATGTTCGCCAGCGGCTTGCCGGGCAGCCGCGAGGCCGCCATGCGCGCCGGCACCAGGACAACGGGGTTCATGCCGCCGATGCCGCAAAACCCTTGATCAGCGCGTCGATCGCCATGAGGCGCTTCAGCAGGGGTTCCATCTGCGCGAGCGGGACCATGGTCGGCCCGTCGGAGGGGGCGCTGTCGGGATCGGGGTGGGTCTCGATGAACAGCCCGGCCACGCCGACCGCGGTGGCGGCGCGCGCCAGGGTTTCGACGAACTCACGGTGGCCGCCCGAGGATGTGCCCTCGCCGCCCGGCTGCTGCACCGAATGCGTGGCGTCGAAAATGACCGGAAGCCCGGTCTCGCGCGCCATGATCGGCAAGGCGCGCATGTCCGAAACCAGGGTGTTGTAGCCGAAGGAGGCACCGCGTTCGGTCAGCAGTACGCGCTGATTGCCCGCACCGGTCAGTTTGGCTGCGACATTCTTCATGTCCCACGGCGCCAGGAACTGGCCCTTCTTGACGTTCACGGCACGCCCCGTCGCGGCCGCGGCCAGCAACAGGTCGGTCTGGCGGCACAGGAAGGCCGGGATCTGCAGCACATCCACCACCGTCGCCACGGCCGCGCATTGGGCCGCATCGTGCACGTCGGTCAGGACAGGCAGGCCGAACCGTTCCCGGACCTCGGCGAAGACCGGCATGGCCGCTTCGAGGCCCATGCCGCGCGCGGCGACGGCAGAGGTGCGGTTCGCCTTGTCGAAGCTGGTCTTGTAGATCAGCCCGATCCCCAGGCGGGTCGCGATGTCCTTCAGTGCGCCCGCGACCTCCATCGCGTGTTCCCGGCTCTCCATCTGGCACGGGCCCGCGATGATGGCGATCGGCAGGGTGTTGGCGAGCGCAACAGGCCCGATCGTGACGGTCTTGGTGTCATGCGACATGTGCAGGCAATCTTCCAGGGCAGCGGCGGCAAGCATGTTCGGCCATCCGGCCCCGCGAAGGCCGGGCATGCCACAGCGGCGCCCCGCACCACAAGTCATCCGGCTGGCGGGCACAGCGCCGGACATGACTGGCGCCACGTCAGCCGCTGAACAGAGCGACTGCGTGTGACGGCAGCATCGCTGCCGATTTTCTCTGCCACCCGATAATCTTTTCACAATGCCGCTGCCGAAGAGGCGCCGATTCGGACCGCTCTTGTCCGAAAGGGCAATGGATACTGATCGTTTCAAGAAAGGATCGGGCATAAAAATTCTGTGGGTTGACCAATCTCAATCCATGCGTGATTTCTCACGCCGTCGTGACCCATATCATCGAATGACCTCCGTTGTCCGGTGCGCATCCCGCTGATAACCCTGATAGAAATAGAAATGTGGAAAGTATAAGGTATAAAAAATGCTGACAAATGTTGACACCAATCCCTTGCTGACGCCAGTGATTGTCAAGTTTTCTTACGAAAACGCAGGAGCACAAACGCTACAAGCCGGGTTTAGTACCCTCGGAC
>JBBRWI010000318.1:0-3861 GCA_038249305.1 Acetobacterales bacterium
ACCGCGCGCAAACACTCGGCATCGCTCCCTGGCGCAAGGACGGTCCGTGACGCTCGCCTTCGATCTATTGCTCGCGTTATCGCTGCTGTGGAGCGGCTGGCGCACGCTGGCGACGCCCCGGCTCGACCGCGCCATCGTGCTGTTCATCACCTTCGGGCTGCTGATGACCTTAGCCTGGGCGCGACTGTCGGCGCCCGACATCGGGCTGGCCGAGGCGGCGATCGGCGCGGGACTCACAGGCGCCTTGCTGCTTGACGCCTACGGCGTGTTGCGGCGGCCGAGGGAGGGGCCGTGAAGCGCATGATGGTCGTCGCCCTGGTCGTCACGCTGGCCCTGGCGTTCGTCTTTTTCCTGTCCGGCGCAATGCTCGAACTGGGACCGGCCGCCATTGATTTGCGCGTACCGGTGTCGGCACATCTGGCGGAGAGCGGCGTCAGCCATCCGGTCACCGCCGTGCTGCTCAACTATCGCGGCTACGACACGCTGCTCGAAATCGCTGTCCTGCTGTTGGCCCTAGTGGCAATCCTGGCAGTGGTCGGCGATGCGCCGGCAGCGCCTTCGCGCGCCGCGCATCCGGTGCTGCAAACGCTGGGGCGGCTGGCGACACCGCTGATGGTGGTCGTCGCCGTCTATCTTCTCTGGGCCGGGGCCTTCCGGCCGGGCGGCGCCTTTCAGGCCGGCGCGGTTCTGGCCGCCGCCGCCGTGCTGCTGCATCTGGTTGGCCTGCTCGCGGGCTGGAGCACGCCCAGGTTACGGCTACGCATCGGGCTTGCGGCCGGCTTCGCGCTGTTTCTGGCGGTGGCGGCCGCGCTCAAGCAGGGTTCGCTGCTCCAGTATCCACCCGACGCAGCAGGCGCGCTAATCCTGCTCATCGAGTGCGGTCTCACGGTCTCGCTGGCGCTAATTCTCGCCGGGTTGTTCCTTTTTCTGGCGCGCGAGGAGGGGGCATGACCACCGGTCTTGTGTTCGCAATGGCGGGCGCCGCGCTGTTCGCGCTGGGGGTGGCCGGCATCGTCGTGATCGACCACCTGCTGCGGCGCATTCTCGCCTTCAACCTGATGGGCAGCGGCGCCTGCCTCGTGCTGGTGGGGCTGGCCCAGCGCCACGACGTAGCCGACCCCGTGCCGCACGCGATGGTGCTGACCGGCATCGTCGTCGCCGTCGCCGCCACGGCACTGGCCTTGGCCTTGGTGCGCAAACTGCACGCACTGAGCGGCCAAATCGAATTGCCGGACGATGCCGATGAATGAGCCCCTGATCGATCCCCTGGTCTGGCTGATCCTGCTGCCGCTCGCCTGGGCGACACTGGCCTTCGTGCTCGGTCCCGGGCGCGGCGGGTGGCTGGCCATCGCCGGTCTCGTAGCGCAATGCTGGCTGGCTTTCAATCTGGCGCAAAAAGTCGGCGCTGGCGTGGCGGCGGTGCACGCGGTTGGCGGCTGGGGCGCACCCTTGGGTATCGATCTCGCCGTCGATGGTCTGTCGGCCGCCATGCTGCTGCTGACGCAGACCGTGGCGCTGCCGCTGGCGATCTATGCGCGCAGTTACTTCAAGGCTAGCGATCCGGCCGGCGCCGGGTTCTGGCCGCTGACGGGTTTCCTGATCGCCGGAATGAACGCCTTGTTCGTCTCCGCCGACCTGTTTAACCTTTACGTCACCCTCGAATTGGTCGGGCTCGCCGCCGTGGGGCTGGTCGCGGCCGGCGGCGGCGCGCAGCAGGTCGCCGCCGCCTTGCGCTATCTTTTCGCCACGCTGGCGGGATCGGGCGCCTATCTGCTCGGCGTGGCGCTGATCTACGGCGCCTACGGTACGGTGTCGATCGCCACGCTGGTGCCGCTGGTGACGAATGATGCCCCGCGTCTGGTGTGGATTGCCAGCGCATTGATGGTGTCCGGCCTGCTGCTCAAGACGGCGCTGTTCCCCTTCCACTTCTGGCTTCCACCGGCCCACGGCGGCGCGCCGGCACCGGTATCGGCGCTGCTTTCGGCGCTCGTCGTGAAGGCCTCGTTCTATTTGATCCTGCGGCTCTGGCTGGGGCCGCTGCAACCGGTGTTGCCCGCCTTCGGCTGGCTCCTGGCACTGCTCGGCGCTGCGGCGATCTTCTGGGGCTCCTGGCAGGCGATCCGTGCCGTCAAGTTAAAGCGCCTGATCGCCTATTCGACGGTGGCGCAACTGGGTTACCTGTTCCTGATTTTCCCGTTGCTGGCCGCGCCCGCCGCGCTCCAGGCCGGCGTCATGCAGGCATTCGCCCACGGGCTGGCCAAGGCCGGCATGTTCGCCGCCGCCGGCGTGCTGATCAAGGCCACCGGGCAGGACACGGTGGCCGGGCTGGCCGGTGCGGTCGAGCGCCTGCCGGTGACCATGTTCGCCTTCGCCCTTTCCGGCATAACGCTGATGGGGCTGCCGCCGTCTTCGGGCTTTCTCGCCAAGTGGCAGATCATCCAGGCGGCTCTGGCACAAGGCCACTGGATCATAGTTGTGGTGGTGCTGGCTGGCGGCCTGCTAGCGGCGGTCTATGTTTTCCGCGTGTTGCGACTGGGTTTCCTGTCAACGCCAGAGAACGTGACGTTTGCGCCCGTACCCCGGACTCTGGAGTGGAGCGCCTTCGCGCTCGCGGCGATCAGCGTGTTGCTCGGCCTGCGCGGCGTCGAGTTGATGCAGTTGCTGGGAACGCGGACATGACCAGTTACGAACTGGTACCGCTGGCGGTGCTGGCGTCCTCGTTGCTGCCTGGCCTGATCATCTTCACGCTGCCGGACGGCTGGGTCGGCGTACGCACTTCTCTCAACGTGTTCGCCGCCATCGCCAAGTTGGGCCTGGTCGCCCTGCTGCTGGACGGCGTCGCGGCCGGCGAGGATTACGGGGTGCGTTACGCGGTGCTGCCCGGCCTGGAACTATCGCTCCAGGCCGATGCGCTGGGCATGCTGTTCATCACGCTGTCGGCCGTCCTGTGGCTGTTCACCACGCTCTACGCCATCGGCTACCTGGAAGGTAAGGCGAACCGTAGCCGCTTCTTCGGCTTCTTCAGCCTCTGCGTCACTGCCACCATGGGCATCGCCCTGGCGGCCAACCTGTTCACCTTCTTCGTCTTCTACGAACTGCTGACGCTGTCGACCTTCCCGCTGGTTGTCCATCGCGGCACCGACCAGGCAATGAAGGGCGGCACGATCTACCTCGCCTACACGCTGCTCGGCGGCACGGCATTGCTGACCGGCATCGTCTGGCTGCACCACCTGCTCGGCCATACCGAGTTCGCTCATACCGGCATCGCCGCCGCGCTCGGCCCGGAATACGCTGGCCAGTTGAAAATCATCTTCCTGTTGCTGATTGCCGGTCTCGGTGTAAAGACGGCCATGGTGCCGCTGCACGGTTGGCTGCCGCAGGCGATGGTGGCGCCGGCGCCGGTATCCGCGCTGCTGCACGCCGTCGCCGTGGTCAAGGCGGGCGCTTTCGGCATCGTGCGCATTGTCTACGAGGTGTATGGCGTCGAGTTCTCGCAGTCGTTGGACCTGCTCTTGCCGCTGGCGATCTTCGCTGCCGTCACGATCGTCTGGGGCAGTCTCCGCGCGCTGTTCCAGGACGACCTGAAGAAGCGCCTGGCGTTTTCCACGGTAAGCCAGGTGTCCTACATCGTGCTCGGCGTCGCGCTGTTTGGCCCGATCGGCACCATCGGCGGACTCGTGCATCTGGTTCATCAGGGCATCATGAAAATAACGCTTTTTTTCTGCGCCGGCAATTACGCGGAAACCCTGGGCATCCACAAGGTCAGCGAAATGGACGGCGCCGGGCGGCGTATGCCGCTCACCACGCTGGCGTTCTCCATCGGCGCGCTAGGCATGATGGGAGCGCCGCTGACCGCTGGCG
>JBBRWI010000319.1:0-3833 GCA_038249305.1 Acetobacterales bacterium
CCAGGAAAGCCGCGACAAAGGCCAGTTCCAGCGTCGCCGGCGCGCGTTCCAGGATCAGGTCGGAGACCGGGCGCCCGAGCCGGTAGGACAGGCCGAACTCGCCCTGCACTGCGTTGCCGATGAATTTCAGGAACTGCACAAAGAACGGCTGGTCCAGCCCGAGGTCGTTGACCAGCGTCGCGCGCTGCGCCTCGGTGAAATCCTGACCCAGCATGATGGCGATGGGATCGCCGACGTAAGCGAACATGGCGAAGGAGATGAAGGCGACGACCAGCATGACCGGGATGGCCTGCAGCACGCGTGAGACGATGAAGGCGAACACGCGTGCTGCTACTCCCGATACGTAAGGATCAGTTCACGACCGCCCAGCGGAAATACGGCTGGTTGTTCGCGGCATGCGGGATGGTGATGTTGGACCGCATCGCCCAGGGGATCATCTGGTGGTGCAGCGGGATGTGCGGCACATCGGCGCGATACAGCGCCAGCGCCTCGGCGATGGTGGCCAGGCGGGCGTCGCCCGATTCGGTCTTCATGCGGGCGACCAGCGCATCCATCGCCGGGTTCGAATAGCGCCCGTAGTTCCAGATGCCATCGCCCTGCGCGCCATTGCGGGTCGCCAGCAGCGACTGGAAGGAATACAGCGCATCCAGCGTCGGCACGCCCCAGCCCAGCATATAGACCGAGGTGTCGTCGCGCTGGATCTTGGCGAAGAACGGCGCCAGCGGCATCGCGTTCAGGTTGGTACGCACGCCGACGCGGGCCCACATGGCGGCGATCGCCTGGCAGATCTGCTCGTCGTTGATGTAGCGGTTGTTGGAACAATCCAGCGTGATCTCGAAGCCGTTCGGATACCCGGCTTCGGCCAGCAGCGCCCGCGCGCGGGCGACGTCAAAGGGCAGGCGCACATCCTGGGCCGCCACGAAGCCATTCACCTGCGGCGGGAACAGCGTGCCGGTCGGGATCGATTGGCCGCGCATGGTGGTGCGCTGGATCGCCGCGATATCGATCGCGTGGTACAGCGCCTGCCTGACCCGCAGGTCACGGAACGGATTGGCGCCGCGCACGCTGCTGTAGGCCAGCTCGTCGCGGAAGGTGTCGAAGGCCAGGAAGATCGTGCGGACCTCGGGCCCTTCCAGCACCTTGATGTTCGGCGCGGCGCGCAGCCGGTTCAAATCCTGCAACGGCGGGTCGAGCACGAAATCGATCTCACCGGAGAGCAGGGCCGCAACGCGCGTCGCATCCGAGGAGATCGGCCGGAACACCAGCTCGGTGACATTGCCGGGGCCATTGCCGCCGGTCGTCTGCTGCCAGCCGAACCAGTCGTTGTTGCGGGTCAGCACGGTGCGGACGTCGGGTTCGCGGATCGACAGGCGAAACGCGCCGGTGCCGTTGGTCTGGCGGACTGTCGCCATTTCTTCCCGCGCCCGGGTGTTCTGCGGCCGCACGGCGCCGACACGCTCCGACCAGGTCTTGCTCATCATGTACACGCTGGCGAATTTATTCGGCAGGATCGGATCGGCGATCTTGGTGATCACATCGACGGTGACGTCATCGACCTTCACGGCGCGATCCACGGTATCGACGAAGATGCCGTAGTTGCTGGTCGGGGCCAGCGCGCGGGTGATCGAGAAGACCACGTCATCGGCGGTGAAGGCCTCGCCTTCATGGAAGCGCACGCCCGGCCGCAGCACGAAGCGCCAGCGGGTGGGTTCGACCTGTGTCCAGGACAGCGCGAGGCCCGGGGCCAGGGTCAGGTCGGCGTTGCGCGCGATCAGCGCGTCGTAGATCTGCTGCAGAACCATCGTCACCGTGCCGACGTTCTGGCTGTGCGGATCCATGGTGTTCGGATCGCCCGAGGCCGACCAGCGGATCGTCCGCGCATCCGCCGCACCGGTGAGCACAACCGCCGCCAGGACGGCCAAAAGCCACTTACGCATCGCCTGCACTCCCCTCTCCGCCGGGTCCCCGGACGGTTCCATGACAAGATTGGCATAAAGCCTGACGCCGCGCCGCGAAAGGGGCTTACGGCTTGGGTTCCGTCGGTCCGGCCAACGCCCCGGCCCCGCCTGTCCAATCCCGAAGCAATGTATAGCCGACCGCGAGCACGACCGGCCCAAGAAACAGGCCAAGGAAGCCAAAGGCGAAAACCCCGCCCAGCGCGCCGAGCAAGGTCAGCAGCAACGGCAGGTCCGCCCCCCGGGCGATCAGCCAGGGCCGGATGAAATTATCCACCGACGAAATCCCCAAGGCCCCATACAGGCCCATGAAGATGCCCCAGCCGATGCTGCCCTGCCCCAGCAGCCACAGCGTCGCGGGGATCCAGACCAGCGGCGCGCCGACCGGCATGATCGAGATGACCCCGGTGATGAAGCCCAGCAGCACCGGCTGCGGCACGCCGGCGATCCACAAGCCGAAGGTGGTCATCAGCCCCTGCACCAGCGCGGTGCCGAGCAGCCCATAGACCACGCCCCGCGTCACATCCCCGATCAGCTTGAACAACCGGCGCGACGACGGCCCCGCCAGCCGGTCCGACAGCCGCCGCGCCGCCGCCGCAATCGCCGGTCCGTCGCGGTAGAAGAAGAAGGCCAGCGCAATGGCGACCAGCAATTCGGCGATGCCCGAAAGCACCGCCAACAGGACCGACAGCGCGGCCTGCGCGATGGTGCCGGCATAGGGCTGGATCGCCTCGGTCAGGCCGGTCAGATCCTGCTGCCAGCCCAGCCACGTCGTGTGCAGTGTCTCCCCGATCAGCGGGATCGACGAAATCCAGTCGAAATTCGGCAGTCCCCGCCCGATGAGCCCCTGCACCGCGTCCTGCAACCGCTCGATCGAGGCGCGGTCGGTCGGGGCCACCAGCACCAGCGGCAGCCCGATCAACAGGAACTCCAGGATGACCATCACGCTGGCCGCCCAGGTCGGCCCCAACCGGGCACGGTCGCGCAGCAGCAGGAATGCAGGCCAGGTCGAAAACACCAAAATCGCTGCCCAGAGCAGCGCCGAGACAAAGGGCCGCAACACCAGCAGGCACGCGACCCCGAGCGCGATCAGCGCGGCGAAGCCGATGATCCGGTTCGCCTGTAGATTGCTGTCGGGCGGCGGCGGCGGCGGCGGAGCATAGGTCATCACGCCAGTCTGCCTCATCCGCCCCCCGGCTGTCGCGCCCCTTCCCGTGGCCCTTGCCGACCGGGCCCGACCCCGCCAGAAAGCGTCCCAGGGGATTTCTGAAGGAACGCCACGCCATGCCGCGTTTTGCCGCCAACCTGTCCATGATGTTCAACGAAGTCCCGTTCATGGACCGTTTTGCCGCCGCCCGCGCGCAGGGGTTCGCCGCCGTCGAATTCCTCTTCCCCTATGATTTCCCGGCCGCCGAAATCGCCCAGCGCCTGGCCGACAACGGACTGTCCCAGGTGCTGTTCAACGCGCCCCCCGGCGACTGGGCCGCGGGCGAACGTGGCATCACCTGCCTGCCCGACCGGCGCCAGGCATTCCGCGACGGGGTGATGAAGGCGCTTGACTACGCGACCGCCCTGTCCTGCCCCCGGCTGCACCTGATGGCGGGGTTGGCACCGGCCGGCGTCGCGCATGACACGCTGACGGGCGTCTATGTCGCCAACCTGGACTGGGCGGCCGACCAATGCGCCAAGGCGGGGGTCAAGCCCGTGATCGAACCGATCAACCACCGCGATATCCCGGGCCTGTTCCTCAACACCATGGACCAGGGGGCGGCGGTGATCGCGGCGGTCGGCGCGGACCGCCTCGGCCTGCAATTCGACCTCTATCATTGCCAGGTGACCGAGGGCGATATCGTCAAGCGGGTCGAAAAACACCTGGCC
>JBBRWI010000320.1:0-3819 GCA_038249305.1 Acetobacterales bacterium
AGCAGGACGCCCGCCGCATCGAACCCGGCGCGGTCGAGCGCGGTCAGCCCGGGAATGGCGCGCAACAGCAGTTCATAGGCCGATGGATCGGCCGGGTGCGCGGCCTGCGCCCGCCGCGACTCCAGCAGCAGGAGTTCGGGATCGACGCGGGCGACGACGGCGGCGGCGATCTCCTCCTCGAACCCCGCCAGGCGGTCGGACGTCACCTGGAAGCGTTCGGCCCAGACCACGGTTTGCGGCGGCCGCAGGTCGGTCAGGCGCAAGGCCACCCGCAGGATGCCGCCGCCGAGTTGGATCTGGCCCGAAAGCGCCAGGTCCAGCCCCGCGGCGCGGGCGACCGCACAAGGGTCCGCCGGTTCACGGCGGATCGCGACGCCGAGCGACTGCGGGTCGGCGACGAAGAGCCAGCGGAAGCGTGACAGCGCCGCGGTGAGGCTTTCGGCCAATGCCTCCGCCATCCAGGCGGCGTCGGGCAGGGCCGCCAGCGGCAGGACGCCCAGCCGGGCGCCGCGGCGCGCCGGGGGTGGCGGCGCGGGCGGGGGCACCAGCGCCGCGGCGCCGGGGCTGCCGAGCAACAGCGCCTCGGTCGCCGGCGCAGGGGTGCGGCCCTGTGTGGCCAGGGCCACACGCAACCGGCCCAGCGCCGCGCGCGCGGAAGGGCCATCGCCCGCCCGGATGCGCGCCTGGATCAGCATCGCCGCCGCGGGTTCATCCCCCGGGTCCAGGCCCAGGAGGCGCACAGCAGCGGCCTCGACCGGCGCATGCTGGAACAGCAACCGCGCGAGGTCGGTCGCGGCCTGGGTCAATCCGGCCCGCTTGGCCGCGAGCCAGCGGTCGAAGGCGGGATCGATCCCCTCCAGCCCCTCCAGCAGCGGCGCGCGCAACAGGTCGATGGCGGTCGGGCTGGCCGCATCGGCCTGCAACACCTGCTCCGCATCCACCCAGCGGGCGGCGGGGAGCAGCGCCACATCGTCGCGGCCGGCCAACAGCATCGGCGGCCCCGGAATCCGGGCCAGGGCGGATTGGATGTCGAGCAAGGCCTGGCGCAGGCTGCCGCGGGCCTGCTCGTCGGCGGCCCGGCTCCATAGCAGGCCCGCCAGGTCGCGCCGCGAAACAGGGCCCTTTGCCAGAGCCAGCATGGCGAGCAACGCCTGCGACTTCTTGCCGCGCGGCAGCACGGTGGCGGCACCGGGCCCCCATGCCTCCATGGGTCCGATCAGGACGAGCCGCAGGCGGCAGGGGGAATTTTGATCCGACAACGCAACAACCATGGAAGCAGGCTATAGATCGCCCCTCCGCTGTCCATCGCGGTTTTTGACCTTGCCTGCCGGGCCGCAATCGCGGCCGCCGGGCCCTGCCCGGCTTGGGGGTCTGGTTCAGCCGCGCGGCGAGCCCAGGGCATCTGCCGCGGCGACCGCTTCGCGCAGGACCTGGGATGCGTCCTGCAGGTCGAACGTCAGGAAATCGCGCTCGATCGCATCGGTCAGGCTGGGCGGCGAGCATTGTGACGCGCGGGCCAGAGCGTGGCTGCGATCCTGCACGGCAAGCAGCGCCCGCGCCGCCCGCAGCACCTCCATCAGCGCGAGCTCGGCGGCGATGCCGTGCGACACGGCGGCGGTGTTGCGATGCCCCTGCTCACGGGAAGCCTGCCCGAGCAACCTGTCATTATGCGATTCCATGCACCCGACCCCCTCGTCCACACCGGGACATTGGCCGGTTTTCTGCCGGGTTGCGCGTGAGAAGGGGACCCGCCTGCGTGAAACCGTCGTCAAGGACGAGATACCGGCCAGAAAGTTTTTATCCCTTAAAGTGATTTTTTTCCTTGCACTGATTTTCAGTTCTGCATATGTTCCCTTCATCCGGATGGCAGTCCCGCCCCCGGTTCGACGGAGACACCCCCATGGCCACCACCCCCGCCCAGTTGCCGATCTCGCTGACCATCGCGATGCCGACCGCCCTGCCCGTGATCGATGTTGCCCGCGTCCGCATCGGCGCCGGCCTGCGCCGCATCGCCCCCGTGCCGGCCGCGATCCGCGACAGCGGCCGCGTCCGCGTCGGCGCCGGGCTTCGCCGGTTCTGAGATTGGGCCGGTTCTGAGATTGGGCCGGTTCTGATGCGGCGCGCGGCCAGCACCCCTCCCCCCCGGGTGCCGGCCGCCGTGTCGAAGTTGAGTGCAACCTCCCAGGATATCGGAACAATGTCCCAATCCCCCCCGCCGGTCCGCTTTCACGCCCTGATCCCCGGCCAGCGCCCGCCGGCGCGCGCCGATCGCAGCGGCCTCGGCACCCTGCCGATCCGGGCCTGGCGATATTGCGAGGCGGTGACAACCGCGGCCGGCCTGGGCTGGCATATTTTCCCGCCGGCGGAATTCCGCCTGCTGTTCGACGGCCAGCGGATCTGGTGGCAATGCGATGCGGTGGCGGCCGATTGGTTGCCGCTCGATGATGCCGCGCAGTTCCCGGGCTTCGCCGATACCTTCGATGCCGCCGCGCCGGAGGCGATGCGCGGCTTCTCGCCGCCCTTCCTGACTGCGTTGCCGGAGCCTGGCGTGGTGCAGATCTGGACCGGACTGCTCGCCCGCACCGCGCCAGGCTGGAGCCTGCTGCTGCGCCGGCCGCCGAACCTGCCGCCGGTACCGGGCATCGAGGTCTATGAGGGGTTGGTCGAGACCGACGCCTGGTTCGGCCCGCTGTTCACCAACATCCGCATCACCCGCACCGATGAGGTGATCACGCTGCGCCCCGAATGGCCGCTGCTGCTGGCGCAACCGGTGCCGCGCCCGGCCTATGCCGAAGCCTGGCTGAATGGGGCCGAGATGCTGGAAGGGTTTGCCGCCATGGGGGCGGAGGAATGGTCAGGCTATGACGCCGCGGTGGTGGCGCCAGCCCAGTCTGTTCATCGCCCGGGTGGCTACGCAGTCGCCGCGCGCAAACGCCGCAAGGCGGAGGAAGCAGGCGGCTGCCCCTACCACCGTGCGGCGGCGATCACTTCGGCGCGAGCACCATGATCATCTGGCGGTTTTCCAGCCGCGGCATCTGCTCAACCTTGACCAATTCGCCGAGTTCGACCCGGATGCGTTCGAGCACTTTGACGCCGAGGTCCTGGTGCGCCATCTCGCGGCCACGGAAACGCAGGGTCACCTTGACCTTGTCGCCCTCATCGATGAACGACCGCGCCGAGCGCATCTTCACGTCGTAATCATGGTCGTCGATGTTCGGGCGAACCTTGATTTCCTTGATCTCGACGACCTTCTGGCGCTTGCGCGCCTCGTTGGCCTTCTTCTGCTGCTCGTATTTGAACTTGCCGTAGTCGGTGATCTTGCACACCGGCGGCACCGCATTCGGCGAAATTTCGAGCAGGTCGAGGCCGACGTCGTAGGCGCGGCGGAGCGCGTCCTGGGCGCTCATGACGCCAAGCATTTCGCCGGCCTCGTCGATGACGCGCACTTGTGGCACGCGGATATCCTCATTGACGCGCGGTCCGTCGCGGGTCGGCATTTGGGCGGGTGCGGGGCCTCTGGCCAGGGTGGTCTCCTGTCGTGGTGAAATCGTCGTTGCCGATAGCCCCAAAGGGCGGTCGCGCGCAACATATCCGTATGATGCAGCGCAGCAAGCCGTGCAAGACCCAGGCCCGCAACACTGCCGCGCTATATGTCCGAAACACGCAAATCAGGCGGCGTCGCCTCGGCGGCCAGCAACGCGACCGCATCGGACAGGGCAAGCGTCTCCTGCTCCCGACCGGGCAGGCGGCGCAGGACAAGTCTCCGCTCCTCCGCCTCCCGCCGTCCGATCACGGCGAGCACCGGCACCCGCTGCTCGA
>JBBRWI010000321.1:0-3784 GCA_038249305.1 Acetobacterales bacterium
CACCGGTTCGGTTTCCAGCGGAGTGCCGCGCGGCGCCATGGCGGGACCGCGGGATTCGAGCTTGGGGGCCAGCTTAACCGTGGTCATGCTCGGCACCGGCGCCAGCAGATGCGGCGACAACAATTCCAGCAGCGCGTCGGTAATCTCCGGCAGTTCGTCCTCAAGGCGCTGCTGCACCCGCCCGCCGAGGAAGGCGACACCCTCAAGCAGCCGGTCAACATGCGGATCATCCACCGTGCCATCGGTCGTGATGCGCAGTCGTCCCGCGACCTTGGGGTAGGCTTCGGCGAAATCCCCCGCCAGGCGGCGCAGTGCCGTGAGTTCGCGATTGTAGAAGGCGAGCAGGCTTTCGCTCATGAGAGTTCCGCCACGCGGACCTCGTGCGACACGGCCTCGACCACCGTCTCGAAGCTGATCGGCTCGGGGATGGGATCGGTCCGCAGCACTGCATCGACCTTCAGCCGCAGGGTCCGGTCCAACTCGCTGCCGCTCTCCTTCAGCGTCACCCGCACCGAGAGCAGCCGCGGCTCGAAGCGGCGGATCACGCGCTCGACCTCCTGTGCGAGGCCCTGCCGCCGTTCCTCCATCGCATAGGCGCCCGAGGTCGCGTCGGGGATGCCATAGCCGAGCGGTGACTGCGCGAGTTCCGGTGTCGAGGCCGGCAAGGGCCAGCGCCGGCGGCGGGCGTTGAGCAGCGCTTCCAGGTCCCGCCGCACCGCGGCCCGCAGGGTTTCGAGCGCGAAGGCCGGGGTCAGCGGGGGGTCGCTCGGCGCGCCGGGATCGGCGTCGAGCAGACGGTCGAGCAGCGGCAGGCGGACCCGCAAGCCGCCCCCGCGCACCCCCCCGGTGCTGCCGCCGCTGGCCCGATCGCCGCCGCGTTCCCCGCCATACCTTTCGCCCATCAGCCGGTCTTGAAGCGGATTGCGGCGATGTCGGCCAGGGCGACCGCTTCCTCGCCGATCAGGAACAGTCGCTGGCCATGGCCGCGCACCGGCCCTGGGCCCTCGCTCCATTCGGTGACGCGGCCGAGGCGGATCGGGTCCGGCTGTCCGGGCGGCCCGGCGTAGAGGCTCGGCATGTAGACAACGCCCTCGGTACCGTCCTTGAGTTCGATGGTGGTGCGGCGCCAGGCAAGGTCGCGCGGGCGGCGCGGTGGCTCGAATTCCAACAGCACCAGCCGGTCGGTCGGCACCAGGATATGGTCGCCGGCCGTGGTCAGCACCTCGACCATCGGCGCCATCAGGTCATCGGCATCGCGGAAATCATCGAAGGCGATCACCCGGCCATCGGCCAATTCCGCTTCGCCGGCGACGGGGGTGCGGGCTTCCTCCGCGACCAGCGCCTCGGCCGCGGCTTCCTCGGCGGCGCCCGCGCGGGCGAGCACCGAAGCGCGCACTGCCGCCTTCTGGGCATCGGTCGCGTCATCGCCGGAAAACTTCGGGGCGCGGCCATCGTTCCAGACCTGTTGGCGGACGACCTCGGCGCGCAGCAACTTGCGGAATTCGAGCACGGCCGGCGACGGGTCATCCAGCACCGCTGCGTCGAGCATGCGATCCGCACGCTCGGCGTCGCCCGCGAAGAGCATCAGTTCGGCCAGCAGCCAGCGCGCCCCCGAATCCCGCGGTGCCGCCTTGACCGCGCCTTGCGCCGCCGTCACCGCGGCCGCCAGATCCCCTGCCTTGAACGCCTCGCCCGCCGTTGCCATCGTGGTCTCTTCCCTTTGTCTGGTGATCAGGCTGCGGTCCGCGCCGCGCTGAGGTCGGTCACGAGACGGAATGAGGCACCGATCTCGTCCAATTGATAGTGCGGCTGGAGATACACCGTGCAGCCGTAGGAGCCAGGCCGGCCCGGCTTTTCCCGCACCTCCACCCGGGCATCGCGCAGCGGGTAGCGGGAGGCAGCCTCGCCACCGCCGGCCAGGCCGCTGACATGCTTGTTCAGCCATTGCTGCAACCGCAGTTCGACATCGGTCGGCGCCATGAAGCTGCCGACCATGTCGCGCCCCATCAGCTTCACGATATGCGCGAAGCGCGAAACGCAAAGGACGCTGTTGAGTTGGGAGGAGATGCGCTGGTTCGCATCGGCCACCTGCGTCGTCATGCGGGGCGGGCGGTGCAGGCTCGGCACGGCGCCGAAGGAGCCCTCCGGCAGGCCATCCAGCCCGCAGAGCGCGATCAACTCGGCCTCCGCCGCCTGGCGTTCCTGTTCGTCGGTCAGCGTAAGCTCCAGCGGCGGGCGCGCCGGCGGCCCCGGCGGATCGGCGCGAAAGCGTTCATGGACCAGGCTGTCCACGACGCCGCCGTGCGCATCCCAACCCGGCTCCGCGCCGCGGATTTCTGCGGGCCAACGGTAGCGCGCAAACGCGCGCGCGGCGACCGAGGCAAAGGCGTAGACCGGCGTGGTCCAGACCCGGTCCTGCGCGACAGGCGCATATTCGCGATAGCGGAACAGGTCGGGCCGCGTGCCATCGTCGTCCCAGCGCGGCCGGCCAAGGGTGCGCGGCAGGACCAGCGCCAGAAAGCGCGTATCCTCCCGCGCCGCCAGACTGCGCCAGCGCGCCCGTTCCGGGCCGCGGATCGCATCGGAAAGCGAAAAGGGGGTTGTCGCTTCGTTGAAACTGTCGAGACCGACCAACGCCGGGGATGCCGCGAGCACGATCGGGCAGAATGCCGCCGCGGCGACCGCGGCCAGATGGTCAAGCACCGAGACATCATCGACCGGATGGCCGGGGCCGGGGCCGGGCCTGATCTCGTAGTCGCCAATCAACATGCCGTAGGGCTCACCGCCGGCGGATCCGAATTCTTCCTCGTAGATCTTCTTGAACAGCGCGGACTGGTCGAATTCGACGGCGCGTTCCAGGTCACGCGCAAGTTCAGGCCAGCGCAGGGCGAGCAGCCGCACCTTGACCAGCCGATCCTGCACGAAGCCATCGACCAGCCAGTGCAGGCCGCGCCAGGCCCCCTCCAGCCGGACCATGCGGGGATGATGCAGCACGGCGTCGAGTTGCCGGGAAACAGCGGCGTCGATGGCGGCTATGTCGCGGTCCAGCGCCTCTTCCAGCACTGCGCGACGGTCGCCGCCGGCGGCGATCTCGCGCAGCAATGCCTCACCCATCCAGGCATGCAGGGCGGTGCGGGCATCGGGGGCCGCAAGGAACGCCGCGACCTCGGCGGCGGGGGTGCCGGCGCCAAAAAACCTGCCCGAGAGGACGGCGTCCCGAAGCGACACGCCGCCCCTCCGATCAGGTCAGGACTTCTGCGGAATACGTGCGACCATGCGCATGGAGGTGGTCAGTTCCTCCATCTGCAACCACGGGCGCAGATAGGCGACTGCATTGTAGGAGCCCGGCTTGCCCGGGATTTCCTTCACCTCGACCTTGGCTTCCCGCAGCGGATACTTGGCGCGGCTTTCCTGGCCGGCACCTTCCATCGGGTTGACATAGTTCTGGATCCAACGGTTCAGCCAGACTTCGCAATCCGTCGCCTCCATGAAGGAGCCGATCTTGTCGCGCGCCATCACCTTGAGGAAATGGGCGAAGCGACTGGTCGCCATGATGTACGGCAGGCGGGCGGAAATCGCCGCATTCGCGGTGGCTTCCGGCCGGTCGTACTTCTTCGGCTTCTGCGTCGTCTGGGCACCGAAGAAGACCGAGTAATCAGTATTCTTGTAGTGGCAAAGCGGCAGGAAGCCGTTGTTGGACAGTTCCGCCTCACGCCGGTCGGTGATGCCGATCTCGGTCGGGCACTTGGCGTCCATGTCGCCGTCATCCGAGGTGAAGACGTGG
>JBBRWI010000322.1:0-3774 GCA_038249305.1 Acetobacterales bacterium
CGGTTGTCGTCCACCACCAGAATGCGCAGCGGCGACCGGGCGGAATATTCCGCCGCGGCTGCCGACTGTCGCGGTTGCGAAGCCTCGACTACCAGCGGCAAATGCACGACGAACTGGCTGCCCTGGCCCGGCCCGTCGCTCATGGCCTCGATCCTGCCGCCGTGCATCTCCAACAGCCGATGCACCAGCGTCAGCCCGATCCCCAAGCCGCCCTGCGACATCTCCATCGACCGATCAACCTGCGTGAACATCTCGAAAATGCGGGGCAGCTGGTCAGCGGCGATACCGATGCCGGTGTCCTTCACCGTCACCACCACGTCGCTTCGTTGACATTCGACGCTCAGTTGGATGTGGCCGCCCGGAGCGCTGTATTTTGCAGCGTTGTTCAACAGGTTCACGAACACCTGTGCCAGCCGGGTCAGGTCGGCATCGACCATCAGCGGTTGCTGCGGCAGCGTGACGGTGAGTTGCTGGCCCATCTGTTCGACCAGCGGCCGGACGGCTTCCACGGCGCTGTCAACGACCGCCGCTATCGGGACATGCTCTTTGCGCAGTACGAGCTTGCCTCGGGTGATGCGGCTGACATCCATCAAGTCATCGATCAACCGCACCATGTGCGTGAGTTGGCGATCGATCATGGAGCGGGTCTGCTCGACGGTCGCCGCTGGCACATCCGCCATCTTCATCAGGCGCAAGCCGTTGCGGATGGGGACCAGCGGGTTGCGCAGTTCGTGGGCCAGTGTCGCCAGGAATTCGTCCTTGCGGCGGTCCGCCTCGGTCAACTCGGCGGTTAACTGCCGCAACCGAATCTCCGCTGTGCTCCGCTCGGTCACGTCCAGGTTGGTCCCCACCACCCACTCGGTTTCGTTTTGCGCGTTCGCCCGCACGGTTTGCACGGCTTCGATGTGGCGCACTGCGCCGTCGTCGCGCCGGCGGATGCGAAACTCGCGGTGGCTCTTTCCGCCGTGTTGCACGGAGCCCTGCAGGATGCGCTCATTCTCCGACAGATCCTGCGGCAGCACGGCCCCGCTCCAGTCGGTGTATTGCACGAAGCCATCGGCCGTGGGCGCAATGCCGTAGAGGCGGAACATCTGCGCATCCCAGCGAATCGCATTGGTGAGGACGTTCCATTCCCAGATGCCCACCGCCGTCGCTTCGGTCGCCAGCCGCGTGCGCGTTTCGCTGGCGCGCAACTTTTCTTCGGCAGCGCGGCGCACGTCGATTTCCATCGCCGATGGAACGAGATGCGTGATGCGCCCCTGCGCATTGCGCAGCGGCGCAACCTGGAAATCGATCCATACTCGCGTGTCGCCTGCCATGCGAACGAGCACGTCGTAACGGACGATTTCGCCGTTGGCGGCACGCGCGCACGCCTGCCGCAGTTGCGCCTGGATCTCGGCAGAATAGCGCCACCAGTAGCAGTCCCAGAACTTTTCCCCGAGCCCCTCGCCAGCCGGGATGCCGGCCGCTTGCAGCGGCGCGGCGTTCGCGTAGGTCAAGGTTCCGTCCATCGTCATCACGCCGACGAAGGAAAAAAGATTGTCCAGGACACTGAATGTGAACTGCTGGCTTTCGCGAAGCGCGTCCTCCGCCTGCTTGCGCTCGGTGATGTCGGGGCTGCTACCAACCATGCCCAGAAACTCGCCGCAGGCGGAGAAACGCGGGTTGGCACGGGACTCAAGCCATCGCCACTCCCCATCGAACCGGCGCGCACGCACCTCGGCGTGGAAGGGGCGGCGATCCTGCACACAGGCGCTGAACTCGCCCGCATACGCCGTGACATCATCGGAATGCACCAGCGGCTCCCAGCCCGTGCCGGCGATCTGAATGGGTGTAACGCCGAAGAATTCACAATAGGTTCGGTTGACGAACTGCAACCGCCCCTGGGCGTCGTGAACCCAGATGACCAGCGGCAATCCATCGGCCATGATGCGAAAGCGCTGTTCACTTTCCCGCAGCGCTTCTTCCGTCTGCGTGCGCTGGGTGATGTCATCGAAAACAGTAACGAAGTGACCTTTCATCGGGCAATAAACAGACATCGACAGACGCAGGCCCAGCGGCTTGAAATCGATCTCGAATCGCTCTGGAATGCCGGTCAAGGCAACCCGGACATAGGCCTCGAACAATTCCGGGTTCAAATCCTTGATCCCCGGAACTTGGGTGACTCTCTTGCCGGTCACGTTCTCCAAGCCGGTCAGTCTTCCAAAACTGTCGTTCACCGCAAGATAGACAAAATCGTGTGGCTGGCCATGCTCGTCAAAGAGCATCCGGCAATAGGCATACCCGTCCAGCATGTTCTCGAAGAGCGAGCGATAACTGGCTTCGCTATCGCGCAATGCTTCCTCGGCACGCTTGCGCTCGGTAATGTCCGTGACGATGCCCGCGATCCGCAGCGGCTTGCCTTGAGCGTCATGACGCATCTTGCCCCGGACCGAGATCCAGTGGATGGAGCCGTCGGGCCAGCGCACGCGTGACTCGTGAAACAGCTTGTTTGTGCTCTGGGCCAGCGCGTATGCCTCCAGGATGGCGGGGCGGTCTTCGGGCACGATGTGCTTCAGCGCGGTGTCCAAGCTCCACAGGGGCTGGAGCGTTTCATAGCCGAAAATCTGATCGTGGCGCAGGGTTCGGATGGCGACATTCGTCGCCAGATCCAGGTCCCAGATCCCCATGTCCATCGCCTCGGCCGCCAGCCGTAGCCGGTCCTCACTCTCCCACAGCGACTCCTCCACGCGCTTGCGCTCGGTGATGTCCGTGAACATGCCCAGTGCGCCGATGAACTCGCCATCGGGATCGAACATCGCGTTATAGGACGCCACCGTCCACAGCTCGCTGCCGTCCTTGCGGCGGTAGCGCTGGTCCCCGACCTGGGGTAAGCCCTGCCGGTGCAGTCCCAAGCTCGCCCCGGCCTTGGGACGATCCTCCTCCCACATGAAATCGGTGTGGACGCGGCCCATGAACTCCGCCGGCGCATAGCCCAGCAGATCGGCGATGCGCTGGTTCACATAGGTGGTGAGTCCCTGGGCATCAATCGTCCAGATGCCCTCGTGAGCCGTCTCGATCACGCGCCGGTAGCGTTCATCGCTCTCGCGTAGCGCCGTCTGCGCCCGATGGCGCTCGGAGATGTCGCGGAAGACGCCGGCGTAGCCAGCTGGCGCTCCGCCCGCGTCGCGCAGGGCCGTGAGGCTGGTCTCGACGGCGATTTCGCGGCCATCGTGTGTGCGATGGGTGATCTCGCTGCGCCATTCGCCGTGCGCGCGCAGGGCGGCCCACATCGCAGCTTCCATCTCCGCGCGCGGCCACTGCCAGGTGAAAATATCACGGAGCGGGCGCCCGAGCGCGTCGCTGGCGCAGAACCGGTACTGCCGCTCGGCGGCGGCATTCAGGTAAGTCATGCGCTGATCGGCATCCATGGCGATGACGCAGTCGCTGACCTGCGCGAGAATCTCCCCGCGCAAGCGGCTCGACTCGGCGTCAAGGCCTTGCAGGGTTAAGATCCGCGGGCCGTCCGCGGTGTCGACCAGGAGCGCATCCACCTCGCCGCTGCGGATGGCGCGCAAGGTGTCCTCCGCCTCCTCCAGCCGCGCGCGCAGCTCCGCATTTTCCGCGCGGAGCTGTTCTTCGGGAGAGGTGGCGAGAGTCATGGTGGTCACGCCGATTGCGCGGGGGAACGGTGTGAGCGTTTCGTCTCCAGCAGATCGAGCCCGAGCAGGATGCGCTCGGTCTGCGACATGTCGCCGATGAAACGGCGCAGCGGCAGCGGCAGTTTTTTGATCA
>JBBRWI010000323.1:0-3763 GCA_038249305.1 Acetobacterales bacterium
CATCGCGGCCGGTGCTTCCGCCGGCGGCGCCAATGCCTGGCCCGGCTGCGGGGATGATGGGCGGCGACATGGGCCGCATGATGCAGCAGATGATGCAGAGCCGGATGGCCGCCGCATCGATGCAGCCCCTCCGCCGGATCGAGGGGCAGCTAGCCTATCTCCGCGCCGAACTGCGGATCACGGACGCCCAGGTCCCGCAATGGAACGCCTTCGCGGATGCCGTCCGCACCCAGGGCGACAGGCTTCGCCAGGCAATGCAGCAGGCGATGGGTGGCACCACCGGGCCCGGCACCACACCGCAACAGATGGAACGTCGCATCGCCCTGCTCTCCGCCCATCTGGAAGCGATGCGCGCGATCAGCACCGCCGCAACACCCTTTTACGGGGCGCTGTCCGAGGAGCAGCGGCGATCCGCTGACGAACTCATGGCAGAACACCTCCGTGGCATGCGGATGGGGATGCCGTGACATGGACCGGATGGACGCCCTCAATACGGAGGGTGAGCCATCCTGGTGCTGCCTGCGCAGGGAAATCGCCGTGATCGCCTTCACGCCGGTTGCGGCCTTCTACCTCCTGCGGGAGCAGTGGGGGTACCCCTTTACGCCCTCGCCATCCTTCTTTGCACGGGCGGCGACGCGATGATCGCCGCGGCCGCAGTGGCGGTCGCGCTTCTGCTGACACGACCCTGGGACTGGCCGCGCAAGGGATGGGCGCGCGTCACCATCAGTGCGACCCTGTTCAGCCTTGGCTACATGGTGTTCAGCGAGTGGCTGAATGCCGATCTGCGTCGATCCTGGACCTATGCGGCCGCGATGCTGCGTCTTCCGCCCTGGGGAACCGGGCTCGCCCCTGTCCTCCAATGGCTGCTGTTGTCGCCGCTGGCGTTGCTTGCGGTGCGAACGCCCGCGCGATCTTTCGCGCGCTGAGGAGTTGAACGAAGATGGCACACCACGGTACGCACGATCCTCATCATGATGGCGCCGCAGCCGTATCGGAAACCGTGAAGGATCCGGTCTGCGGCATGACGGTGAACCCGGGAACAACCGCGCACCACGCCGAACACGCCGGGCATGCCTATCACTTCTGCTCGGCCGGATGCCGCACCAAGTTCATCGCTGAACCGGGCAAGTACCTTCAGGAGCATGCGCCTCTACGCGCCGAGACCGTCGCGCCAGGCACCATCTACACCTGTCCGATGCACCCCCAGATCCGGCAGCCGGGCCCCGGCAGTTGCCCGATCTGCGGCATGGCGCTGGAGCCCGAGACCCCCTCGGCCGAAGCTGGCCCCAATCTGGAACTGGTGGACTTCACCCGTCGCTTCTGGATCGGACTTGTGCTGGCCACCCCGGTCTTCTTGCTGGAGATGGGCGGGCACCTGACGGGGATGATGCATCTCGTCGGTGGGCCACGTATCGGCAATTGGATTCAATTGGTGCTGGCGACGCCCGTGGTACTTTGGGCCGGCTGGCCCTTCTTCGTCCGTGGCTGGCAAAGCCTCATGAACCGCAGCCTCAACATGTTCACGCTGATCGCGTTGGGCACCGGCGTCGCCTGGGTGTTCAGCGTTGTCGCAACGCTTGCCCCCGGCATCTTCCCCGCAGCCTTCCGCGCGGCGGATGGGTCGGTGGCGGTGTACTTCGAGGCGGCGGCGGTGATCGTGGTTCTGGTGCTGCTCGGGCAGGTCCTGGAACTGCGCGCACGCGAGCAGACGGGTGGCGCCATCCGGGCGCTGCTTGACCTGGCGCCGGCCCAGGCCCGACGCCTGCGCGACGACGGCTCGGACGAGGAAGTCCCGCTGGCTGCCATCTTGGTCGGCGATCGGCTGCGCGTCAGACCTGGCGACAAGGTGCCGCTGGATGGTGAGGTGCTTGAGGGTGCCTCCAACGTCGATGAGAGCCTGGTGACCGGGGAGGCTGTGCCGGTCACCAAATCCGTGGGCGATCAAGTCGTTGGCGGCACGCTGAACGGCCAGGGCAGTCTTGTCATGCGCGCCGACCGCGTGGGCCAGGACACGGTGTTGGCGCAGATCGTGCGTATGGTCGCGGGCGCACAGCGTTCGCGCGCGCCGATCCAGCGCCTGGCCGATCAGGTCGCCGGATGGTTCGTGCCCACGGTGGTGGCCATCGCGCTGCTGGCTTTTGCAGCCTGGGCGGTCTGGGGGCCGGAGCCGCGCCTCGCCTTCGCGTTGGTCGCGGCGGTCACAGTGCTGATCATAGCCTGCCCCTGCGCGCTCGGGCTGGCCACGCCGATGTCGATCATGGTGGGGGTCGGCCGCGGCGCGCAAGCTGGCGTGCTGATCAAGAACGCCGAGGCGCTGGAGCGCATGGAGCGGATCGACACGTTGGTCGTGGACAAGACCGGCACGCTGACGCAAGGCCGTCCTGACGTGGTCGCGGTGGTCCCGGCCGCGGGTGTCGGGAAGAACGATGTGCTGCGTCTGGCGGCGGGGCTGGAGCGGCCAAGCCAGCACCCCCTGGCCGAAGCCGTGGTGCGGGCCGCCGAAAAGCGCGGCATCACCGTGCCGGCGGTCGAGGGTTTCGACGCGCCCACCGGCCGTGGCGTGACTGGCGCGGTGGAGGGACACCAGGTCGCCGTCGGCAACGCCCGCCTGATGGACGAGGCCCGCGTGGATGTCAGCACCCTGTCGGCGGAGGCCGAGCGTCTGCGTGGCGATGGCGCCACGGTCTTTTTCGTCGCAGTGGACGGCCGCGCCTTCGGGATCGTCGCCGTGGCCGACCCGGTGAAGGAGACGACGGCGGCGGCCCTCGCAGGTCTTGCGAAGGACGGCGTGCGGGTCGTGATGCTGACGGGCGACAACCGCACCACGGCCGAGGCCGTGGCTAGGCGGCTCGGCATCACCGAGGTCGAGGCGGAGGTCCTGCCCGAGGACAAGCAGCGCATCATCGAAAAGCTGAAGGCCGAGGGACGTCGCGTGGCGATGGCAGGCGATGGCGTGAACGACGCGCCGGCGCTGGCCGCGGCGGAGGTGGGCATCGCCATGGGAACCGGCACGGCGGTCGCGATCGAAAGCGCGGGCATTACGCTGCTCGGTGGGGATCTGATGGGCATCGTGCGGGCGCGGCGTCTGTCCGAGGCCGTGATGGGCAACATCCGGCAGAACCTGTTCTTCGCCTTCGCCTACAATGCAGCCGGTGTGCCGATCGCGGCCGGCGTGCTGTATCCGATCTTCGGCATTCTTCTGTCGCCCATCATCGCGGCGGCGGCGATGGCGCTGTCTTCGGTCAGCGTGGTCGGGAATGCGCTTCGGCTGAGATCAACGCGGTTGGATTGAGATTCGGCAAAAGGCACACCGCATGTTCAGGCCGCTCGCCAACCTGACCTATCGGCACCTGTTCGCGGCGCAAATCCTATCGCTGCTCGGGACTGGCCTGGCGACCGTGGCACTCGGGCTGCTGGCGTTTCACCTCGCGGGCGCCGATGCGGGGGCGGTGCTGGGCACGGCCTTCGCCATCAAGATGGTGGCCTATGTCGGCATCGCGCCGGTCGCCGGCGCCTTCGTGCATCTGGTACCGCGCCGGGCGCTTCTGGTGGTGCTCGACGTGTTGCGCGCGGCGGTCGCCATGGCACTGCCGTTCGTGACCGAGATCTGGCAGGTCTATGTCCTGATTTTCGTGCTGCAATCTGGCTCCGCGGCATTCACGCCGACCTTCCAGGCGACCATCCCCGATATCCTTCCGGAGGAGGCGGAGTACACCAAGGCGCTGTCCCTCTCGCGCCTGGCCTACGATCTGGAGGCGCTGGC
>JBBRWI010000324.1:0-3728 GCA_038249305.1 Acetobacterales bacterium
GCCGCGAGGTTTTCCCGGCGGGAGGCTTTCGGGATCGGCACCACCCCGTCCTGCCGCATCAGCCAGGCCAGCGCGACCTGGCCCGGCGTGGCGCCTAGGCGCTTGGCGATGGCGCCGAGCGTCGGGTCCTGCGCCAGCCGCCCCTGCGCGAGCGGCGAATACGCCGTCAGCACCATCCCGTTTTCGCGGGTGATCGCCAGCAGCCGGGATTGATCGAGCATAGCGTGGTACTCGACCTGCAGGCAGGCCAAGGGCGCGCCGGTGGCCAGGGCCGACCGCAGCAGGCCGGGCGGGAAATTGGCCACACCGATGGCTTTGGCCAGACCTTCGGCTTGCAGCGCGCGCAGCGTGTCCAGCGCAGCATTCAGATCCATCCCCTTGGCCGGCCAATGGATCAGATAGAGGTCAAGCTGATCGAGCCCCAACCGGCGCAGCGACATGGCGCAGCAGGTGCGGATGGCGTTGGGCGACAGGTTCGTCCACCACACCTTGCTCGTCACGAAAACATCATCGCGCGGCAGGCCGGAGGCGGCGAGCGCCATGCCGACCATCTCCTCATTGCCATACATCTCGGCGGTATCGAGATGGCGGTAGCCGAGCCCCAAGGCGGTTTCGACGGAGGCCTGGCCGGAGGCGCCGGCGAGGCGCCACGTGCCGAGGCCGATAGGGGGCATGTTCATTGGCATGTTTAAGGGCGGGACCTACTGTTTCGCAAGATTGACCACACCACAAAAGCCGGTTTCGGTGCCGAAGGCGAGATGCGCGCCACTGCGGCTCCAGGCCAACGCCGAGACGGCACCGCGCCCAGGGGCCGCAACCGGCACGATCTTGCCGCTGCCGACCTCCGCCAGCAGCACCAGCCCATCGCCGAAGCCGGCGGCCACCACCTCATGCTGCGGATGGCAGGCGATGCGGGTGCAGAGCACGTTATCGCCACCGGCGAGTTCGGTCGGCGGCTTGCCCATCGGCCCGCCGCCGAAGAATGGCCAGAGCACGATGCTCTCGGCGCCGGCCGTCGCAAGCCAGCGGCCGGATCGGGTGAAGCCCATGGATTTCGTCTTGCCCGGGTAGCCCGACATACGCATGTGCTGCCCGTCGTCCAACCGCCAGCCATGCAGCGAGGCCTCCTGCATCGAGGTCACGACATGCGTGCCCTCGGGGTGCATCACCACACCCGTATGGCTGCCCTTCCATTCCAGGAAGCGCGGGCTGTCCACCTTGGCGCCGACATACCAGAGGCTCGCGCCATTGTAGTGCGAGGCCGCGAGGCGCTTGCCCTTGCCGTCCAGCGCGATGCCGGTCACCGAGGAAGGGTGGGTCAAGGTCTTCAGCACGGCACCATGCGCGTCGAAGACATGCACGGTCTTGCCCAGGGCCGCGGCGCGCACGCCGGCGGGGTGGGCGGCCAGGTGCTCGACCCATTTATGCGCGCCGAGTGCTGCGACCTGGCTGGTGCTGCCATCCGGCGCGATGCGTGCCATTCGCCCGTCATCGCCGCCCGTGAGGAACCCGTCGGCGCAGTCGGGGACGATGGCACGGGCGGCACCGTCATGGGCCGCAACCTCGCGCCAGGGCGCGGCCAGGTCATCCGGATCGGCCAATCGCACCGTGCCGTCGCCCAGCGCGAAGCCGACGGTCCTGCCCTCCTGCCCGAAGGCCACGCCCATGACCCAGGCGTCCAGCCGGTGGGACACGCCACGACGGGCAAGCAGCGCATCGGCGTCTTCGATCGTGGCACTCATTCGGCGACGCAGGCCTCGAAGCCGCGGCGCAGTTGCGGGCGGTTCAGGTCGCGGCCGATGAACACGATCTTGCTGCGGCGTTCGGCGCCGTCCTTCCAGGGGCCGATGAAATCGCCATCGGCGATCATATGGACCGCCTGGAAGGCAAAGCGCCGATCCTCGCCGGCATAGGCCAGGATGCCCTTGGTCCGCAGCAGATCCTGGCCCTTCGTCGCCAGCAGGTCCTGGATCCAGACGTTGAACTTTTCCGGATCGATCGGCTTTTGCGTTTCGAAGGACAGCGACATGATATCGCCGTCGTGGGTGTGATGGTCCTCGCCCGACAGGAAATCCGGCTCGCGCTCCAGGATTTTCGCCAGATTGAACGCGTCGCGGCCGATCACCTGGTCCAGCGGCACATTGGATTTTTCCGAACGGATCAGCTCCGCCCAGGGGTTGATGGCGCGGATACGCGCCTCGACCGCATCGGCTTCCGCCGGGGTCACCAGATCCATCTTGTTCAGCACGATCAGGTCGGCAAAAGCGATCTGCTCCTCGGCCTCCTTGCTGTCCGCCAGCCGGGCGATCAGGTGCTTGGCGTCCACCACGGTCACGATGGCGTCGAGCTTGGTCGCGCGCTTCACATCCTCATCGACGAAGAAGGTCTGCGCGACGGGGGCCGGGTCGGCGAGGCCGGTGGTTTCGACGATGATGCCGTCAAAACGTTCGCGCCGCTGCATCAGGCCGGACAGGATGCGGATCAGGTCGCCGCGCACGGTGCAGCAGATGCAGCCGTTGTTCATCTCGAACACTTCCTCATCGGCGTCCACCACGAGGTCGTTGTCCACACCAAGCTCGCCGAACTCATTGATGATCACGGCGAACTTCTTGCCGTGGTTCTCGGTCAGGATGCGGTTCAGCAGGGTGGTCTTGCCGGCACCCAGGTAGCCGGTGAGCACGGTGACCGGAACTGGGACGGGAAGGGGGGGGCGGTCGCTCATAAGGGGTCTTTCCGCAGGTTCGGGCGGAATATGGTGCGGCGCGCGCCGTTCGACAAACAGGGCCCTGCGCGGGCGCGCCGTATCAAGGCGCTGCCCGGCGTTGACGGTTGGCTACTGCCGCTCAGCCATAGAAGCCCTTGTGGTAATGGAAGACGACATATTGCGCGCCGCGCACCTTGAAGCAGATGTTGTTCCGCTTGCGTATACGCGCAGGCTTGGTGCTGCTGTCCATTCCCGTCTCAACCCATTGCCAGGCGCCGGTGGCATCCTGGCTCGGCGCCCCGCCGTATTTCACCGCGGCCTTGAAGGCCGTGCGAACGTCGGCGTCGGTCGGCTTGCGGCGCCCTGAGGAAAATTCGGCCTCATGCTTCTTGGCGGAGTCCTCCACCACGATGGTGCTGTCCATAATCACCGTGTCCTTGGTGAAGGGCGGTGTCGAAGTCTGGCTCATCCTGTGCATCCCAACAGAGGCTGGCGGAAGGCCAGCCGGGCAAAGTCTTGCCCACGACTCGGACGGCATGAAACGAAATCCTTGTGAACACCGTCAGGCGACCGCCCCGACCGCCTCCCGCAGGGTTTCCACGATCCGGTCGACATGGTGGTTTTCCACGATCAGCGGTGGCGACATGGCGATGATGTCGCCGGTCACCCGCACCAGCACGCCGCGGTCGAAGCAGCGGCGGAAGACCTCCATGGCCCGCGCGCCCGGCGCCCCGGCGCGGGGCGCCAGTTCCACCGCCCCGACCAGCCCCAGGTCGCGCACATCGACCACGCCCGGCGCGTCGTGCAGCGCGTGGATCGCCCCCTGCCAATAGGGTTCCATCGCGGCAGCCCGGCCCGGCAGATCCTCAGCCCGGTGCAGGTCGAGCGTCGCGATCGCCGCGGCCGAAGCCAGCGGATGCCCCGAATAGGTATAGCCGTGGAACAACTCGATCCCCGCCGGCGAGGCATCGACGATGGTGTCGTAGATGCCGTTCGAGGTGACCACCGCCCCCATCGGCACCGC
>JBBRWI010000325.1:0-3709 GCA_038249305.1 Acetobacterales bacterium
GGCCGAGGATGCCTGGGAACGCCGCTTGTCCGGCGGCGAACAGCAGCGCCTCGCGATGGCCCGCGCGTTGCTGCTCAAGCCGGAATGGCTATTCTTGGACGAGGCGACGGCGAGCCTGGATCCGGAGGCGGAGGCGACGCTCTATGGGCTGTTGCGGGAACGGCTGCCCCAGACGGCGATCGTCTCCATCGCGCATCGCCCGGCCGTCGCGCGGTTTCACGACCGCGCGCTGCGGCTGGCAGGCGGCAGGCTGGCGGAGGGGCCGCTGCCGGCGTAGCCCAGGTGCCCGCGCAGCAGGCCGATGGTCAGCGCGGGCGCTTCCAGTTCCGGCAGATGCCCGATGCCGGCTGGCGCAACAAAGCGCGCGCCGGCAATGGCCGCGGCGATGGCCGCCCCCACCTCCGGCGGGTTCACGCGATCCTCGGTGCCGGTCACCACCAGCGTCGGTGCGCGGATGGCCGGGGCGAAGTCGGCGATCACATCCACCGCATCGGTGCAGCGCGCGGCCGGCATCAACCCGCGCGCATCGGTCGCGGCGACCATCGTGCGGACGAGATCGCCCACCACCTCCCCCGTATCGGGTGCCACCAGCGCCTGCCAGCGGCGGCGGGCCAGGGCGACGCCGCCGTCGGCGATGCTGGCGGCGCGCATGGCCAGCATGTTGGCGCGCGCCTCGGCCTCCTTCCAGCGCTGCCCGCGGCTGGTGCCGAGCAGCGTGAGGCTGGCGACTCGCGCCGGATGACGCGCGGCGATCGCGGCCCCCAGCATCGAACCGAAGGACGAGCCCACGACATGGGCGGGCGCCGAAATGCCGAGCGCATCCAGCAACCCGATGGCGGCATCGGCGTAGGTCTCCGCCGACGGCGCCTCGTCGGCCAAGGGGTCACTCAGCAGATAGCCGGGTGCATTCCAGGCGATCACCCGCGCGTAGAGCGCGGGCATCACGAAACGCCAGCCCATGCTGTTCGCGCCGATGCCGTGCAGCAACAGCACGGGCGCGCCGGCGCCCGCCTCCATCCACGACATCCGGCGCCCCGCGACCTCGGTGAAGCGCAGATTCGGCAGGGGAGCAATGGATGTACCGTCAGGATGCATCATCGGGGATCCTTCCACGTCGCATGCGGCCGCGGGACAATTCGCTGACCACGCCATGCAGGGTGCGGACTTCCTGCACCGTCACCTCGCCGCGCTGGAACCAGTGCGACAGGTTGCGGACCATGCCCGGGCGCTTGGGCTGGTTGTCCAGGAAGCCCGAGGCATCAAGTTCGCTGACCAGGCGGCCCATCAGCCCATCGACCTCGGCCTTGGTCGCGACGCTGGTCTCATTGGTCATCAGGTGGCGGGGCGGTGTCGCCTCGGCCGCGGTCCACCATTCATAGGCCAGGATCATCACCGCCTGCGCCAGGTTCAGCGACATATGTGCCGGGTTCAGCGGATAGCGGACCAGCGTATCGGCGCGGGCCATGTCGTCATTCTCAAGCCCCGCGCGTTCCGGGCCGAAGAGCACGGCGGTACGCAGGCCCCGGCCGTTGATCTCGCGCAGGTCCTCGGCCGCCGCGCGTGCGGTGCGGACCGGGATGACGATGTGCCGGGGCCGCGGGCAGGTCGCAAAGACGCGGTGACAATCGGCGACCGCATTGGCGACGGTCGGGTGGATGGTCGCGTGGTCCAGGATCTTGTCGGCGCCGCTCGCAGCCCGCCAGGCATAGGGCTGCGGCCAGCCGTCGCGCGGGGCCACGATCCGCAGGTGAAACAAACCGCCATTGGCCATGGCGCGGGCGGCGGTGCCGATGTTCTCGCCGAGTTGCGGGCGGACCAGCACGATGATCGGGCTTTCGCCGGGTGGCGGGGCGAGGTCGGCGCCGCCTTCGTCACGGCCGCCGGTCACGCGGGCATGTGCCGCAAACCGGCCCTGCGCAACAGCGCCGCGCGCATGGCGTGGGATGCTCTGGCGCCATGGATGCCTGCGCACCGCAGTGAAGGCTGGCATGGCAAGAGGCAGTGCATGGGGTGTGTCCTGGCGCGAGACACAAGGCTCCACCTTCTCGGCGCCTCGGCGTCAACCCCTTCGGCCTGCTTGCCGCGTCAAGCCGAAGCATCCTGCCTGTCAAAAGCGCATCGCCTCCATCGGGTCTGGCGCGAAACATGACGGAGGGCCGTGATCACGCTTTACGAAAGTGAACTGGCATGGGATGCTCTCCTCACGACTTTGTGATGGTCGCTACACCTTTTTTATGGCAGTGAGGACGGCATCATGCGTGCCTTGGCGCTTGCATTGATTGCGGGATCGGTGGCAGCCATCGCCAGTTGGGCGGCCATGGCGCAGCGCGCCGACACGGAACGCGCCTTTGCGTTGGTGGAGCAGGCCCGGGCGTCAACCTGCTTCCTGGCGCCAAGCCGGCCAGGCCCCCAGTCGCCCCCCAACATGGCTATCATTGCCGCCGCAGCAGAAGGCGACGGCGCGGCCATGCACCTTGTTGCTGGCGCGCTGATTGCCGAACGCTCCGATCCCAGAACGGCGCTGCGCTGGCTTGAACAATCGGCAACAGCGGGCGCCGCTTCGGCTGCAGCCGACGCCGGTGCCATGTACGCAGCCGGACGGGGCATAACGCAAAACAACGAGGTCGCTGTTCAATGGTGGCGATTTGGTGCCGCCCACGGCGATCGCCGTTCCATGGCCTGCCTGAGCGCGGCCCTGTTGATCGGCAGGGGCGTCGGACAGGACACCGTTGCGGCCGCGCGCTGGGCTGTGGTGCGGGAGGCGGGAGGCGGTGGCCCATCGCTTTTGACGCCCACTCTGGCCGACTTCGAACGCGCCTTGCCCACCGTGACGATGGATGAGGCGCGACGCCTGGCCCGCACGGGTGCCGCCGTGCAGGCTGATGCCGCCCCCCCGGTGTCGCCCGCTTCACGCGGGACGGCGATAACGGCCCCGGTGCCGATGCTGCCTGGCCTGGCGCGGAGTGCGGTCACCCTGATACAGGCGCCCGCGCTGCCCGCAGCGAATATGGCCATGACCTTCGGCAGCGGCGTGGTCGTCGGCCTGCCGGACGTCGTGATCACCAGCAACCACGTGGTCGATGGCTGCCAGTCGATCGAAGTCCATGCCGGAATGGCACGCTTTGCCGGGGTTGTCCGCCGCGGCGGATTGGACGTGCCCGACATCGCGCTGCTGACGGTACCGGGGCTCAATCGCACGCCCATTCCCTTTGCCACGAGCGTCAGGCCTGGAACACAGGTCATGCTGATGGGCTTCCCGCGCACCAATTTGGACCCGGGCCGCCCAAGCGTCGCCGTCGGCCATGTCAGCGGCTTCGGCAGCGGTGAAGCCGAATGGATCATGCAGTTCACGGCTCCGACCGCGGGGGGCAACAGCGGTGGGCCCATCATCGACCGCCGTGGCCAGGTGGTCGGACTGGCCTTTGCCATCACGGATGCGCGCCACGAACTGCGGCTTGGGCAAAACCCTGCGCAGAATGCCAACTTCGCTGTCAGGCCCGAGCAGGTCGCGCGATTCTTGAATGATCACAGCGTCCTGGCCGCCCCGGCGTCCCCGGCGGAACGGGATCTGTCGGACGTCGCGGAATCGGTCGAGCGTTCCGTCGTGAAAGTGGTCTGCATGCGCCCGGCAAGTCCGCCACCGACGCTGGCGCCGACGCCCGCTTCCATCCGTGCGGCGCGCTGAACACCTGACCACCATCGGCGCCCC
>JBBRWI010000326.1:0-3684 GCA_038249305.1 Acetobacterales bacterium
CGGCTTGCAGGGTCGCCATGGCGTCCGGGTGGATGGGACGCAGCATCAACACATGGGGCATGGGGCTATTCCAGATGCGCCGCATCGCCCAGCAGGGCGCCGCGGAAGCGTGTGGTGAGGTAAACGCCATCGCGCGGCGGCAGCGCCAGGGGCAGGTTTTCCGGGTCGATCTTCACATTGGCGAACAACGGGCCGATGCCGGTGTGGATCGTCGCACGCAGGTCCGCGATAGCGTCCGGCGTCGTCACGCGTCGCACCGCCGCGATCCCCGCAGCCGTGGCCATGCCCACCAGATCGACGCCAAGCCCGGTATGCGTCACCTGCCCGCCGGTTTCGCCGTAACGCTCATTGTCCAGCACCACGATCGACAGGTTCGTGGGAGCTTGCACGGCGATGGTGGCCAGGGCGCCAATGCCCATCAGCATCTCGCCATCGCCGGTCAGCACCAGCACGCGCCGGTCAGGCTGCGCCAGCGCCAGGCCGAGGCCCATCAGCGCAGCGCCCCCCATCGCGCCCCAGAGCGGGAAGGACAGCGGGTGATCACCCGCCGCGGTCACATCCCAGGCCGGCGCACCAAGGCCGGCGATGACCAGCAGATCACCGCGATCCTGCAGCAGCGCCGGCACGACGCTGCGCCGATGCAGCAGGCCGGCGGCCGAAACCTCGATCATCGCGCTCATTTCCCAAAGGTCTTGGCGCCCAGCACGCGCTGCCCGATCAGGCAGGCGGTGGCGCGATAGGTGTTGAAGGCCAGCCGCAAAGTCGCATCGGCGACGGGCACGACATCTTCCGGCGTATCGGCGCGGTGGGTGATGCAACCCATGGCCTCCAGCACCGCCGGGGTCGCCTGGCCCATCGGCACCTGCCACGGATTGAACTCGCCAAAGTCGCCCCGCATCGTGATCAGCATCGGCATCGGGAAACGACACGTCGTGGCCAACGACAGCATGTTGATGCAGTTGCCGACGCCCGAGGACTGCATCAGCACCACGCCGCGCTGCCCGCCCAGCCAGGCGCCGCCGAGGACGGCGATGCCCTCTTCCTCGGTCGTCAGCGGGATCAGCCGCATCGTGTTGGAGGCCTGGATCCGGCTGATCAGCCGGGCGTGGCCGGCATCGGGTACGACCACGACCTGACGGACGCGATGCGCCTCAAGAAGGGCGAATAGCCCGTCGGGCCAATCTTCGGACTCCATGGTTCCCCCGGCGTGATGTTTGGACGATCCTGTCCGCGGTTCTGCCGTGTGTCCATGGCCAGGGGGTCTTGATGGCGTTTGCCCACAGCATTGGCGGGACGCGCTTTGTCTTCGATGATCTGGCGACGCTGTTGGCGCGCGCCACGCCATTGCGGAGCGGCGATGCGCTGGCGGGCGTCGCGGCGGAGAGCGCCACCGAACGGGTCGCGGCGCAGCACGCGCTGGCCGACCTGCCGCTACGGCAGTTCCTGCACGAGGCGGTGGTTCCGTATGAGGCGGATGACGTCACCCGCCTGATCATCGACAGCCATGATCGCGCGGCCTTCGCCCCCATCGCCAGCCTGACGGTTGGCGGCTTGCGCGACTGGCTGCTGGCCGTCGATGAGGCGGCGCTGACCGGTATCCGCGCAGGGCTGACGCCGGAGATGGTCGCCGCCGTATCGAAGATCATGCGGTTGCAGGATTTGATCGCCGTGGCGGGAAAATGCCGCGTGGTCACGCGTTTCCGCAACACGCTGGGCCTGCCTGGAACACTGTCCATCCGCCTGCAACCGAACGATCCCGTGGATGATCCGCGTGGGGTCGCGGCACAGATCCTGGACGGGCTGATGTTGGGCGCCGGGGATGCGGTGATCGGGGTGAACCCCGCGACCGACAATGTCGAAACGCTGTGCCGGCTGCTGGATCTGCTGGATGGCATACGCGACCGCCTGGACATCCCGACGCAGAGCTGTGTGCTGGCGCATGTCACGACGACGATGCTGGCGATGCGGCGCGGTGCGCCGGTCGATCTGGTGTTCCAGTCGATCGGCGGCACGCAGGGCACCAATACGTCGTTCGGCGTCACCCTGTCGCTGCTGGCCGAAGCGCGGGAGGCAGCGCTGGCCCTGGGCCGCGGCACGCTGGGTCGCAATGTGATGTATTTTGAAACCGGCCAGGGCAGCGCACTATCGGCGAACGCCCATCACGGCGTGGACCAGCAGACGATCGAGGCCCGCGCCTATGCCGTCGCCCGCGCCTTCGATCCGTTGCTGGTGAACAGCGTCGTCGGCTTCATCGGGCCGGAATACCTTTATGATGGCAAGCAGATCATCCGGGCCGGGCTGGAGGATCATCTCTGCGGCAAACTGCTCGGCCTGCCGATGGGGGTGGATGTTTGCTATACGAACCACGCCGAGGCCGACCAAGATGACATGGACGCGCTGCTGACCCTGCTTGGAGCGGCCGGCGTGACCTATGTGATGGGTGTTGCCGGGGCCGATGATGTGATGCTGGCGTATCAGTCCACGTCATTCCACGATGGGCTCTATGCACGCGCGGTGCTGGGCCGCACGCCCGCACCGGAATTCGCCGCCTGGCTTTCCCGCCAAGGCATCGCGCCCAGCAGCGCCGCGGGCGTATTGCCGCCGAGGTTGTTGCGGGCGCTGCCATGACGACACCGCGGCTGTGGCGCGACCTGCGCGGCCTGACCTCGGCACGGGTCGGGCTCGGCCGGGCGGGCAATGCCGTGCCTACGGCAGCGCACCTCGCGTTCCAGGCGGATCACGCGGCGGCGCGTGATGCGGTCTGGTCAGCACTGGACGTACCGGCGCTGGTGGCTGAGGCAGCGGTCTTCGACCTGCCGGTGCTGTCGGTCGCGAGCGAGGCCCGGGATCGTCGCACCTATCTGTTGCGTCCCGACCAGGGGCGGCGCTTGCGGTCGTCCGACGTCGCGGCGCTGCGGGCCGCCGCCGTGCCGGGCGCCGTGGTCTTCGTGGTGGCCGATGGGTTGTGTGCGCGTGGCGTCCAGCGGCAGGCGATGGCCGTGGTCGCGGCGGCCCTCACACCATTGCGCCATGAGGGCTTCGTGGTCGGGCCATTGGTCATCGCCGAACAGGCAAGAGTGGCGCTGGGCGACATGGTCGGCGATGCCCTGGGCGCGGAGGCCGTGGTGATGCTTATCGGCGAAAGGCCGGGCCTATCCTCGACCGAGAGCCTGGGCGCCTATCTGACCTGGGCGCCCCGGCCTGGGTGGACGGATGCCGAGCGAAACTGCATCAGCAACATTCGCCTTGGCGGCCTGACGCCGGTGGCGGCAGCGGCCAAGATCGCGTGGTTGCTGGCCGCAGCCCGGGCGCAATCGGGCACCGGTGTGGCGTTAAAGGATGAACAGCCCGAAGCACCCGGAATACTGACGTAGCAGGTCAGTCGGCAAGCACGCCGTGCTGGCGCAGAAATCCCAACAGCGGCAGCAGCGGCAGCCCCAGGATGGCGTCCTGCGCCCCCTCGATCCTGTCGAACAGATGAATGCCGGGACCCTCGATCCGGTATCCGCCAACCGAGGCGAGGACGGCATCGCCTTCCGCGTCGAGATAGGCGTCGAGCACCGCATCGGAAAACGACCGCATGGTCATCCGGGGCGTGGCGACGTGATGCCAGATCCGTCGGCCGTGGCGCCAGGCAACCACGGCAGTGGGCAGGCTATGGGATTTCCCACGCAGCGCCAGCAG
>JBBRWI010000327.1:0-3667 GCA_038249305.1 Acetobacterales bacterium
AGCCTGGCGCCAGGGGCGACGTCGCTTATCGACGTCACGGTGAGCGGGGCACGGGCCGGCGACCTGGCGTCGGCGTCGCTGGTGTCGTCGACGCGGTTCATCGAGCTCGACGCTGCCGTGTGGTCGAATAACACGGTGCGAGTGATGGCACGGAACATCTCCGCGGCGACATTCGACCTGGCGGCGGCCACGCTGTCGGTGGGGGTGGTGAAGCGGCGGGTGTCATAAAACGCATCTGGCTTCCGGGCCTCCGTCAAGCGTGGTGACGCGTCGGCGCAACATCGATGGTCGTCGCACTGGCAATCTCTAACCCCATTTCAGCATCACCGCGGCGACCGTCCAGGCGGCCAGCACGGAGAGCACGACCCCGGGAACGATGCGAACGGCGAAACTGCGCGTCCCCAGGCTGATGGCCATCGCAATCTTGGCGGCTGCGTTGGTCGTCATTGCGGCAAGGATCGGCGCAATGGCGGCTTCGGCCGACAGACCTCCTGTCCCCACAAGGGATGCCACGGATATGCCAGCGGAGTGCGTATCAACAATCCCGGCGACGGCCGCTCCGGCGATGACGCCCGTCTCGCCAAACCATTCTTCCATCGCCGCCGAAACCACGAGCATCAGCGCCATCATGGTGGCCAGTCCGAGTGCCGCACCCGGGCTGAATGCCCGACCGGGTTCAGCCTCCTGGATGTCCCGCGACGCCGACGGACGCAGCGCGAAGAAAAGCGCATAGGCCGCTGCGACGACCGTCCCTGCGACAAGCATGGGTGCCATCGCTATCAGTGTTGCCTGGCTGGTGGTGAACAGCAGGACGGCCATCTGCAGGAAGGTTGCGCAGGTCGAGAAAGCTGCCCCAGCGACAGCCGGACCCATGCTCGCCGGATCCTTGGCCACCCGCGCCGCCATCGAGCCGATGGTCGCCGTGCTGGAGACAAAGCCGGCGGCCAGCCCCGCCATCGGCAGGCCGTAGCGCGCGCCGAGGAGACGGGTGGCGGCATGCCCCGCCGCGCCGATTGCCAGCATGAGAATGACCAGCAACCAGACATTATGCGGATTGATCGCGTCGAAGGGCCCAAGCTGTCGATCGGGAAGCAGCGGCCAGATGACGAGGGTGGCGATGGCGAAGACCAGCCCATCCTTGACCTCGGCATCGGTCAGCGCACCTTTCACGAAGCCATGCAGCGGCGCCTTCGCGGCAAAGACAACCGCGACAGCCGCCGCCAGACCTGCGGCGAGCAGCGGTTCGGCCATGGCCAAGGCACCGAGCAACGGCGCGATCAAAAGGCCGATCTCGGTCGTCAGCCCGTGATCAGTGTCATGGCTCCGGAGGTAGGACAGGGCGGTCAGCGCAATCACCCCGGCCAAGCCAACAGCCAACAGCACTGTCCCGCCCAGATGTGTGGCCACAGCACCGAGCAGGCTGGCTAGGGCAAACGTCCGGATGCCGGCAGGGCGCCGTGTCGGGCCGTCGCCCTTGCTGCGTTCCCGCTCCAGGCCGATCAGCAGCCCAATGCCCAGCGCGACCGCGAGATTGTACCAGGGCATCATCACGTCATCAGGCGCTTGCGCCAATGCGGCTTCAGGAATTCGAGGATGAGGATGGTCGCTAGCCCGGCTGCAACGGTCACCGCGAGATCGTCGGCGTGCAGGGGTCCGAAGCGGAACATCCGCTGCGCGAAGGGCAGCGCCAACGTGACCCCGAGCATCACCGTCACCGCCAGCATCACCCAGCGAAGTGCTGCATTGCGCCGCCGAAAGGCTGTGACGATGGAGGCGCTGAACGAGCGATTCACGAAGATCAGCCCGACGATACTGAGCACCAGGGCGAAGAACGTCAGCGACCGCACCTCCGCCTCCGGCATGCCTGCGTCCAGGCCCACCAGGTAGATGCCCGCCGTCAAGGCGAAGACGACAGCGCCTTGCACCACGGACCAACCCAGCAGCGAGGCGGAGAACAGCGGCGCCGCCGGATCACGCGGCGGGCGGTGCATGATCCCCTCCTCCTCGGTCTCGGCTTCGAAGACCAGGGTGCAGACGGGGTCGATGACCATCTCCAGGAAGGCGATATGCATCGGCCAGAGTAGGATGGGCAGGCCGAAGATCAACGGCAACAACGCCAGCCCCGCAATCGGAATATGGATGGCGATGATGAAGCCCATCGATTTGCGTAGGTTGTCAAAGACCCGCCGCCCCAGGCGCACGGCCGCGACGATCGAGCCGAAGTCATCGTCCAGCAGCACCAGCGACGACGCCTCGCGCGCCACGTCGGTACCGCGCCCGCCCATGGCGATGCCGATATGCGCGGCCTTGAGCGACGGCGCGTCGTTCACGCCATCGCCGGTCATCGCGACGACCTCGCCATCGGCCTTCAGGGCGGCGACGATACGAAGCTTCTGCTCCGGCATGATCCGCGCAAAGACCGTGGTCTCGCGCGCCTTAATCGCCAGGGTCGCGTCGTCCATGCTGGCGAGTGCGTTACCCGTCACGATGATGTCGGCGTCCAGCCCTGCCTGGCGCGCGATGGCGGCGGCGGTGGCGGGGTAGTCGCCGGTGATCATGATGACGCGGATGCCGGCCGTGCGGCATTCGGCCACAGCCTCGGTCACGCCCGGGCGCAGCGGATCGGCCAGGCCGACGAGTCCGAGCAGGCCGAAGGCGAAGCCGTCCTGTGTCTCGGGCCAAGCCTGCCCGTCCGGCGTGGCGCGGGCCACCGCCAGCACGCGCATGCCCTTGGCGGCCAGCGCCTCGGTACGCACGGTCAGTTCGGCGGCTGCGGCGGCGTTCAGGTGGCACAGCGCGGCAATAGCCTCGGGCGCGCCCTTGGCGGCGACGATGGTTTCCGTCCCCGACCGCCAGACATTCGTCATCGCCAGCAGGCCGGGCCGAAGCCCGTAGGTGTGCACGAGCTCCAGCGCGGGCAAAGGCAGCCCCTCGGCCACCGCATGGAAAGCCTTCTCCATGGGGTCGAAAGGCTGTGGCGCGCTGGCCAGTCGGCCGGTCTCAGCCAGTAGCGCAAACCCCGCCGGCAGCGCCTCACCCCGCGGCTGGAAGGCCGTGCCGTCGGGCAGGCACAGTTCTGCGACCGTCATGCGGTTCTGGGTCAGTGTGCCGGTCTTGTCGGTGCACAGCACCGTGGCGGAGCCGAGCGTCTCGATCGCAGCCGCGCGCCGCGTCAGCACCCGCGCCTTGGAGATCCGCCAGGCGCCCATCGCCATGAAGACGGTGAGCACCACCGGCAGTTCCTCCGGCAGCATCGACATGCCGATGGCGATCCCAGCCAGCAGCGCATCCAGCCAGCCGCCCCGCAAGGTGCCGTAGAGTACTACCGCCAGCACGCTGACGACACCACCGAAGATCGCGCAAAGCTTCACCAGACGGCGCATCTGCGCCTGCAGCCGTGGCGGCTCGGAATCGAGCGCGCTGAGCGACTGGCCGATCCGGCCGATCTCGCTGCGCGGGCCGGTCGCCGTCACCTCAGCGATGCCACTGCCCCGCACCACCAGCGAGCCCGAGAAGACCTGCGGCAGATCGTCGCCGCCTGGGCGCGCCGGGGGCGATGTCGCGCTTGCCACCTTCCGTACCGGCACCGACTCTCCCGTCAGCAGCGATTCATCGGTCTGGTAGGGCTGCCAATAGTGATGAGTTGTCCCAGATCAATAAACTGATC
>JBBRWI010000328.1:0-3660 GCA_038249305.1 Acetobacterales bacterium
ATTGCACGCGGTCTGGGTGATCTTCGCGCTGTTCGCCGGCGGCGTCGCCTTCGGCTTCCTGGGCGTGCTGCTGGCGGTGCCGATGGCGGCAGCGATCGGCGTCCTGGCGCGCTACTGGCTGCGGCGCTACCTTGCCAGCCCGCTGTACCTGGACCCGCCGCGGACGGGATCGTGACGGCCCGGCAACTGGCGCTGCCGCTGCCGGTCACTGAGGATTTCTCCGCCGCCACCTTCCTGCCCGACGCCAGCAACGCCGAGGCCCGCGCCTGGTTCGCCGACCCCGGGCGCTGGCCGCTCGGGCGCCTTTCCCTGTCCGGGCCGCCGGGCAGCGGCAAGACCCATCTGCTGCGCGCGACCGCCACGCTTTGGGGCTTGCGGGTGCTGGATGGCGCGGGCCTGCGCGGCCTGCCGGACGCAGCGCCCACCGCGCTCGACGACGCCGACCTGGTGCCCGACGACACCGCCCTGTTCCACCTGATCAACGCCTGCGCCGAGGCCAGGGCGCCGCTACTGCTGGCCGGGCGCGCCCCGCCGGCGCGCTGGGCGACGCCGCTGGCCGACCTCGCCAGCCGGTTGCGCGCAACCACTGCGACCGCCATCGCCGAACCCTCCGACGCGCTGCTGGCCGCGCTGCTGGCGCGTCACTTCGCACATGCGGGGCTGATGGTGGATGCCGGGGTGCAGGACTGGCTGCTGCTGCACCTGCCGCGGGAAGCGGCCGCGGTTGCCCAGGCCGCGGCCCGGATCGACCGCGCGGCGCTGGCCGGGCGCGGCCGGGTGACCCGGGGCCTGGTGCGCGCGGCCTTGGCGGGGTTCGCCGCAGACTTCCCGTTGCACGACGCATCGGATGACGCGTTTTGCGCACCCTCGCCCAACCCGGCTCCGTTGCTGTAGCGTCATGCGCATGAACGCCCCGATCTCCCCCCCCCTCCCGCCAACGATCGCGCCCGAAAGCCCGGACCGTTTCATCAACCGCGAATTGTCCTGGCTCGCCTTCAACGACCGGGTGCTGGAGGAAGCGGCCAATCCGCGCCATCCCTTGCTGGAACGGCTGCGCTTCGTGGCGATTTCAGCGAGCAACCTCGACGAATTCTATTCCGTGCGCGTCGCCGGCCTGCTCGGCCAGGAACGCGCCGGGCTGACCACCCTGTCGCCGGATGGGCTGACGCCCTCGCAGCAACTGACCGCGCTGAACACCGCCGCCGGCGCGCTGATCGCGAACCAGCAGGCCGCCTGGCAGGACCTGCGCGGGCTGCTGCGCGCCGCTGGCGTGGTGCTGTGCGAGGCCGAGGAACTGAGCCCGGCCGACCGCGAATGGCTCGAACGCTGGTTCATGGACCGGGTGTTTCCGGTGCTGACGCCGCTTGCGGTCGATCCGGCGCATCCGTTCCCCTTCATCCAGAACCTGGCGCTGTGCATGGTCTTGAAGCTGGTGCGGGAGGAGGATGGCGGCACCATGCGCGCGCTCTGCCCGCTGCCGCCGCAGGTCGAACGCTTCATCCGCCTGCCGTCCGAACGCGGCGAGGCGATCCGCTTCGTGCTGCTGGACGAGTTGGTTGCGATGAACCTGCCGCGCCTCTTCCCCGGCTTCATCACCGCCGAGCGCGGGTTGTTCCGCCTGATCCGCGATACCGATGTCGAGTTCGAGGAAGAGGCCGAGGATCTGGTCCGCTCCTATGAGGATGCGCTGAAGCGCCGCCGCCGCGGCCGCGCGATCCGGGTCAAGGTCACCAGCGGCACGCCGCCCGACATGCGCGCCTTCATCGCCGAGGAAGTGGACGCCAGCCCCTCCGCCCTGTTCGTGGTGGATGGGCTGCTCGGCCTGTCCGACGTCAAGCAGATGATCGTGGACGACCGCCCCGACCTGCTGTTCACGCCTTATACGCCGCGCTTCCCCGAGCGCATTCTCGATTTCGGCGGCGATTGCTTCGCCGCCATCGCGGCCAAGGATATCGTCGTCCACCACCCGTTCGAATCCTTCGACGTGGTGGTGCAGTTCCTGCGCCAGGCGGCGCGCGACCCGAATGTCGTGGCGATCAAGCAGACGCTCTATCGCACCAGCCGCGACAGCCCGATCGCGCGTGCGCTGATCGAGGCGGCGGAGGCCGGCAAATCCGTCACCGCCATGGTCGAACTCAAGGCCCGCTTCGACGAGGAACGCAACATCGCGCTGTCACGCGAATTGGAAGCCGCCGGCGTGCAGGTCGTCTATGGCTTCGTCGAGCTGAAGACGCATGCGAAGGTGTCCCTCGTCGTGCGGCGCGAACGCGACACGCTGAAATCCTACGCGCATTTCGGCACCGGCAACTACCACCCGATCACCGCCCGGATCTACACCGACCTGTCGTTCTTCACGGCCGACCCGGCGCTGACGCAGGATGCCGCGCGGCTGTTCAACTACATGACCGGTTACGCGCGGCCCGAGAAGATGCACGCGCTGGCCTTCGCGCCGCTGACCATCCGCCCGGCGCTGATGGCGCTGATCGAACAGGAAACCCGCTTGGCGCAGGAAGGCAAGCCCGGCGGAATCTGGCTGAAGATGAACAGCCTCGTGGACGAGACATTGATCGATGCGTTGTACCGCGCCAGCGCGGCGGGCGTGCAGGTCGAATGCATCGTGCGCGGCATCTGCTGCCTGCGCCCCGGCGTGCATGGCCTGTCGGAAAACATCCGGGTGAAATCGATCGTCGGGCGCTTCCTGGAACATGCCCGCATCAGCGTCTTCGGCAATGGCTACAGGCTGCCCAGCCGGCGTGCCCGCGTCTATATCGGCAGCGCGGACTGGATGGCGCGCAACATGGACTGGCGGGTCGAGACCATGGTGCCGGTGGAAAACCAGACCGTGCACGCGCAGATCCTGGACCAGATCATGGTGCTGAACCTGCAGGATACGGCGCAGTCCTGGACCTTGGGGGCGGATGGCGCCTACACGCGGCTGGACCCGGGGCCGAACCCGATCTCCGCGCATGAGTATTTCATGACCAACCCCTCGCTTTCCGGCCGCGGCAGCGCCCTGCACCGCCCGGCCCGCGCGGCCCAGAAACGCAAGCAGGACCGGGTGAAACAGGATTGACCGCAGCCGTCCTTTCCCGCCAGCCGGCCCCCTGCGAAGACACCGCGCTGTCGCGCTGCGGCGTGGTCGATCTCGGGTCGAACTCCGTCCGGCTCGTGGTGTTCGAGGGGCGCAGCCGCAACCCGGTGCCCGTCTTCAACGAAAAGGCGGTGCTCGGCCTGGGCCGTGGCCTCGCCGGCACGGGGCTGCTCAACGAGGACGCTGTCGAACAATCGCTGACCGTCATGACCCGCTACCACGCGATCGGCCGCGCGATGCGGGCAGCCCCGCTGGAAGTGCTGGCGACCGCCGCCGTGCGCGATGCGCTGAACGGGCCGGGTTTCGTCGCCGCACTGGAACGGCTGCTGCCGGGCGTGCCGGTCCGCATCCTGGGCGGCACCGAGGAGGGGTTGCTATCGGCCGAGGGCGTGCTGCTCGGTTTCCCCGGCGCCGACGGCATCCTGGGCGATCTGGGTGGCGGCTCGCTTGAATTGGTGGAACTCCTGGCCGGCACGCCCGGGCGCGTCGCCAGCCTGCCGCTGGGCGCGATCCGCTTGGCCGATCGCGCCGAGAATGACCCGGCACGCGCCCGCGGCATCGCCGAGGCC
>JBBRWI010000329.1:0-3622 GCA_038249305.1 Acetobacterales bacterium
ATTTCGCCTTCCTTCAGCCCGTGCGGGGCGGCGATGTGGTGCCGCGGCGCAACACCCTGCTGGCGCTGGATGGCGAGGAGGAGATACGCACCCCCTACGACCATTGCATGCTGATCATGCCATCGCCGCGGGTGTCGGCCGGGCAGACGGCGGTGCGGCTGGCTCGGCTGGAAGCCTGAAAGAAAGCCGGCTGGAGGCCTGATCAGAACTCGACTTCCAACGCCTCGATCTCTTCCGGTTCGACCAGCGCCGCCGCGACCCGTTCGGCCATGTCCGGTCAGGTGGCACGCGCGGCTCGGTCGGCTGGCAGCATGGCCGCCGGGGGGAAGGTTTCGTTCAGATATTCGGCGATGGCCAGGGTGTCCCAGACGATCAGCCGGTCATGCTCCAGGCGCGGGATGCGGATGGAGGAGGCGCGCAGCAGCAGTTCCCGCCGGGCCTCGGGGTCCTCGGCGCCGACGGCCTCGACCGCGCAAGGCAGGCCCGAAAGCCGCACCAGCAGGAAGCCGCGCAGCGACCAGGAGGAGTAGTTGCGGCTGCTGATCAAGAGACGTGCCATGCTGATCCGCCAATTCGACGACGTGGCGATTCCGCCACGCCCTTAAACCCCTGGCAAGCACAGCCATGTGAAGTGCTTGACGAAAGCCTGCTTCCCAGGCGTGATTGCCCACGATGTATGCTTTGTATCAGGCGCAAGCCGACCTGCTTGAGCCGATTCGTGGCGCCGCGCGCAGCGCCGCTTCCCTTTTGCAGGGGATGGACCATGGCCGGGCCTCGCCCTGGCCGCTACCGGCCTGGTCGCTGCGCCGCACCGCCGCGGCGCTGGAACTCTTCGGCTCGGCCGCGCCAACCCATCGGCGACCGGAATTCGGCATTACCGAGGTGCGGTCGGGCAATGCCGTTTATGCGGTGCGGGAGGAAGCGGCCTTCGCCACGCCCTTCGGCACCCTGCTGCATTTCGTCAAGGACGATGCCCCGCCGCAACCTCGCGTGCTGATTGCGGCGCCGATGTCCGGGCATTTCGCGACGCTGCTCCGGGCGACGGTCGCGACGATGCTGGCCGACCACGATGTCTATGTCACCGACTGGCACAATGCGCGGGATGTGCCGCCGGCGGCCGGGCGCTTCGGCTTCGACGAATACACCGCCCATATCATGCGCTTCATCGAGGAGATGGGGCCTGGCGCCCATGTCCTGGCGGTCTGCCAGCCGGCCGTCGCGGTGCTGGCCGCCTGCGCGCTGATGGGTGAGGACGACAACCCCGCCACCCCGCGCAGCGCCACCCTGATGGCCGGGCCGATCGACACCCGTGTCAGCCCGACGCAGGTCAACGTGCTGGCGCAGTCCAAGCCGATCGCCTGGTTCGAACGGCACTTGATCGGCACCGTGCCCTGGCGCCTTCCGGGCGGCGGGCGCCGGGTCTATCCGGGCACCACGCAGTTGACCGCCTTCCTGTCGATGAACCTTGACCGCCATACGTCCGCGTTTCGTGACCAGTTCCGCCATCTGGTCGATGGCAATGCCGATGGCGTGGCCGCGCACCGCAAGTTTTACGACGAATACCTGGCGGTGATGGACCTGCCGGCCGAATTCTTCATCGAAACGGTAAAACGGGTATTCCAGGACCACGACCTGCCGGAAGGGCGGATGATGTGGCGCGGCCGCCGGGTCGATCCGGGCGCCATCCGCCACACCGCGGTGATGACGGTCGAAGGCGAGCGCGACGATATCTGCGCGATCGGCCAGACCATGGCGGCGCTGGACCTCTGCACCGGGCTGCGGCCGTCGCACAAGAAGCACTACCTGCAGACCGGTGTTGGTCATTACGGCGTGTTCAGCGGCCGGCGCTGGAACCAGGAAATCTACCCGCAGGTGCGGGATTTTGTGGGCGCGGCGAATGGTGGGCGGGCGGTCTGAGCGGTTTTCAGACGGTAAACTGCTCCGCGATCACCCGTTCCGACAGCCCGTGATCCGGGTCGAACAACAGGGTCAACGAAACCTCGCGATCCTCCCGCACCTCCACCCGCAGAACCTCCCGCACCTCCGTGAAATCGGCGACGGCGGCGACGGGGCGTTTTTCCGCTTCAAGCACCTCGAACACCACCCGCGCCTCTGATGGCAGCAGCGCGCCGCGCCAGCGCCGCGGGCGGAAGGCGCTGATCGGGGTCAGCGGCAGCAGATTGGCCGACAGCGGCACGATCGGGCCATGCGCCGACAGGTTGTAGGCGGTGCTGCCGGCGGGGGTGGAGACCAGCACCCCGTCGCAGGACAGTTCCGCCAGCCGCTCCCGCCCATCCACCAGGATGCGTATCTTGGCCGCCTGGCGGGTTTCGCGCAGCAGGCTGACCTCGTTGATCGCCAACGCGTCGTGCGTGGCGCCATGCACGTCCAGCGCCACCATCCGCAGCGGATGCAGCGTCGCCGCCTGGGCATCGGCCAGGCGCTGCGGCAGGTCGGCCTCGTGGTAGGCGTTCATCAGGAAGCCGACGCTGCCGCGGTTGATGCCATAGACCGGCAGCGCGCGGCCCATGAAGCGATGCAGCGTTTCCAGCATGAAGCCGTCACCGCCGAGGGCGACGATGATCTCGGCCTCCTCGGCCGGGGTATCGCCATGCAGCGCGACCAGGCGTGCCCGCGCCGCCTGCGCGGCCGGGGCACCCGAGGCCAGGAAGGCCGCCCGGGGCACGGTCAGGCGGCGGTCCTCGCGGCGGCGGTCGCATCGGCTGGCAGCAGGCGGCGGTGCTCCAGCACCGGCATGTCGCGCCGCACCCGGGCCGTGACCGCGCTGTCGATCCGCGCGCTGACGAAGCCGACGCCGTCGGAGGCCTTGGCGACGATATGCCCCCAGGGGTCGCAAACCAGGCTGTGGCCGAAGGTTTCGCGCGGGCCCTTGGCCTCCATGTGGCGGCCCCAGGTGGCGGGGGCGACGAACCAGCACTGGGTTTCGATGGCGCGGGCGCGCAGGAGAATTTCCCAATGGTCCTTGCCGGTCGCGAGCGTGAAGGCCGCCGGCAACATGATCACATCGGCCCCGCGCCGCCGCAGATCCAGGAACAACTCGGGGAAGCGCACATCGTAACAGATGGCGCAGCCGATGGTGAGGTCGCCGGCCCGGTAGGTCACCACCTCCGATCCCGCGCCATAGGTGCTGCTTTCGCGATAGCCGGTGCCGTCGGGGGCGGTGATGTCGAACAGGTGCATCTTGCGATACCGGGCCAATTCGCTGCCGTCGCGGCCGAAGGCGACGGTGGTGTTGAACAGCCGGTCGCCGCCCTGTTCGCCGATGCTGCCACCGTGGATGAAGATGCCGTGCTTGCGGGCGAGGCCCTGGAGCAATGCATAGGCGCCGTTCACATCCTCCCCCAGCACCTCGGCGGCGGCGAATTTTCCTGCGCGGTCGCCGCCCAGGCATGTCCAGATTTCCGGCAGGGCGACCATGTCCGGCCGGTCGGCGGCGACGGCGGCCTCGATCAGGCGTGCGGCGGTTACAAGGTTCTGCGCCTTGTCATGGCCGGGGTTCATTTGGATGGCGGTCACGCGCATGGGGGGTACTCCGAAGGGCAGATCACCGGCCGCGTTGCGGCCAGGGCTGGGTCATCGGCCGCTCCGCGGCCAGTCCATC
>JBBRWI010000330.1:0-3619 GCA_038249305.1 Acetobacterales bacterium
GATCGACATCACGCGCGCACGCACCGACCCCATTCCGATCGCGGTGCCGGACCTGGCGGGCACCAGCGCCGAGGGCCAGCGTTTTGGTCGCGACATCGCCCGCGTGATCCAGAACAATCTGCGCTCGTCCGGCCTGTTCCGCCCGGTCGAGCGCCCGGGCTTCGTCCAGACGCCAGAGGCTTCGGCGGCCGCCCCGCGATTCCAGGACTGGCGCGTCAGCGGCAGCCAGGCGCTGGTTACTGGCCGCGCCGAACCGCAGGGCGGCAATCTGCGCGTCGAGTTCCGGCTGTGGGATGTGCAGCCCGAAGCGCAGATCCAGGGCACCGCCTTCACCGCGCCGGCGGCCAACTGGCGGCGGATCGCGCATCTGATCTCGGACGTCATCTACGAACGGTTGCTTGGCGAAAAGGGCTACTTCGACACCCGCATCGCCTATATCGCGGAAACCGGGCCGCGCGACCGGCGCACGCGCCGGCTGGCGATCATGGACCAGGATGGCGAGAACAGCCGCTTTCTGACCGATGGTGCGTTCCAGGCGCTGACGCCGCGGTGGCATCCCAACGCGCAGCAGATCGCCTTCATGTCCTATGCGAACAATCAGCCGCGGGTGTTCCTGTTCAATCTCGAAAGCGGGCGCCAGGAAGCGCTCGGCAGCTTCGGGGGCATGACGCTGTCGCCGCGGTTTTCGCCGGATGGGCGCGGCGTGGTCCTGTCGGCCACGCGCGGCGGCGATGCCAATATCTTCATCGTGGACCTCGGGTCGCGGCGGGAGCGGCAGTTGACCTCGGGCAGCGGGCTTGACGTGTCGCCGTGCTTTTCCCCGGACGGCACGCAGATCGTGTTCAATTCCGACCGTGGCGGCGACCAGCAACTCTACGTCATGGACAGCGGCGGCGGCGGCGTCCGGCGCATCTCCTTCGGCCGCGGCCGCTACGCGACCCCGGTCTGGTCACCGCGCGGCGACCTGATCGCCTTCACCCGCATCGCCGGGGGCCAATTCGCGATCGGGGTCATGCGCCCGGACGGCGGCGGCGAACGCATCCTGTCCGAAGGCTGGCAGATGGAGGGCCCGACCTTCGCACCGAACGGGCGGGTGCTGATGTTCTACCGGGAGACCCGATCGCGCGATGCCCGCGGTGGCGGCTACTCCGCGCGACTGGCGATGATCGACATCGCCGGCTTCAACGAGCGCCAGGTCATCACGCCGACCGATGCAACCGATCCGGCCTGGAGCCCGTTGCTGTCCTGATCCGCCATACTCGCGCCCCAAACCCCCACCATGTCGCATCCTTTGCTTGACCCGCCTTTGCCTGGACGGATAGGCGGTGCGACTGTTCGACAGGAGATCAAAATGACCACCAGATACCTCGGCGCCTTCGCGGCGCTCGCCTTGCTCGCCGCCTGCTCCCCCAACGACAGCACCACGGCGGCCACCGGCACCGGCCTCGGTACCGGCACGGTCTCCCCCGGCAGCCAGGAAGACCTGGTCGCCAATATCGGCGATCGCGTGCTGTTCGATACCGATCGCAGCAACATCCGCGCCGACCAGCGCACGATCCTGGAGCGCCAGGCGAGTTGGATGACGCAGTACCCGCAGGTGCAGGTCACGCTGGAAGGCCATGCCGACGAACGCGGCACCCGCGAATACAACCTCGCCCTCGGCCAGCGCCGCGCCAATGCCGCGCGCGACACGCTGGTGGCGCTGGGTGTCGCTGGTGCGCGCCTCGGCACCATCTCCTACGGCAAGGATCGCCCGGCGGCGCTCGGTTCCACCGAAGAAGCCTGGGCGCAGAACCGCCGCGCCGTGACGGTGGTGCGCTGAGCCATCGGCGCAGCAGCAAGAGTGCGCGTCGCCGTGACGCGGGGGGGAATGTGGCGATGATCCGTGCTGGCTGCGCAGCGACGCTGTTGCTGATCCTTGGTCTCGCATTGCCCGCGATGGCGCAGATCGAAAGCCGCGAGGGGATCGCGCTGCAGAACCAACTGCTGCAATTGCGGCAGGAGATCGACCTGCTGCGCCGTGGCGGGGTCGGCGGCGGCATCCCCGCCCCGGCGCCCGTCCCGCGCCAGGGCGGCAGCGCCGGTTCGCCCGAGATCCTGGCGGGATTGCTCGACCGCGTGACGACCATGGAGGAGGAAGTGCGCCGCCTGCGCGGCCGGGCGGATGAGGCCGAGTTCCGCAGCCGCACCCTGGCCGAACAGATCACCAAACTGCAGGGCGACATGGATTTCCGGCTGCAGGCGCTGGAGGGCGGCAATCGCCCGGCTGCCCCCAACTCTGGCTCGCCCGGCCCTGGCGCCCCCCCGCCACGCCCGCCCGCAACGCCGCTGCCCAGTGGCGGCGCCGGCCTGCCGCCCCCCGCCGCGGCCCCGGGCCGCCCGCCGGAGCGGGCCTTGCAGGAAGGCCAGGCCGCCCTCGGCCGGCGCGACTATGCGGTCGCCGAATCCGCCGCGCGTGAGATCCTGGCCAGCCGCCCCGGCGCCCGTGCGCAGGATGCCGGCATCCTGCTGGGCGACGCCCTGGTCGGCAAGCGGGAATTCCAGAGCGCGGCCTTGGCCTTCGACGACGCCTATCGCCGCAACCCTCAGGCAGGCCGCGCGCCGGAAGCGCTGTTGGGGTTGGCCACGTCCTTCGTCGGCTTCAATGCGCGGCGGGAGGCCTGCGCGACCCTGGACCAACTCCGCAGCGAGTTCCCCCGGCTGACCGGGCCGCAGACCGAGCGGTCGCAGGGACTGCGCACCCGGGCGCAGTGCCGGTAGGTCAGCCCGCCAGCGACGGCAGGCCGGCCGCGTACTCTGCCACGATGGCTTCGCCAAAGGCATCCGGCACCACTGCCGGCTGTCGCTGGTGGGTGACGGCGATGCCGGCGCGGCGCGCGAACAGGGCCTTGCCGTACCAGCAGTAATGCTCCGACGTTCCAGGCATCATCATGAAATTGTACAGCGGCAGAATGGTACGGTGCAGCGCCTCCGCCGCGGCCTGCTGGCCCTGTTCCAGCAGGTTCCACACCTTCACATGCACATCGAAAGCGTCGGGTGATGGCACCATGCCGACGCAGCCCGCACGCAGGGTGTTCGGCAGTTCCAGCCCGGCCTTGCCATTGAAAATGTCGTAGGCGCCGCCGGTTTCGTCCACCAGGCGCTTCACATAGAGGATATGGCCCTCGCCCTTCATCAGGCAGCAATTGGGGTGGTTGCGGTTCAGCGCGATCAGCGCGCTGGTGGACAATGCGATGTCCATGCTGCCCGGGTTGTTCTGCACCCCGACCGGCAGGTTCGTCCCCGCCGCCACGGCGCCGAGGAAGCGCACATGGGCGGCCTCGGTCAGCCCCTTGATCTGGGCTGGTTGCAGGATGAGCCAGGCGGCGCCCGCTGCCTCGCTGGCACGCGCGATCTCGATCTGCCCGGCGACGGATTGCTCGTTCACCGTCACGGCGACGGGCACGCGCCCGGCGACATCCTCGCAGACCCATTCGATGATGGTGCGGCGTTCCGACAGGGTGAGTTTGTAGTACTCACCGACGAATCCCAGAATGGCGATGCCATGGGCGCCGCCGCGGATACACGCTTCGACCTGCTTGCGCATCGCGTCGCGGTCCAGCCGCTCCTGGTCGTCGAA
>JBBRWI010000331.1:0-3598 GCA_038249305.1 Acetobacterales bacterium
CAAGGCGCTGATCGTGACGCTGAAGGTCCAGCCAGCTGGCCCAGACAAATACGGCGTGCACCGCGAGGCGCGCAACAAGGTGGCTGGCTACTCAGCGGCTGGCGCGGCCGGCGCCGCCGCCAGTACCGCCCCGCGGCCCACGACCCCAGGGCCCCGTCCCTCGCCTGCCGCGCCTCCGCCATCCGCCCGCACCGGGGCGGCGGCCGTGCCGCCCTGGCGGCGGAACGGCTGACTAGCAGCCGGCAGGCTGACCGTCTGCCGGCCTCCCTCCCTCCATCCAGGATCAGGTCATGACTGCTCTTCCTCCGCCCGCTTGTCCCACCGTCTCCGCGATCTACGCCGCCTATGAGGCGGCGGCAGACCATGGTTTTCGTGCGCATCTTGGCGCCTCACTCATCGGCACCGAATGCGAGCGCGCCATTTGGTATTCGTTCCGTTGGGCGACCCGGGCGCAGCATACCGGCCGGCTGCTGCGGCTGTTTGACACCGGCAATCTGGCCGAGGCGCGCTTTGTCGCCGACCTGCGCCGGATCGGCGTCACCGTCCTGGACGTGGACCCGGCGTCGGGCCGCCAGTGGAACTTGCGCGATGCCGCCGGCCACTTCGGCGGCAGCATGGACGCGGTGGCTATCGGGTTGCCCGAGGCGCCAGCGACCTGGCACGTCTGCGAATTCAAGACCCACAGCGCCAAGTCCTTCGCGAAGCTGAAGGCCGATGGCGTGGCGGCGTCCAAGCCGCTGCACTGGGCGCAGATGCAGGCTTACATGCAGTTGGCCGGGCTGGATCGGGGCTTCTACCTGGCGGTCTGCAAGGACACGGACGAGCTCTACCAGGAGCGCATTCGCCACGATGCCGAGGCCGGGCTGCGCATCCTGGCCAAGGCCGAACGCATCATCGGCGCCATCCGGTCGCCGGCCCGCATCAGCCACGATCCCGCGTGGTGGCAGTGCCGCTTCTGCGACCACCACGCGGTCTGCCACGCCGGCGCCGCGCCGGAGCGACATTGCCGGTCCTGCCTGCATGCCTCGCCCGTCCACGGTGGGGACTGGCACTGCGCCCGGCACGCGGCCCCGCTCGACCGGCGCGACCAGGAGGCCGGCTGCGCAGCGCACCTCTTTCTCCCGGACTTCGTGGCCGCGGAGCAGATCGACGCCGGTGAGGATTGGGTCAGCTATCGGCTGCCGGACGGCACTGAATGGCGCGACGGCGTGCCTGCCGCGGCGCCGCCTGACATCGTCCCGCATCGGCCGTGCCATATCTGCGACTGCACAACCTATCGCGTTGGGCCCGGCAAGGGACCGCATATCGCCGAGCTGATCTGCACCGGCTGCGAGGCGGGTGGGCGCTGGCTCAGCAAGGTGGATGCCCGCAGCATGGGGGTGGCAGCGTGACCCGCGATCTCCTGGTGATCGTCACCATCAAGAACAACGCGCTCCTGACAGCCATGCGGGCTGCCGGATGTGACAACGCGGCCGCGCTCGCGCGTGCCAGTGGAATCTCCTATCAGCGCGTTTGCGATTACCTGAACCTCAAGATGGCGCCCCTGCGTGCCGACGGGGAGTGGCGCAGCTGTATTCTTGCCATCTCGAAGGCGCTGCGCAGGCTGCCAGAGGACCTCTTTCCCGCGGCCTTCATGCGAAGGGCGCTGGATACGAACCGCGTTACTCGGGAAGTCGACGCTGAGGATCTGCCGGCCCTTGTCGGCAGCTCAACCACATCCATTGCCTACGATCCGGAACGGGCGGTCGCGATGAACGCCGCCGTCGGCGCGCTCGACGCCGCGCTGGCCAGCCTACGCCCAAGAGAGCAGCGCATCGTGCGGATGTATTTCGGCTTGGATGGCGAGGCGCCACGAACGCTCTACGAAATCGGCCAGTCGTTCAATATCGGGCCGCAGCGCGTGCGCCAGGTCGTGCTCCGCGCCCAACGCCTGCTTGCCGCTCCGCGGCATGATCTGCGCCGGCGCTGCGCCCCGCTCCTTGAGGACGCAACAGGAGGGCCGCAGGGATGACCCTCTCCCTCCGCCCCTATCAGCGCGCCGCCGTTGAGGCGCTGTACGACTACTTCTCGGCCAGCAGCGGCAATCCGCTGGTCGTGATGCCCACTGGCACGGGCAAGAGCCTGTGCATCGCCGGCTTCACGCGCGAGGTGATCGCCGCCTATGGCGACACCCGCGTGCTGATCCTCACCCACGTCAAGGAGCTCATCCAGCAGAACTTCATGGCCATGCTGCGCGCCTGGCCGGAGGCGCCGGCCGGCATCTACTCGGCGGGCCTGTCGCGTCGCGACATCCACGCGCAGATCCTGTTCGCCGGTATCCAATCCATCCACCGTCACGCACTGAAGGTGCAGCGCTGCGACTTGGTGCTCATCGACGAGGCGCACCTGCTGGGCCGCGGTGACAGCGGCATTTACCGCTCGTTCCTGGCACAGCTGAACGAGATTAACGCCGGTCTGCTGAAGGTCGTGGGCTTTACCGCCACGCCCTATCGGCTGGACAGCGGGTTGCTGCACGAGGGCAAGGATCGGCTCTTCACGGACATCGCCTATGAGGTGCCGGTGCTGGAGATGATCCAGCAGGGCTATCTCTGCCCCGTCGTGCCCAAGCAGACCTCCACGCAACTCGACGTCGGCGGCGTCGGCACGCGCGGCGGCGAGTTCATCGCCAAGGATCTCGAGGCGGCGGTGGACCGCGACGAGGTCACCCGCGCCGCGGTCACCGAGATTGTCCAGCACGGTGAGGGCCGAGGCTCCTGGCTGGTGTTCTGCTCCGGCGTCGCTCACGCCCGCCATGTCCGCGACGCCATCCGCGAGCATGGCATCTCGGCCGAGACGGTCACCGGCGACACGCCCGGCCCCGAGCGCGACGGCATCCTGTCGGCCTTCAAGGCGGGGCGGCTGCGCTGCGTCACCAACGCCAACGTGCTCACCACCGGCTTCGACGCACCCGGCACCGATCTCATCGCGTTGCTGCGCCCCACCAAGAGCGTCGGCCTTTACGTCCAGATGGTCGGCCGCGGGACGCGCCTGGCTGAGGGCAAGGATGACTGTCTGGTCCTCGACTTCGCCGGCAACACCGCCCGGCACGGTCCGATCGACACGGTCGACGGCCGGAAGAAAGAATCCGCCGGCGACGGCGAGGCGCCGATCAAGGTTTGCCCGGAATGCCAGACCATCAACCATGCCAGTGCGCGGCATTGCATCGAATGCGACCACGAATTTCCGCCGCCGGTCGTGAAGGTCGCGCCGCAGGCGGCGTCGAATGCGCTGCTCTCGACGCAGATCCAAGCTGCGTGGTGCGACGTGACCGGCATCACCTATGCGCGCCACGAGAGGCCTGGGAAGCCGGCCTCGCTGCGCGTCACCTATGAATGCAGCCTGGCGCGGCACAGCGAGTGGGTCTGCTTTGAGCACACCGGCTTCCCGCGCGACAAGGCGGTGGGCTGGTGGCGTCGGCGCGCCGGGAACCTGCCACCCCCCGCGACCGTGGATGCGGCGCTGGAGCAGTTGGACCAGTTGCGCCGCCCTATCGCGATCCAGGTACGGCCCGCGGGCCAGTACATCGAAATCGTCGCAGCGAGGTTCATGTGACCCCTGC
>JBBRWI010000332.1:0-3595 GCA_038249305.1 Acetobacterales bacterium
GACCAGGCCGAGCGCCACGCCCAGCACCACCATGCCGACCGCCTTGATGACCGAGCCCTGGGCGAGCACGCAGGCGATGATTAACCCCAATAACATCAGGGAGAAGTAGTCCGCTGGCCCGAAACTGAGCGCGACCTGCGTCAGGACCGGACCCGAGGCGGCGACCAGGATGGTCGCGACCGAGCCCGCGAAGAAGGAGCCGATCGCCGCGGTGGCCAGCGCCGCGCCGGCGCGGCCGTTGCGCGCCATCTTGTAGCCTTCGAGCGTGGTGACGACCGAACTCACCTCACCCGGAAGGTTCAACAGGATGGCCGTGGTCGATCCGCCATACTGCGCGCCGTAGTAGATGCCGGCGAGCATGATGATGGCGGTGGTCGCCGGCTGGCCGAAGGTGATCGGCAGCAACAGCGAGATCGTGGCGACCGGGCCAATGCCCGGCAGCACGCCGATCGCCGTGCCGATCAACGCACCCAGCAAGGCAAAAAGCAGGTTGTCGAAGGTCAATGCGACACTGAAGCCTAGCGCCAGATTCGAAAGCAGCAGTTCCATGAACGATTTTCCTCTGTTTCTAGAACTGGATGCTTAGAACTGCGGCCAGATCGGCACGCGGATGTCGAGTTCCTTGATGAACACCCACCAGCAGATGGCGATCAATGCGGCGATCAGGCCCAGCACGCCAAGTGGCCTATGCGTGCGGTCGGCGAGCGAGGCGACGGCCACGGTGGCGGCGATCGACACGAACAACCCACCCTTTTCCAGCAGCAATCCGAACACGACCATCGATGCGAAGACCAGGGTTAGTTCCCGCAGCGCCCAGCGTTCCAGACGTTCCGGTCCGCTGAAGAACGACATGGCCAGCACGATGCAGCCGATGCCAAGCAGGATGTAGAAGGTGAGCATGGGCATGTAGCCCGGCCCCATGCGCCGTGGCGTGCCCAGGTTGTGGGCCGTGTTCAGCCACAACCCGATGACCGCAAGCCCGATGAAGATGGCACCGGACGCGAGGTCTTTCGCATTGATTTTCATAGATCGCCCTCTTTGGCCCCAAACCGGGGCAGCCAACCGAACTTCACATTGCAGCGTTGCGCCAAAAGCTTGTGCGGATCAACAGTTCGTAGAGCATCGGTCGCACCGAAAGCACCCGACATTGCCATCAGTCCACCGAAGCGCCGGACGCCCGCACAACCGGACCCCAGCGCGCGAACTCGTCCCGCACCATCGCGGTGTAGCCGGCGGCATCCAGGTCGCCGGCATCGCCGCCGAATTCGGCATAGCGGGCGCGGGCTTCCGGCGTCGCCAGCACGGCGCGGACCTCGCGGTTCAATCGTTCGACCACGCCGGGCGGCGTGCCGGCCGGTCCTGACAGCCCGAACCAGGATACCGAGACAAGATCGATGCCCTGTTCGCGAAACGTCGGCACGTCGGGAAAGGCGGGATGCCGGGCCTCACCGGAAATGCCGAGCGCCCTGACCGAGCCTTGCCGGATGTGGCCGGCGGCGGAGGGCAGGCTGTCGCTCATCAGCGGGACGGTGCCGGCGATCACGTCGGTCATCGCCGGCCCCGCGCCGCGATAGGGGATGTGGTTCAGGGTGATGCCGGTGGCCGCCGCGAACTGCACCAGCAGCAGATGGTTGGAGGAGCCGGAGCCCGATGTCGCCATGTCGAGCCCGGTCGGGCGGCGACGTGCCTCGGCGATCATCGCCTGCAACCCCGCCGGCTCGAACCGTCGGTTGGCGACGAAGACCGAGGGGTTTTGCGTGACGAGCGCGATATGGGAGAAATCGCGCACCGGGTCATAGCCGGTGTTGCGGCCATACAGATGCGGGCTGATCGCGTGGCTGGCGATATTGCTCATCACCAGGGTCAGCCCGTCCGGGGCGGCTTGCGCGACCATGCGGCTGCCGGTGGTCGCCCCGGCGCCCGCCCGGTTTTCGACGAGCACCGGCACGCCAAGCCGGTCCTGCAAACCCGCGGCAACCAGCCGGGCCACAAGATCGGTCGTGCCGCCCGGGGCGAAGGGCACCACCAGCCGCAGCCCCGGCGCGGGCCAGGCGCCTTGGGCCATAAGGCCCCGTGGCCGGAGCGCGGCGCCGATCATCGCAGCCGCCAGAAGCCTCCGGCGAGCCGGTTGGTTGAACATGTCCCCTCCCCAGGTTGCTGCCGCTTGGGTTCGGTGACCTTGCCGGCCGTCTGAACCTGCTCGGGCGTGTTGCATGCAAAGCCTGCGCAAACAAGCGCCACCGCTTGTCATGAAGACATGTTCACCTATCCTGCGGCGCAACATCCTGTCCTTCGCTGAAAGCACCCATCCCATGGCCGCCCCCGATATGCTGAACGCTGGCATCAACGATCCGGGCCGCGCGATCGCCGAAGCGACGGCGCGGATCGAACCCGCGCTGGTCGCCATCCGCCGCGATATCCATGCCCATCCCGAACTCGCGTTCGAGGAAACCCGCACCGCCGGCATCGTCGCCGCCGAATTGCGCCGGCTTGGCATTGCGCATCGCACCGGTGTCGGCGGCACCGGCGTGCTCGGCACGATCGAGGGCGGCCGCCCCGGACCCACCCTGGCGATCCGCGCCGACATGGACGCGCTGCCGATCCATGAGGAGACCGGCCAGGACTTCGCGAGCACGCTCGCCGGGAAGATGCACGCCTGCGGCCATGACATCCACACCGCGACGCTGCTCGGCGTCGCCGCCGTGTTGCAGCAGATGGCGCCCCGCCTCGCCGGGCGCATCGTGCTGGTGTTCCAGCCGGCGGAGGAAGTGCTGGATGGGGCCGAGGCGATGATCGCCGATGGTGCGGCCGATGGCGTGGACATGGCGCTCGGCTTCCACAACCACCCGGACATGGCGGTCGGTGAATTCGGCTTCGTGCGCGGCGCCTGCCTTGCGGCGTCGGATCGCTTCGACCTCGTGATCCAGGGCAAGTCGGGCCACGCGGCCCATCCCTATGACGCGGTCGATCCCATCGTCGCCGCGGCGCATTACATCGCCCAGGCGCAGACGGTGGTCAGCCGCGAGGTCAGGCCGCTGCATCCCGCCGTCGTCACCATCGGCATGATCGCCGGCGGCACGACCTACAACATCATCCCCGAGCGCGTGGCGTTGAAGGGCACTGTCCGCACCCTGCATCCCGCCGCGCGCGACCTGGCCGAGGCTGCGCTGAAGCGCCTGGCCGATGGGCTCGAAACCGCGATGCGGGTGCGTTGCACGATGACCTACGTCCGCAAGGTGCCGCCGCTGCGCAACGATGATCGCGTGCTCGACCCCGCGATCCGCGCCGTCGCCGCGCAGTTGGGGGTCACGCCGATGGAAGGCGAGCCATCGATGGGGGCCGAGGATTTCTCGGCCTTCGCCGACCGGGTGCCGGCCTTCCAACTGCGCATCGGCTCCGGCGCTCCAGGTCGGACGGACCGGTTGCACAACGCCTTCTACCAACCGGACGAGGGCTGCATCGGGCTTGGCGTCCAGGCGCTGTCACGCGCCGCCATGGAACTTCTGGCATGAAGGTCTGCGTCTTCGGGGCCGGCGCCATCGGCGGGCATGTGGCGGGGCGCCTGGCAAAAGGCGGGGCCGACGTCAGCCTGATC
>JBBRWI010000333.1:0-3567 GCA_038249305.1 Acetobacterales bacterium
AACGCGTCGAGCCACTGCAAGCGCAAGGCAAGACCGTGGTATTTGTCTTGGTGGATGGAAACCTGAAAGGAGCGATAGCCCTGGCCGACATCATCCGGCCCGAGGCGAAGCAGGCGATTGCTCGACGGGGGTGTCCACGAAGATCTCGAGGAACTCACCCTCGCCCAGCATCTCACGCGCCATCTGCCGTTCGGCCCGGAAAGGTGAGATGAAGGACGCGAGGACAATGAGCCCGGCATCCACCATGAGCTTGGCCACCTCTCCCACGCGACGGATGTTTTCCACCCGGTCCTGGTCGGTGAAGCCCAGGTCGCGGTTGAGGCCGTGGCGCAAATTGTCGCCGTCCAGCGCGTAGGTGTGGCGACCCGCCTGGTGCAGCGCCTGCTCTACCAGCTTGGCCACCGTGGACTTGCCAGAACCCGAAAGGCCGGTGAACCAGAGCACTATCGGCTTCTGGCCAAGCGCCGCGGCACGGGCCGCCTTGTCGATCAGGAAGTGCTCATGATGGACATTGCTCGCGCGGCAAAGCGCGAAGTTGATCATGCCGCAACCCGCGGTGCGGTTGGTGAAGCGGTCCACCAGGATGAAGGCGCCGGTCAGGCGGTTCTGCGCATTGGGGTCCAGCGGCACGCGCTGCGCGGTGCTGAGATTGCACAGGCCGATTTCGTTCAGTGAAAGCCGCGTGGCCGATTGGTGATCCAGCGTCGTCACATCCACGCGGTGCTTGAGGACGGTGACGGAGGCGGAGGTCCAGACATTGCCGATCCGCATCATGTACTGGCGGCCAGGGAGCATCGGCTCCTCATCCATCCAGAGCACTTGGGCGGCGAATTGGTCCGCCACTGCTGGCCGCTCCGCGATGGGAGCCAGCACGTCTCCGCGCGCCACGTCCACCTCATCGGCGAGGCAGATCGTGATGGCTTCACCGGCTGTCGCGCGCTCCTGCTCGCCAGCCGGGCCGAGAATACGGGTCACATGGCTGGTGACGCGCGAGGCCGCGACCATGATATTCTCGCCCACAGCGATGGAGCCGCTGGCGACCGTGCCCGAAAACCCACGGAAATCCTGGTTGGGGCGGTTCACCCACTGTACCGGGAAGCGGAAGGGGATCTGCGTCAGTTCTTCTTCGACGCTCACGCTTTCGAGGTGTTCGAGCAGCGTCTGGCCTTGATACCAGGGCGTGTTGCCCGAGCGCGAGCTGACATTGTCGCCAAAGCGGCTGGAAACGGGGATCGGCACCAAGGTGTGGAAGCCGAGGCTTGCCGCGAAGGTCGCATACTGGCCGACGATCCGGTCGAAGACCTGCTGATCGAAATTGACCAGATCCACCTTGTTCACCGCCAGCACCACATGGCGGATACCAAGCAGCGAACAGATGTAGGAATGCCGCCGCGTCTGGGTCAGCAAGCCTTTGCGCGCATCCACCAGGATGATGGCGAGTTCGGAGTTGGAGGCCCCGGTGGCCATGTTCCGAGTACATTGCTCATGGCCTGGACAATCGGCCACGATGAAGCTGCGCCGGGGCGTGGTGAAGAACCGGTAGCCGACGTCGATGGTGACTGCGCGGCGCGAAGTGGCCGGCTTGCTTAAGCATCCTGCGGCACCGGTTGTCTTCGCGCCATGATTGTCTGATTATCAAGGTCATGCAAAATACGGATTGCGCTCTCGTTCACCTGGATATCCGATCGCTGCGACTGCTGTCGTTGCTGCTGCAGACCCGCAGCGTCACCCGCACCGCCGATCTCCTAGGCATCAGCCAGCCGGCCGCCAGCCGAGCCCTGGCGGCGTTGCGGCGTGCCGCCGGCGACCCCCTGCTGGTTCGCGCCGGCGCCGAGCAGGTGCTGACCCCGCGAGCGGCCGAACTGACACCGATGGTGGATGCGGCCCTGGCAGCCGTGCGCGGCGTGTTCTCGCCCCTGCGGTTCGACCCTGCCTCGGCAACGGGACGAATTCGCATTGCCACCACCGACTATGGGGCGGCGGTGGTGGCAGGGCCCCTGGCGGCGCGCCTGGCGCGACAGGCGCCCGGGGTGGACCTGGAATTACAAGCCTGGGGGCCAAACACCTTCGAGCGCCTGGCGGAGGGCGGACTGGATGTGGCACTTTATGCGGACGCGGTACTACCGAGTGGCATCCGCCATCGCGACCTGTTCCACGATGGCTATGCTGTCTCGATGCGGCGGGGGCATCCGCTGCTTCGCGACGTAGCGCAAGGCGGGGATCTGCTGCCCGAAGCAGTGGCCGCTTGGCCTCGTGTTGTCGTCCTTTACCCCGAGGACCGTATTACGCTTGCCGATGAGGTTATGTGGCCCAGTGACGGAAATTCGCGGCGCTCACCCCCAGCATTGTGTTTGGCGCGCGCTGCGGATGAGCACGGATCCGATCCTTGCGCTCGAGGCGTTGACCATGCGCTTCGGCGGGCTGCTCGCCGTCGATGCGGTATCCTTCGCAGCGGAGCGCGGCGCCATCACCGCGCTGATCGGCCCGACTGGCGCGGGCAAGACCACGGTGTTCAACTGCATCACCGGCTTCTACCGGCCGAGTGGCGGCACGCTGCACCTGCGCCGCGCCGATGGCGGCATGGCGCGGCTGCAAGCGCTGAAGGACTACCGCGTCGTGCGCGCCGGCGTGGCGCGCACCTTTCGGAACATCCGCCTGTTCCAGGGCATGACGTGCTGGAGAACCTGCTCGTCGCGCAGCACCTGGTGCTGAATGCCGCGACCGGCCTCGGCGTCGTCGCGCTGCTCGGCTTCGGCGGCTATCGAGACGCCGAGACCGAAGCCGTGGCGCGCGCCTGCGACTGGCTGCGCACCATCGACCTGCTCCACCGCGCCGATGATGCGGCCGGCGCCCTGCCGTATGGCGCGCAACGGCGGTTGGAGATCGCCCGCGCCATGTGCACAGGGCCGCAATCGCTGTGCCTCGACGAACCCGCCGCCGGCCTCAACCCGCGCGAATCCGATGGACTCTCCGCGCTGCTGCTGGCGATCCGCGATGGCAGTTCCGCCGCGCCGGCGCCGATCTCCATCGTGTGATCGAACACGACATGGGCATCGTCATGCGCGTCTCCGACCATGTCGTCGTGCTCGACCACGGCGAGAAGATCGCCGAGGGAACACCCACGCAAATCCGCAATGATCGGCACGTCATGGCCGCCTACCTCGGCGAGGAGGAGGAATGACGGCGACGATGCTGGAAGTCGAGAACCTGATTGCCCCGTACGGCGCAGTGCAGGCGCTGGAGGGCGTGTCGCTGGTTGTCCGCAAGGGTGAGATCGTCACGCTGATCGGCGCCAATGGTGCGGGCAAATCGACGCTGCTGATGAGCCTCTGCGGCGATCCCCGCGCCCGTTCCGGCCGTATCCTGCTCGATGGGCAGGACATCACCCAGCGTCCCACGCATGAGATCATGCGCATGGGCGTGGCACAGTCGCCCGAAGGTCGCCGCATCTTTCCGCGCATGAGCGTGCTGGAGAACCTCCAGATGGGCGCGCAGGCGCAGACGCATGATCCGGCCGAAGATCTCGAGAAAGTCTTCGCCCTGTTCCCGCGCCTGCACGAACGCCAA
>JBBRWI010000334.1:0-3559 GCA_038249305.1 Acetobacterales bacterium
CTGATCGGCCTGCTGCTGGTGCAGGCGGTGCACAGCATGGTGCAGGCCCCGGTGTTGCCGATTGCCGAGATGATGACGGTGCAGGCCGCCCGCCAGGGTCTGTTCGACTACGGTCGGGTGCGAGGCTTGGCGAGCCTGTCCTTCATCGTCTTCGCCACCCTGTCCGGCCTGGTGGTCGGGACCTGGGGGCATGCGCCGCTGCCCTGGATCGTCGCCGGGCTGTTCCTGGCCGCCGCCTGGGCAGCGACGGCGCTGCCGCCGGTGGCAAGGGTGCCGAACCGACGCGGCGGCCTGCGGGAAGCCCTGGCCCAGCCGGCGTTTCGCCGCCTGCTGCTGCTGTCCGGGCTGATCCAGGGCAGCCATGCGGTCTATTACAGTTTCGGCACCATCCATTGGCTGGCCGAGGGCCATTCCCCCTTTGTCATCGGCCTGTTGTGGTCCGAAGGCGTGCTGGCGGAGGTGCTGCTGTTCCTGGTCGCGGCGCGTTTCGCCGAGCGGTTGGGCTGGCGTGGGCTGACCCTGGTCGCGGCGGGCTTTGGCGTGGTGCGCTGGGGGATTACGGGCAGCACATCCTGGCTGCCGGCGCTGGTGCTGGCGCAGGCGATGCATGGCGCGACCTTCGCCTGCCAGCATCTCGCAGCGATGCGCATCCTGGTGACGGTGGTGCCCGCGCATGCCCAGGCCTCGGCGCAGACCCTGCACGCGGCGGTGGGGGTCGGGTTGCCAATGGGGGTGCTGACCCTGGCGGCGGGGCCGCTGTATGGCGCGGTGGGGGGTGGGGCTTACTGGGCGATGGCGGCGCTGTGCGCCATCGCCCTTGTGGTGGCTTTTGTGGCCCCGCCCCGCGCCACTCAGCCGCGCGGGAAGTCGTAAAGCTGGGCGGGGTTGTCGACCAGCACACGACGGCGTGCCCTTTCGTCGGGCACCCAGACGGTCAGCAGATCCAGCAGTTTCGCGTCATCGGACTTGTCGGGGCCTTCGGTCACATGCGGCCAGTCGCTGGCCCAGACGATGCGCTCGGGGGCTGCGCGAGCATAGCCCGAGGCGACCGGCACCGTATCCGACCAGGTCCCGGCCGGCCCGACCTTGGTGTCCATGTAGGCGCCGGAGAGTTTCACCCAGGTCTTGCCATTGTCCAGCAGGCGGCGGACCGCGGCGTAGCCGGGGCTGTTCACCCCGTCCGGCTGCGGGATGCGGCCCAGATGGTCGAAGACCACCGGGGTCGGCAGGCTGCCGATCATAGCTTCCTGCTCGGCGATCTGCGGCCCCAGCAAGTGGAACTGGATGTGCCAGCCCAGGGGCGCCACGCGGGCGGCCAGCGGTTGCACCATGTCGAAGGTGGTCACCCCCGCCTGGACCAGGTTGAAGCGGATGCCGCGCACGCCGGCTTCGTGCATCGACCGCAACGCGGCATCGGTCACGCTGGGATCGACCACCGCGACCATGCGGGTGCGCTGCGGCCCCAGTTCCCGCATCGCCTGCAAATGCAGGCTGTTGTCGGTGCCATAGGTGCTGGGCGTGACCAGCACCGAACGGGTCGTGCCGAGGCGTTGGCGCAGCGCGTTGTAATCGGCGGGGCTGGCATCCGGCGGACGCAGGGTGGTGCGTGGATCGGCCGGGAAGCGGGCGTCATAGACGTGGTGGTGGCAGTCGGTGGCGTTGGGCGGGGCGACCAGGCGGGGTGCCTCGTTGCCGCCCGAAAAGCGCACGGCGCCGGCCGCGCCTTGCGCAAGGACAGGCTGTGCGAAGGCTGCCGCGGCAAGGCCGCCCAGCACCGCACGGCGGTTGGGGGTGGGTGTCATGGGGTTTCCTCCGATATTTTTGGCCGCGGGCTTCGGGATGCCGGCAGGCGGGGGCGAGCCTAGAGCAATATCGGATCAGATGGAATCATCTGATCCGATTTCTTGCTCTAGATTCAACGGCTTCTAGAGCACGAGATCGATCCACTTGGATCGATCGTGCTCTGGGGGCGATTGTGCCAGCGCAAAGCATTGCCTGCCATTGCCAACGCCTGCCACTGCCAAAATTCTTGCCAGCGGGCACCCGGCTGCGCGACGCTTCCGCGGCTGCCCGATTCCGGGCGCCAAGAGCCCGGCCCTCCACATGCCCCTGTCCCGTTTTCCGCGCCGCGCCCTCCTCGCCGCGCCTGCCGTGCTGGCGGCCCGTGACGCCGCGGCGCGCGAAGTCCTGGACGTGCTGCTGGTGCTGGCGATGGATGCCTCCGGCTCGATCGGGGAGGCGGAGTTCCTGCTCCAGCGCGAGGGCTATGCCGAGGCGCTGACCAGCGCCCCGGTGATCGCCGCCATCCGCAGCAAGCCGCGCGGCGGGGTCGGGATTGCGGTGATCGAATGGGGCAGCCCGGGCGGCTCGCAGACCACGGTGGACTGGCGGCGGGTGACCGATGCGGCCTCGGCCCAGGCGCTGGCGGCGGCGCTACTGGCCGCACCGCGCACGACCCAAACCTACAACGCCATCGGGGATGCGATCCACCACGCGAGCCATCTGTTGCGCGAAGGACCGTTCAGCGCCGAGCAGATGGTCATCGATGTCTCCGGCGACGGGCCTGACATGCGCAGCCTGCGCCCGTCACCGGTCGCGCGCGACATCGTGGTGCGGCGGGGAATGGTGGTGAATGCGCTGGCGATCGCGGGGCCGGGGTCGGTCACGCGGGGCGGCGAACCGCTGGAGGAGCATTACCGCCGCGACGTGATGGGCGGGCCGGGGTCCTTCGTCATCACGGCGGAGGACCGCCGTGATGTGGGCCGGGCGCTGCGGGCGAAGTTGATCCGCGAGATGTCCTGACGGCCGCCGGGCGGGTGCGGGGCGGCGTTTCGGCTCACGCCGCCGTCTTCTCCTTCGCCATCCCGCGCAGCACATACTGCAGGATGCCGCCGTTCTTGTAGTATTCGACCTCATCCGCCGTATCGACGCGGCAGAACAGCCCGGTCTTGTGCGTGCTGCCATCGGCGCGGTGGATGATCATCTCCAGCGTCATGCGCGGCGACAGTTGCTCCACGCCCAGGATGTCGATCACCTCGTCGCCGACCAGGTTCAGCGATTTGCGGCTTTCACCCTCCTGGAACATCAGCGGCAGCACGCCCATGCCGACCAGGTTCGACCGATGGATGCGTTCGAAGGATTCCGCGACGACCGCCTTCACGCCCAGCAGGAAGGTGCCCTTGGCCGCCCAGTCGCGCGACGAGCCGGTGCCGTATTCGCGGCCGCCGAAAATCACCAGCGGCACGCCTTCGCGCTTGTAGCGCATCGCCACGTGATACATCGGCGCGGTGTCGCCCGATGGATAATGCTTCGACACGCCGCCCTCGGTGCCCGGCGCCATTTCGTTCTTGATGCGAATATTGGCAAAGGTGCCACGCATCATGACCTGATGGTTGCCGCGCCGCGCGCCGTAGGAGTTGAAATCCGCCTGCCGCACCTGGTGTTCGCCCAGGTAGTCACCCGCCGGCGAGGCCTTCTTGATGCTGCCGGCCGGCGAGATGTGGTCGGTGGTGATGCTGTCGGCCAGCAGCGCGAGCACCCGCGCGCCGCGGATCGAGGC
>JBBRWI010000335.1:0-3551 GCA_038249305.1 Acetobacterales bacterium
GATGTCATAAGTAAGACGATAACGAGAATCATTACCATTTCAATTAAAATATAATGATCTTCTTATTCTTAATTACAAGGCGAACATGTGCCGACCAGGATCCGGCGGATCGAGGCCATGCGGGCGATGATTGCAGCCTAGGCTGGTGGCAGCCCAAAGAAGCTAGCCAGATGACGCAAATCATTCACAAGATGCGACTTCCGGTTTTCCGGCTGGTCTTTGTAGATGAATGACATGATCAGACCAAACCCCGGAGCCGTCATGCGTGCACTGCTGCCTCTCTTGTTCGTCGCTGCACTCCCCCTGTGCGCCCTTGATCATGTCGAATACACGCAGTCGGCGTCGCGCGGGGATCTTGCCGCGGCCTTGTTGCGCGCCACGCCGCGGCTGACCATCATCCCCAGTTCGGTGGTGGTCACATCGAGGCTCACCGCTGGGCAGGCGTCCATCTCCTTCGCCAATGGCATCGACCTAGGCATGGCCGGGTCGACCGCCATGCGCTTGGTGGCAGGCAATGGGGTGCTGATCACCTCTGGTGACGGTACGCCGCCTGGTTCCAACACGGTATCAGGATATGGTGTTGCGCTGAACCTGGTGGGCGACCAGGGCTGCGTCACGGTCCCCTCAACATGCTTGCCCAACATAAGTTGAACTTCCCACTGGCCTTCCGCTGCGCCGGCCTCAGCATACTCTCGTGGACGAGACCCAACCGAGTCTGATTGCCGTAGATTTGCAGAAAATCCGGGTAATTCCTGTCGCCCGATCGGACTTCAATCGCTGGGACGACCTGATTGTCCGCCATCACTACCTCGCGACGCGCGGCATGGTGGGCGCATGTCTGCGTCAGGTCGCGGTTGACGAGGGTGGGCAGTGGCTGGCGCTGCTCGGCTGGACGACTGCTGCTTTTAAGTGCCAGGCGCGAGATCGCTGGATCGGCTGGCAGCCGTCGCAGCAATGGCGTCGGCTGCCGCTGATCGCGAACAATGCACGATTCCTGGTGCTGCCGTGGGTGCGCGTGGCGCATCTGGCGTCACGCGTGCTCGGTCTGGCGGTACGTCGCCTGGACAGTGATTGGCGTCAACGTCACGGCCACGGCCTGCTGCTGGCGGAAACATTCGTCGACGGCAGTCGCTTCCGCGGCACGTGTTATCGCGCGGCAGGCTGGCAGATCCTGGGCCAGACCCGCGGCTTTCGGCGCAGTGCCGGCCGCTATGTGGCACATGGGCAGCCCAAGATGGTGCTGGTCAAGCCGCTGCACGCGCGGGCATGCGAGATTCTCACCGCCGCCGAACCGCCGACGCGGTTCCTTCCTCAGGAGGTCCACATGGATCCGTTAGCGCTTCGCCTGATCGGCCCCGGCTCGTTGAAGGAGGCGCTGGCGCCGCTGGTCGATCCGCGCAAGGCTCGCGGCAAGGAACACCGCGATTACGCGGGTCTGATGACGCTGATCACCATGGCCAATCTGGCTGGCATGCGCAGCTTCCTGGCCATCACCGAGTATATTGCTCACCTGCCCAGCGACATCCTGCGCGCCTGCGGCTGCCGCGTCGATCTGCGTCCTAATCGGGTCCGTCCGCCGAGCGAACCAACCGTGCGCCGCATCATCACGGGGGCGCCGGCCGAACAGCTAGATCAGATCACGACGACGTGGTTGCAAGGCCAAGGGCTGTGGCAGGACGCCGGCGCAATCGCCATCGACGGCAAGACGCTCAGGGGCAGCCATATCGCCGGCGCGAATGCGGTTCAACTCGTCGCCGCCTGCGATCATGCGACTGGCGCGGTAATCGCGCAGGCCCAGATCGAAACCACCGCTGGCGAGATCGAGACCGCGCTGCACCTGATTGAGCGGCTTGGCGAAAAGGGTCTGCGAGGACGGATGGTAACCGCCGATGCGTTGCACACCCAACACCGATTCTGCGATGCAGTCGGTGAAAAAGGGGGGACTTCCTGCTGATCGTCAAAGGCAACCAGGCACGCCTGCGACGCCAGTTGATCCAGTGCTTCAACGCCTTCGACCCTCGCCATCCCGATTACGAAGAACGCGACCGTGCGCATGGTCGCATCGAGTGCCGCCGCTATTGGGTACGCGACGTCCCTGCCGGCCGACTCACCGGCGGTTTCGCCCGCGCTACCCAGGTCGTCCGCATCGAGCGCACCACCACGCGCAACGGCAGAACCTCGACCACCATCCTCTACGCCATCACCAGTCGCCCGCGAAAGGCCGCCGAGGCAAAGCAACTCGCCGCATTCATCCGCGGACACTGGGCGATCGAGAACCGCGTCCACTACGTCCGCGACGTCACCTTCGACGAGGATCGCTCACGAGTCAGGACCGGCGATGCGCCCCGCATCCTCGCTACGCTGCGCAACGCCGCGATCGCCCTGATCCGGCACGCTGGCTTCGACAATGTCAGCCAAGGAATCCGCCGGTGCTGCTTCGATCTGAGCTTCCTCGTCGGACGACTGGCGCCGAAAACAGCCCGTTCATGACGGACCCCTGCACAGCCCACTACCTATCATTTAAGCAATTCTGAAATGTATCGACTGTGATTATTGATGAATGATTTCATCATCCTGAATGGCTTAGCGGCTTCGTAATGTATGGGCATGACACCCTCTGCGGTCAAATCGTAGATGATCGAATGTGGATACGAAAGAATTATTGGGGAGTGCGTCGCTATGATGACCTGAGATCCGTTCCCGATCAGATCGTGCAACGTGACGAGGAACTCCAACTGCTTTTCGACGCTCAATGCACTCTCGGGTTCGTCGAAAATGTACAGGCCATTGCTCATCTTCCTCGCAATAACATCAATGTGACCTTCGCCATGTGATCTGTTGTGAAGTTCTTTCCAGCCATGAATAATCCAGCCAAGTCCGGGATTTTCCTCGTTATCCTTAATGGCCGCAGAATATAGATTATACATGGTCTCGGCACGGAAAAAGAATGCGTCCTCGTATCTCCTGGTTGATTTGACTTTTCGCAGCCAGGTCGCCAATTGAGAGACGTCATCGATCGTTTTAAATTTGGTGTTCCGATTTCCGCCCTCTTGGTTCAGCCCAAGCCTGAGGGCGATTGCTTCGAGCAATGTTGACTTTCCAGAGCCATTGTCGCCGATCAGAAATGTCACCTGCTCATGCAAGTTGAATTCAGCGGTATTTCTTATCGAGGCTATGCTAAAAGGATAATCGTCGCGGTCCAGAGGTCGACAGATCTCTACCTTGATCACATATGGCTTCATCACAGCGCCTGTGAAGGAACCCCTCACCGAGGAGACGGCAGGAATCGTTGGATGGACGCAAGGACGACGAGCCAAGCAATACTGGAGGCATCACAAGCTGTCAATGTGCTGTCTGGCCCCCTGGTGTTATCGCGCGCTGCCGCCCCTTGACGGTTTTCACGCACAGGACGATGCCGCCGAGTGAACCGCTGATATAGGCGGCGACATGCGCCCAGAGGTTGGTCAGGAACCAGATATGCCGATCCGCCGGGACGCGCTGTGCGAGGTGCGGCAAGAGGTAGATGGCACCGTGAGCAGCGAGCACATGCC
>JBBRWI010000336.1:0-3538 GCA_038249305.1 Acetobacterales bacterium
GAACGGGCTGGCGGGCGGCACTGCCTGGGCGGTCGGGTTGAACATCCCCTCATAGACCACCTGGTTCACCGCATTGCGGTCGATCGCGCGTTCGAAGGCTTCGCGCACCCGCGGATTCTGGCCCATCGGCGTCTGCGCGCGGGGGCCGTTGCCGATATTGATCGTGATGCCCTGGTAGCCGAGTTCGTCGGACATCGACAGGCGCAGCCGCGTATTGCGACGTATGTCCGCGACATCCGAAGGGGCTGCCTCCACCATCTCCAGCACCCCGGACCGCAGGTTGGCGAGGCGCACGGTGCTGTCCGGGATCGGCAGGTAGGAGATGCGTGGGATATGGACGTTCGCGGCGTTCCAGTATTCGGGAAAACGCTCGACCACGATACGGTCCTGCGCGACGCGTTCGACGAAGCGATAGGGGCCGGCGCAGACTGGGCGGTTGCCGAAATTACGCCCCGCCGCCTCGGCGGCCTTGGGGCTGACGATCATGCCGGCGCGGTCGGTCAATTGTGCGACGAAGGGGGCGAAGGCTTCCTTGAGCACGATGCGGATGGTGTTCGCATCGACCACCTCGGCGCGGTCCATGCTGTTGATCTCGCCGCGGCGGAAACTGCCCTGCATGGTCAGGTGGCGCATCAGCGAATAGCGCACGGCCTCGGCATCCATCGGCTCGCCATCATGGAAGCGCACGCCCTGGCGGATGGTGATCAGCAGGCTGGTGGGGGATTCCCAGGTGAAGCCGGTGGCCAGTTGCGGCACGATCTCCAGCCGTTCGTTGATGTCGAACAGCTTGTCGCAGAGCGAGGCGAAGACGATGCGCCCGACGAAGGTGCGGGCCAGGGTCGGGTCGAGGATATCGGGGTCCTCGCGCAGCCCGATACGCAACGTGGTGTTCTGCTGCGCCCAGGCATCGGCGAAGGGCGCGGCTAGGATGGGCGAGGCGAGCACGGCGGCCAGGACGAGACGGCGGAGCATCGATGTTTTCCCCTGATTGTGTGGCAAGGCGGCGGCGCTGATCATGCAGCGACACCTCCGGGACGGAAAAAGGCCTGCAACCGCGCCAGGCGCGCATCCGGCACGCGTTCCGCCAGCGCGACGAAGGGCGGCAGGCGGTCTTGCAGATGGCAGGCGACCCCACCCTCAAGCGGCGGCACCACCGCGCGACAGACGGGTTCGGCGTGCGGGCAGCGGGTGTGGAAGCGGCAGCCGGGGGGCGGGTTGATCGGGCTGGGCACATCGCCGGTGACCGGGGCCTGCTTCACCCCGCTGCCCGGGACCGCAGCCCGCAGGGCACGGGTATAGGGGTGGCGGGGCGCGCGCAGCACCTGCTCGGCGGGGCCTTCCTCGACGATGCGGCCGAGGTACATGACCGCGATCCGATCGGCGACCTGGCGCACCACGCCCAGGTCATGGCTGATCAGCACGAAGGCGAGATCCATCTCGGCGATCAGCCCGCGCAGCAATTCGATCACCTGGGCCTGAACGGAGACATCCAGCGCCGAAACCGGCTCATCGCCCACGATCAGCCGCGGGCCGGAGGCGAGCGCGCGGGCAATGGCGATGCGCTGGCGCTGGCCGCCGCTGAACTCATGCGGCCAGCGGCGCGCGTGTTCCGGGCGCAGCCCCACGCGGGCCAGCAGGGCCGCGACGCGCGCGGCCTCCTCCCCACGCGGCACGATGGCGTGCAGGCGCAAGGGTTCGCCCACCGCATCCTGCACCGTCTGGCGCGGATCGAGGCTGGCGAAGGGGTCCTGGAAGATCAATTGCATGTCGCGCCGCCGCGCACGCAGGGCGGCGGGGGTCAGGCCCGTCAGCTTCTCGCCACCGAACAGCACCTCTCCGGAATCGGGCGGGATCAGGCCCAGCAGCAACCGCCCGAGAGTGGATTTGCCGCAGCCGCTTTCGCCGACGATGGCCAGCGTCTCACCAGCCGCGACCGAAAGCGACACGCCATCCACGGCCTGCACCGCGCCGCGGCGCCGGCCGATCGCGTCCCGCATGGCAAAGTGCTTCACGAGGCTGCGGGCTTGCAGAATCGGGGTCATGCGGCCAGCGGCGCGCGGCGGCAGGCGGCGGCATGGTCGGCGCCGATCATCGCCAGCGGCGGTTCGGCTGCGTCACAGGCTGCCTCGGTGAAGGGGCAACGGGGGGAGAACCGGCAACCAGGCGGCAGGTGCATCGGGTCGGGCACCGTGCCCTCGATGTTGGCCAGGCGCCCGCGCGGTCCGTCCAGCCGCGGGGCGGCGCCCAACAGCCCGATGGTGTAGGGGTGCTCGGGATGGGCGAACAGCCGTTCGCCGCCCGCGGCCTCGACAGCGCGGCCGGCGTACATCACCACCACATCCTCGGCATGGTCGGCGACGACGCCGAGGTCATGGGTGATCAGCACGATGGCGGTCCCCGTCTCACGCTTCAGCGCATCGAGCAGTTCCAGGATCTGGGCCTGCACGGTGACATCCAGCGCCGTCGTGGGTTCGTCCGCAATCAGAAGTTTCGGCTGGCAGGCCAGCGCCATCGCGATCATCACGCGCTGGCGCATGCCCCCCGAAAGCTGGTGCGGGTATTGTTTTGCCCGCCGCGCCGCGTCGGGGATGCGGACCTGGTCGAGCGCCCGGATCGCCTCGGCCATCGCCGCCGGGCGCGACAGGCCGCGATGCAGCGCCAGCGTCTCGGCGATCTGGTCGCCGGCGGTGAAGGCAGGATTCAGGCTGGTCATCGGTTCCTGGAAGATCATCGCCATGTCGCCACCGCGCAGGCGGCGCCGCGCCTCGGGCGGCATCTCCAGCAGGCTTTTGCCGGCCAGGACCACCTGCCCGCCGACCAGGGCATTGTCCGCGAGCAACCCCATGATGGCGAGGGAGGAGACGGATTTGCCGCAGCCGCTTTCGCCGACGATGGCCAGGGTCCGGCCGGCTTCGACGGAAAACGACAGCCCATCCACCGCCCGCACCCGCCCCCGATCGGTGGCGAAGGCAACCGTCAGGTCGGTGACCGACAGCGCCGCTGTCACGACGCGGCCTCGGCGGAAGCGATGGCGGCCTCAATCACGGCGCGATCCAGCGTGCCCGGCCCGGCCACGGTCGCCATATGCTGGCGGAAGGGGACGAAGCGCCGCTGCGCCACGGCATGCAGGCGCCGCAGTTCCGCCAGCGGGTCGGGGTGGTCATCCACCCGCAGGTCGATCTCGGCCGTCGGGTCGGCAGCCCCCATGACGATCAGTGCTGCCGATTGCCGGCCCCGCTTGTCGCCACCGGCGGCCTCCCCGGCCTCCAGCGCCGCGATCAGGCGGGCGGCCAGCGGCAGGCCCCGGGCGGCGATGTAGGCGGCCAGGGTCGCAGCCAGCACAGCGGGCCCGGCCAGCATGTTGCCCGCAACCGAAACATCCTCGGCGACAAGATCCCCGGCATGGCTGGTGCAGCGATCCCCGGTATGGCGTGCCGACGCCCCGTCTGCCGCCATGACGTGCAGTTGGCGCATCGCGGCGCCGGCATCCGCTGCGACCAGGGCATCGACGGCAGTCCGCGGCCCCTGCCCGGCGGCC
>JBBRWI010000337.1:0-3532 GCA_038249305.1 Acetobacterales bacterium
CCCGGCCGAGGCCGCATCGCCCGCAGTGCTGCGCGCGATGCTGGCGGTGCTGCCGCGCGGCACGCCGATGCTGCCGGTGGGCGGTATCGGGGAGGCGAACATTGCGGCCTGGCGCGCGGCGGGCGCGGCGGGCTTCGGCATCGGCTCGTCGCTCTACAAGCCGGGCGATGATGCGGCGGCGGTGGGCGCGCGGGCGCGGACGCTGGTGGCACTTTTCGACAAGGCTTGAATCCCGCGCCGCATCGGGGCAGATGCGATGCTGACGCGGCAATGACCGCTGCTCTCACGAGGAAGCGCCCCCAACATGATCCAACGCCGCACGCTTTTGCCGCTGGCCGCCGTCCTGGCGGCGCCGGCCCTGGTCCGCCCCGCCCATGCCCAGGCGGTCACCCTGCGGCTGCACCACTTCCTGCCGCCGGTCGCCAATGTGCATCGCTTCTTCCTGATGCCCTGGGCGCGCAAGGTGGAGGCCGATTCCAACGGCGCGCTGCGGGTGCAGATCTTCCCCTCGATGCAGTTGGGCGGCGCGCCGCCGCAACTGTTCGACCAGGCGCGCGATGGCGTGGTGGACATCGTCTGGACCCTGCCCGGCAATACCCCCGGTCGCTTCCCCAGGATCGAAGCCTTCGAACTGCCCTTCGTCGCCAACCAGCGCGGCGTGCCGAATGCCAAGGCGGTGCAGGAATTCTCCGAAACCCAGCTGCGCGACGAATTCCGCGAGGTCCATCCGATCTGCGTCTGGGCGCATGACGGCGGCGCCATCCACGCCAAGCGCGAAGTCCGCACCATGGAGGACCTGCGCGGGCTGAAACTGCGCTTCCCGACCCGCCAGGCCGGCGAGGCGCTGCGCGCGCTCGGCGCCAGCCCGATCGGCATGCCGATCCCGCAGGTGCCGGAAGCCCTGAGCCAGGGCGTGATCGACGGCGCCGTGGTGCCGTGGGAGGTCGTGCCGTCGATCCGGTTGCAGGAGCTGGTGCGCTTCCACACCGAGATCGAGGGCACGCCGACGCTCTACGTCGCGACCTTCATCCTGGCGATGAACCTCGGCAAATACGCGGCCCTGCCGGCCGAGTTGAAGCGCGTGCTGGATGCCAATTCCGGCCAGGTGGCGGCCGAACTGGCCGGCCGGGTCTGGGACGAACAGGGGCCGGTGGTCGAGGAGATGGTCCGCCGCCGCGGCGGCAACCAGATCATCAGCCTCTCGGCGGACGAGAAGGCGCGCTGGATGACCACCACCCAGCCGGTCGTGGAGAGTTGGGTCGCGGGGTCGGCGGCGCGCGGCTTCGACGGTGCGGCGCTGCTGGCCGATGCGCGGCGGCTGATCGCCAAATACGGCAACGTCCCCGGCTGACGCCCAGCCGCTTGGCGGGCGCCGGCCGGCGTGCGACCAGTCGGCCGGGCTGGTTGGGGACCGCATTTCATCATGAGCAGCACATCAGCGCCTTCGACCGGCCGCCGGCATGGCGGCTGATCCGCTGCGCGAGGCGCAGGATGCGCCGCCCGGCCCGCCGCCGGGCGCGATCCCCCGCATCGCCGCCCTGGTCGCCATCGGCGGTGGCGCGATGCTGCTGGCGACGGCGTTGTTCACCACCGTGTCGGTGCTGAAGCGCTGGGTGACCAGCGACAGCATCCCGGGCGATTTCGAACTGGTGCAGATCGGTGCCGGCCTCGCGGTGTTCGGCTTCCTCGCCTATGGCACCGCGATGCGGTCCAACATCCTGGTGGATACGTTCACGGCCTGGCTGCCGGGGCGGATCACGGATGGGATGGATGCCTTCTGGTCGTTGGTCTGGGCCGGCATCACGCTGGCGCTGGCCGAACGCATGGCGGTGGGCGCGCAGGAAATGCTGCGCAACCATACCGAGACCATGGTGCTGGCGATGCCGACCTGGTGGGCCGTCGGCATCGGTTCGGGGGTCTTCGCGCTGACCGGGCTGGTCGCCTTGTGGTGGGTGCCGCGGCTGATCCGGGGGATCCGCTGATGCAGCCGGAATTCGCCCAGGCCGCGGCGGGTTTTGCCGTGATGCTCGCGCTGATCGCGCTGCGGGCGCCGATCGGGCTGGCGATGCTGGTGGTCGGGGCACTCGGCTATGTCCACATCCTCGATTGGTCGGCGCTCGGCAACTACATGAAGACGACGCCGTTCCATCTGTTCGCCAACTACACCCTGTCGGTGATCCCGCTGTTCATCCTGATGGGGGCGCTGGCGGAACGCGCGGGCCTGGCCCGCGACCTCTTCGCCGCCGCCAATGCCGTGCTGGGGCGAAGGCCGGGCGGCATGGCGATGAGCGTGATCGGCGCCTGCGCCTGTTTCGGCGCGGTCTGCGGCAGTTCCGTCGCGACCACCGCGACCTTCGGCCGGGCGGCGCTGCCGGAATTGCGGCGCTATGGCTACGACCATGGCTTTGCGACGGGCACCATCGCGGTCGGCGGCACGCTCGGCATCCTGATCCCGCCGTCGGTGATCCTGGTGATCTATGCGATCAGCACCGAGCAGAACATCGCCAAGCTGTTCATGGCGGCGCTGATCCCGGGGCTGATGGCCACCGCCTTCTATATCTTCGCGATCTGGCTGACGGTGCGGATCAAGCCGCATCTGGCGCCGCCCGGCGATGCCATCAGCGGGGTGCAGAAGCGCGTAGCCTTCCTCAATGTCATCCCGGTGATGCTGATCGCGGTCGTCGTGGTCGGCGGCATCTATGGCGGGGTGTTCACGCCGACCGAGTCGGCCGCGGTCGGCTGCATCGCGACCCTGGCTGTCGGGCTTGCGCGTCGCACGCTGGATTGGACACGCATCGGGCAAAGCCTGCGCGGGACCGCCGAAACCACCGCGATGATCTTTGCCATCCTGCTCGGCGCCGAAGTGTTCAACGCCTTCCTCGCCCTGACCCAGGCGCCCGTGCTGCTGGCCTTCTGGATCGCCGAGCAGGGCTTCGCGCCCTATCTCGTCATGGCGATCCTGCTGTTTTCCTACATCATCCTGGGTGCTGTGATGGATGAGTTGGCGATGATCCTGCTGACCCTGCCGGTCTTCTTCCCCGTGGTGACCGCGCTCGACTTCGGCCTGACGGGGGAGGAGACGGCGATCTGGTTCGGCATCCTGGTGCTGATCGTGGTCGGCATCGGGCTGACGGCGCCGCCGATCGGGCTGAATGTCTTCGTGATCTCGTCCCTGGCGCGGGACGTGCCGATCGCCGCGACCTATCGCGGCGTGCTGCCGTACCTCGCGATGGATGTGGTGCGGTTGCTGATCTGCCTGGCATTTCCCGCGATCAGCCTGTGGCTGGTGCGCCTGCTGACCTGATGCCGCCCCCTTTACGGGCTGCGGCGCGGCCTGTGCCGTGCCAGCCTGCCGCCCAACGCGGACTCACGCGCCGCTGCACGAGGCACCGACATGTTCCTGGCCCTGCCCGCCTTCGTCGCCCATGTCGTGATCGACGGCCCGCCCGAGGCGCCGCCCGTGCTGCTGCTGCACAGCATCGGCACCACCCTGCATGTCTGGGACCCCCAGGTGGCAGCGCTGTCCGGCCGC
>JBBRWI010000338.1:0-3527 GCA_038249305.1 Acetobacterales bacterium
AGCCGCCGATTGGTCTGATCGCCGAGCAGCCCTGGCCAGCCGGTGGTCAGATGCGTGGTCACAGCGCCGCCAGCAAGTCCCGCGCCGCCGCCGCATCCTGCGCGATCGCGGCCTTGAGGCTGTCCAGCCCATCGAACTTCGCGTCCGGACGCAGGAAAGCCTGTAGCCTGACACCGATGCGCTGGCCGTAGAGATCGCCGGTGAAATCGAACAGATGCACTTCCAGCCGGGTCTGCGGGTCCCCGCCGAGCGTCGGGCGGCGGCCGACATTGGCGACACCGGGCACGACGCGCCCATCCGGCAGGGCCACCGTGACCGCATAGACCCCGCGCGCCGGTTCCAGGTGCCGGCCCAGCCAGAGGTTGGCGGTCGGCCAGCCCAGCACCCGGCCCAGCTTGTCGCCGTGCACGACCTCGGCAAGGATTTCCCAGGGGCGGCCCAGCGCCAGGGTCGCGCGTTCGGGGTAGGCATCTTGCAGGAAGCGGCGGATGCGGCTGCTGCTGATCGGCCCGCCGGCATCGGACACCACCGGGGCGATGGAAACCCCGATCCCGCGCGCCTCGGCCAGGCGTTCCAGCAGCGCCACATCGCCGCCGCGCCGATGGCCAAACGCGAAGTCCGCGCCGCAGGTCAGGTGTCTGGCGCCGATGCCCCGGTGCAGCACCTGGTCGACAAAGGCCTCGGCTTCCATCGCGGCCAGGTCGGTATCGAAGGGCACGGCGAAAACCGCGGTGGCGCCGGCGGCACCCAGGGCCGCGGCCTTGGCCGGCAGCAGGGTCAGCCGGAACGGCGGGTCTTCGGGCCGGAAATGTTCGCGCGGATGGGGTTCGAAGGTCACCGCCGCCAGCGGCAAATCCGGCCGGGCCGCATGGGCCGCGCGCAACACGGACAAATGGCCGACGTGAACGCCGTCGAAATTGCCCATGGCGATGGTCGCACCCCGCAGCGCCGGCGGCACGTCGCGCCAGCCGGTGATCACGGTGGGCGTGGTCACGATTGGTCCGCGCGCAGCCATTTCTCGACGACCGGCGGCACGAAGCGGGCCAGCGTGTCGAGTGCGGCCTGCGGGTCGGGCGCCACGTCGGCCAGGACGCGGTGCTGCGGGCGCAGGAAGCCCTCGGCGGCCATGTGGTCGAACAGATGCAGGATCGGGCCCCAGAAGCCGTTGATGTCGAGGAAGACAAGTCCCTTGCGATGCAGGCCAAGCTGGCTCCAGGTCAGGATTTCGGCCGCTTCCTCCAGCGTCCCGAAGCCGCCGGGCAGCACGATGAAGCCGTCCGACAACTCGGCCATCAGCGCCTTGCGCTCATGCATGGTGGCGACGACGCGCAGGTCGGTCAGGGCGCCGTGCCCGACCTCGCGCCGCATCAGCGCCTCGGGGATGACGCCGATCACCTCGCCGCCCGCGGCCATCGCCGCGTCGGCGACCACGCCCATCAGCCCGACGCGGCCGCCGCCATAGACCAGGCCCAGCCCACGCGCGGCGATCGCCTGGCCAAGCATCGCCGCCGCCGCCGTGTAGCCGGCGTCGAAGCCGGGGTTGGCGCCGCAAAAGACGCAGACGCGCCGCAGCGGGCGTGGGGTATCGGGACCATCCATGCATCGGATGTGGGCTGAATCAGGCGATCCGTGAAGGGACCATCACGATCGCCTCGCCATCGATCACCGGCTTGCCGGCCACGGTGCAGACCGTGCTGAGCGTCGCGCGCTTCTTTGCGGGGTCGAGGGCGGTGACCGTGGCCGTGGCCGTCACCGTCTCGCCGATACGCACCGGCGCCCGGAATTTCAGCGTCTGGCCGAGGTAGATCGTCCCCGGCCCGGGCAGCTTCGTGCCCAGCACGGCGCTGATCAACCCGGCCGAGAGCATGCCATGCGCGATACGCTCCTTGAACGGCGAGGTCGCGGCGAATTCGGCATCCAGGTGCACCGGGTTGGTGTCGCCCGAAACCGCGGCGAAAAGCAGGATATCGGCCTCGGTGATGGTCTTGGCGAAGGAGGCAGCCTGGCCGATGGTCAGGTCCTCGAAGAACAGGCTCATCCGCGTTTCCCCTTCATTGACCGCCCGACTCTGCGCCGGGTGGCTGGACAAGGCCAGGAGGCGGCGGGACAAAGCCCGGGCAAACCCCGGAGACCGCCATGCCCAGCACCGAGATCGGCACCAGCCAGCGTCTGCTGGACGAGTTGCGCGGCTGGGTGGAGATGGAAACCCCGACCACCGACGCCGCGGCGGTCAACCGGCTGATGGACCATGCCCAGGCCGAACTGGCATCGGTCGGCGCGGTGCTGGAACGCATCCCGGGGGTGGATGGGTTCGGCGACAACCTGGTGGCACGAACGCCCGGCACCGGCCAGCCGATCCTGATCGCGGGGCATCTGGACACCGTCTGGGACCACGGGAAACTGGCCTGCGACATGCCGTTCCGGATCGATGGCGCGCGGGCGCACGGGCCGGGCATCTACGACATGAAGGCGGGGTCGTTCCTGGCCTTTCACGCGGTGCGGGAAATCCTGCGCCAGGGCACCACGACCCGCCGCCCCATCACCCTGCTGCTGACCCCGGATGAGGAGGTCGGCAGCCCCATCAGCCGCGCGTTGATCGAGCGTGAGGCGGCGGACGCCGCCGCCGTGCTGATCCCCGAACCCGCCGGCGGGCCGCAAGGCGCCTGTGTGACCGCGCGCAAGGGCGTCGGCCGGTTCGATGTGAAGATCCACGGGGTGTCGGCGCATTCCGGCGGCAACTGGCCGGAGGGGCGCAGCGCCGTGGTGGCGCTGGCCGGGCTGATCGCCAAAATCCACGCGCTGGTCGATCTGCCGCGCGGCGTGACCACCAACGTCGCGCCCATCTGGGGCGGCAGCCGGCCCAACGTGATCCCGCCCGAAGCGGGGTGCGAGATCGACCTGCGTGTCGCCAACATCGCCGATGGGGCGGAATTCGCAGCCCGCATCCTGGCCATGGCCGGCGAGCAGGACGGCATACGCATCGAGATTGCGGGCGGCATGAACCGCCCGCCGATGGCCGAAACACCCCAGATCCTGGCGCTGTTCGCCATGGCCCGCGACCTCGCGGCTGCCGAGGGCTATGATCTGCCGAAACAACATCGCGGCGGCGGCTCGGACGGCAATTTCACCGCGGCGATGGGCATCCCGACGCTGGACGGCCTGGGCTGCACCGGGGCCGGGGCGCATGCGCCCTATGAGCATATCGTGTGGGCGGATTTGGCGCCGCGCGGGCGGGTGCTGTGCGGGTTGCTGGAAAGCCTTTAGAGCACGATCGATCCAAGTGGATCGATCTCGTGCTCTAGCCCACCACGAAATCCCAAACCGCATCGGCCGGTTCAGCGCCGATCCCGACCCCCGTCGGCACGGTATAGAGCCCGGCGCGGCAGGATCGAGACCTATCCCGGCACCGACATCGCGCCCTGGCACGGGCTGCTGGCCCCGGCCAATACGCCGCCCGCCGTGGTCGAGCGGCTGTTCGCGGAAACCACCCGCTTCCTGGAGATGCCGGCCACGCGCGAACGGTTCGA
>JBBRWI010000339.1:0-3516 GCA_038249305.1 Acetobacterales bacterium
GCCCGACGGGGCAGCGCGGCCCGTGGACAGCGTGGACGGGCTGCGCCCGCCCTCGCTGACCACCGGCCCATCAACAGCATCAGGACGATCGATCTCGTTCATGTTCGGCTTCATCATTCCGGTTTCCTTAGACAAATGTGTGTCCAGGGAAACCGGGTGCAGCTCAAAGGGAGCATGTCGAGAGTGATCGCTACATTGAGCCGGTCGATGGTATCCAGCTGCTTCAGACCTATGTCCGCGCATCGCGTCCCGTGATTACGCGGGCGGAATTCACCGGCCGGCGTTTTACCTATGCCGTGGAGGTGGACACTAGCGACGGATTCGAACTGTGCCCGGCCGATGTCTGCGCCATCGGCGAGATGGCCTGCCCGGTAGGGGCGGTGGCAGGGAAACCAGCGCATAAGTTCACAATCGTCGACGGTATCGATACCCGCCTGCGCGGCCGGCTGGAAACATTCCTAGAGCAGACCGGGGTGGATGTGGCCGGCATCGAATTCATCCTTGGCGCGGATGGCCACTCATTAGTGTACGACGTAAACACCAATACAAACTATAATCCCGATGCTGAAGCCCGCGCAGGCATTGCCGGCACGTCGCGCTCAGGGATGGGGGCACTTGCGGCCTATCTCGATGACCTCCTGGCCAAGGCTCGGTCTGGCGCCACCGGTCGATCCGGTCTCGGTGAGTTTCAATTGGGCAGCGTGCGGAAATTTCAGTGTTGAGGTGGAGCGGATCCGCAGTGGGTGCTGCAAGATCCTGCGCAAGTCATACCTGTTCGCCTCGATGCTGATTTGATTCTCCCAGGCACAGTTAAGCTTGGTTCGGACGGGAGGGGAGCCGCAACGGATCAACGTCAATCCGAGATGATTATGACGTACAACCACTCGCTTCCGTCGACACACGTCGATCTGCGGTCGCGCCAATTTTGACTAAGCTCGGAGAGCGCCAGTCCCTTTGTTGCGCACGTATTGCCATTCGGTTTTTATTCAGGAGAAGACTTTGTTGCATGACGATGTGCTGCGTTATCCTCGCCGTGCTTGTCACGCCTTCCGTTGTGCCAGCCCTGGCGGGCACCCTGGCCCGATCGGTGGATCCACAGGCTAGGTCTTTTCTGTTCAGCACCAGCCTACTGGAAAAACCGACTGCGCCGCCGTCAAATCAATACTAAAAAACGAACCTGCTCACGGGTTCCTCAGCATCTAACCCATGCCCATTGGGCGGATTGCCTGCCACATGGTGCCAAGCATAATGAATAAACGATACCACAACTGCAGGAGTCTCCATGGCCCGGGTCCGTTCCATCCCCTCTTCCGAGTTGCCAACCGATCTGGCGCAGATCTATGAGGAATTCGCGAGCCTCTACGGTCCCTTCCGCAACCAGGTCGCAGTCTTTGCGCATGTGCCGCCAGCGCTGCGCCACCTGATGGCCATGTTGATGGAATTGCGCGCAGCGGCGACGCTGCCCAAGCGCTATCTGGAAATCGCCATCGTCGTCGTCTCGCGGCTGAACGAGTGCCATTACTGCGTGGCCCACCACAAACCTTTCCTGGTTGTGGCAGGCCTCTCGCCCGATGCGGTGGACCACATCATGAACGCCGACCTTCCGGCAGAACTCGATGAGGTGGACCGGCTCGTGATCGCCTACACCAAGGTGGCCTGGGAGACGCCGAACCGGGTGACCGACCGCATGCACAACGAGCTGCTGCAGCATTTTTCCGAGGCGCAAGTTGTAGAACTCACCTAGCGGATTACGCTCTGCGGTTTCTTCAACCGCTTCAACGATGCGCTGCGTATCGAGGAGGAGGAGGAGGCGCACGCGGCGCTGGCGGCTATTGAGGGGCATTGAGGTCGGGCTCGCAGCCGAAGGCCTGGTCAAGCGCTACGGCGGCATCGGGGCCGTGGATGGCGTGTCGCTCACGCTGCGGCCGGGCGAGGTCGTTGGTGTGATCGGACCGAATGGTGCGGGAAAATCCACACTGTTCGATCTGCTCTCCGGCGTGGCCTCGCCCGATTCCGGAAGGCTGACGGTCAATGGCACGGATGCCACAGGCCTGCCCGCGCATCGCGTGGCGCGGCTGGGCCTGACCCGCACCTTCCAGATCGCGCGTGGGCTGGGGCGGTTGACCGTGTTGGAAAACCTGCTTCTGGCGGCACCGGAGACGACCGGCGAGGGGCTGGCGGATGTGTTTCTCCGGCCCCGGGCGGTGCGTGATGCACAGGCGGCACTTACCCAGGCGGCAAGCGTCGTCCTGGCCGAAATCGGCCTGGCCGGGCGCGAGAACGCGCTGGCGGGCGAGCTGTCCGGCGGCCAGCGCAAGCTGCTGGAATTGGGCCGCGCATTGATGACGGGCGCCAAGCTTGTCCTGCTCGATGAGGTGACGGCGGGCGTAGCGCCGGCGTTACGCCAGGCGCTCTGCGATGTCGTCACGCGCCTGCGCGACACGCGCGGCACCGGCTTCCTTTTCGTCGAGCATGATATGGGCGTGGTTTCGCGCTTGGCCGACCGGGTGATCGTCCTCGCGCAGGGCCGCATCCTGGCCGAAGGGACGCCGGCCGCGGTGCTGCGCGATGTGCGCGTGGTGGATGCCTATCTGGGGGCGGTGGCGTGATGGAACTGATCATCACCGGCCTTGCCGCCGGCTATGGCGGGCGGGCCATCATCGCCGACGTCTCGCTGACCGTTGCGGCGGGCGAAGTGGTCGCGCTCCTGGGGCCAAATGGCGCGGGGAAGTCCACACTGATGGCGGCCATTGCCGGCACGATGAAGCCGCTCGCCGGCCAGGTGCATCTGGATGGGCGGGAGGTGACGGGCATGGCACCCTCGGCCCTGGCCGCCGCCGGCGTGGCGCTGGTGCCGCAGCGGCGCAACGTGTTCCGGAGCCTCAGCGTGGCCGAGAACCTCGCCATAGGAGCATGGCTGGCGCCGCGCCAGGCTGGGAAGCGGCGCGATGACGTGCTGACGCTGTTCCCGGCGCTGCGCCCGGCGCTGCCCCGTGCGGCAGGTCTGCTCTCGGGCGGTCAGCGGCAGATGCTGGCGCTCGGCATGGCGCTGATGGCTGGCCCGCGCCTGCTGCTGCTGGATGAACCCACCGCGGGGCTGTCCCCCGCACTCGTGGAGGAGACGCTGACCGCCATCGCCCGGCTGCGGGCAGCGGGCATCGGTACGCTGCTGGTTGAGCAGAATGCGCGCGAGGCGCTGCGCCACGCCGACCGCGCCCTGGTGCTGGCCGGCGGCGGTGTCGCCCGCCGCGACACCGCTGCCGAATTGCTGGCCGAGGCTGATCTTAGCGCGCTGTTTCTGGGTACCGCCGCATGATCCAACTCATCTTCGACACGCTGGCGACGGCCGCCCTGGTCGCACCCGCCGCGGTGGGGTTCACACTGCTCTTCGCCTTGCTGGGTTTCGCAAATTTCGCAGTGGGCGCGGTGATGGCGGCGGGCGCCTTCGCCGCCTGGTCGGCCAATGCGTGGCTTGGCTGGCCGATCTCGGCGGCGACCGTGGCGGCGATGCTGGCC
>JBBRWI010000340.1:0-3505 GCA_038249305.1 Acetobacterales bacterium
AGGCATGCAGCGGCCGCGCGGCGGGCGGTTCCTCGATGATCTTCGGCTTCAGCACCGTGGCATCGCTCACCGGCGCACATCCGGCCGCGCGGGCGGCACCGGCAGCGCGGCCAGGGTGTCGGCGGCGGGACCGATCCGCTCGGCATCGATCGCGGTGACATCGCGCGCCCGGGTGCCCATCCCCTCCGCTGCCACGACATTGCCAACGCCTAGGCTCGTCGCCAGCATCGCGTGCACATCGGGTGCCAGGCGCAAGCTGTCGCCATTGGCGAAGAACACGCCCATCGGCTCGCCCTGCGGCGACAGAAGCGACCCGGCGACTGGGCCTGCGACGGACAGGCGCTGCGTCCCGCGCGAACGGCTGGCGAACCAGGCGGGGCTGGCGACGAAGTTCGCCGGGTCGGCGTCGGATTTGGCCCAGGCGAGCATGGTGATGATCGGCGCGCTGCGCGCACGGATGCCCCAGACGGTCACCGCGGCGCCGGGCTGGACCGCGGCCATCAGCTCATCGGCAGCGGCGGGCGGGAAGACGAATTGCGCCCCCTCCCGGAACAGGCCGCGATCGGTCTCGCCGGCCGGATTGAGCATCCAGCGTTCCAGCCGCCCGCTGTAGGAGGGCAGTTGCGTCGGGTCGAACCACTGGCCGCGTGTCGTTTGTGCCACCACCGGCACGGCGCCGGACACCAGCAGGGTCGCGCCGGGCATCGCCAGCAGCATCCCACGCCGGCCAAGCCGCGTGTTCATAGGGATGAACCGCGCCCGGACATGACCGATCCCGACATCAACGACACGGCGAACATCACGAGAAAGATGAAAAACAGCACGCGCGCGATACCGGTCGCGGCCGAAGCGGCGAGCCCGAAACCCAACACGCCCGCAACCAGCGCGACGACCAGGAACAGCAGGGTCCAGTAAAGCATGGCGTCCTCCGTGAGAGCACTCACGGGAAGAAACGCCGCTCATCGGCCGGGGTTGCCGTCGCAGGCCCGGTTGCGGACCGCGGGCGGGCGGCCCTACAGGATAAAAGCCCGCCCCGCGGTGACGGCCTGATAGGTGGAAATCGCCAGCGCCACCGGGTCGAAAGGCTTGGTCATGACAAAGGCTGGCTCGACCTCGTTTGCGGTCAGCAAGCGTTCTGGATAGGCGGTGATGAAGATCACCGGCACCTTCACCGTCAGCAGGATCCGGCGCACCGCATTGATGCCGTCGCCACCACGGCCGAGGTTCACATCGGCCAGAATCAGCCCTGTCGGGTGTTCGGTCGCAAGGCGGATCGCCTGCGCCTCGGATGCGGCGATGCCGGTCACGCGATGGCCGCAGTTCTCGACCAGCATCCGCAGGTCCATCGCGATGACGGGCTCATCCTCGATGATCAGCACGTCGGTCGCGGTGGTGGTGCGCAGCCTGGCGCGGGCGGCGTGAAGCAGGGCCTCCGCCTGCGGCGGGTCCAGGCCGATGACCAGGCCGGCCTCGGCAGCGGACAGGCCCTCCAGCGCGGTCAGCAACAGCATTTGCCGCTCGGTCAGGGGAATCTGCCCGGCCTGCGCATCGGCCGGCATCCGGCGCGTAATACCGGCGAACAGGCCCAGGCGGCCGGGCAGCGGCGGCAGCCCCTGGCGCAGGGCCTCGGCCACGATAGCATCGCCGCGTACTTGGCTGCCGGTCAGGGCGCGGGCATAGCGACGGCCGAACGGCAGCGCCGCGACGATGTCAGCCGCATCGGCGGGGGGTGAGGCGAGGGCGGGGGAAACAGGCAAGGCGCGGTCTCCTGGTGTCGGCGGCGAAAGGGGTGGACAGATTCGGCATGGAACCCGACCGATCTAATCTGTTACGCGAGCAACTCCTGGCGATGCTGCCGGGGTTGCGCGGCTACGCCCGCGCGTTGACCCGTGACACCCATGCCGCCGATGATTTGGTCCAGCAAACTGTCATGCGCGCATTGGCGGCCGAAACGCAATGGCAACAAGGCACCAACGCGCGGCCTTGGGTGTTCACCATCCTGCGCAACGCCTGGCTGGGCGGGCTGCGCCTGGCCCGGCAAAGCCGACGCGCTGCGGCCGAGGCAGCCCAGGCCGGGCACGACCATGCCGCCGAGGAACAATCCGGCCAGGCCGCCATGCGTGAATTGGCCCGCGCCATGGACGACCTGCCGGCCGCCCAGCGAGAGGCGCTGATCTTGGTCGGCGCGCAGGGCCTGTCCATCGAGGAAGCCGCGGCCATCTGCGGCGTCGCCGCCGGGACAATAAAAGCACGCATCAGCCGTGCGCGCCACGCGCTTCGGACCAAACTGGATCGAGGTTGATGGGCACGGAATTAGCATTCAGGAAGGAACGCATTTGGGGGCGCCACGGACGCATGCGATTACAGCGCAGCAGCCATGCTATTTACGCAGCAACCAACTGTGATGCCGCGTATTGGGGGGTCATGCAACGTGACGAGGTGACTCCGATGCCCGCGAGATATGTGCTGAAAATCAGCGATGCGAACCAGTCGGACCCGAACGCGTCCTTCCACGACCTGCTGATCGCTTGCCTGCCACGCCTACGCCAACAGGCCTTTGCTCTCACTCGCCGGCGCGCCGACGCCGATGATCTGGTGCAGGCTGCGGTCACCAATGCGCTGGCGGCCAAGTCGTCGTTCATTCCCGGCAGCAATTTCAAGGCCTGGATGTCCCGTATCCTGCGTAACCGGTTCCTGTCGGACGTCCGCCGCCGCCGCGAGATGGTGGACATGGACGACGCGCCGGCCGAGGCTATGTCGCGCCCGGCAACCCAGGACGACGCGATCGCCATGGGCGAATTGCAGGTCTGCCTTGGCAGACTGCCGGCCGACCAGCGGGTTGCGCTGATGATGTCGGCGGTCCAGGGCCTGTCGTATGAGGAGATGTCCGCGGAACTAGGCGTCGCCGTCGGCACCCTGAAATGCCGCGTGTTCCGTGCGCGCAGGCAGTTGCAGGCCTGGTTGCTGGACGATGCCCCCGCCCGGCGCCCTGTCGCAGCGTACAGCCCAAGAACTCACGCTAGCGTGATCGGCCGGTGATGTTCTATGATCATCGGCGATCTACACCGATTGTCGTACCCATAGGACAGGCCTTGACCGACGTTCCTCCGAAGCAGGACAAGGCCGATCCCGTGACGCCAAGCACAACCAATGGGATCTACCGTGGGCGTGTCGCGCCCTCGGATGCGGCCTTTGACCTCTGGCTGAAACGCGGGTTGCACGCGATGTACGACGAGGTCGCGAAGGAACCGGTGCCGCCGGAACTATTGGCGCTGATTGAACGTGATCGGAAGACATAACCGGCGTCGCTCAATCCTCCAGCCGCACTCCGGTCAACTGCGCCATTTGCGCCCAGCGCGAGACCTCAGCCTGTTGGAAGGCCGCGAAATCCGCGGGGGCCTGGGGGGCGGCGGTGAAACCGGCCGCGACCAATCGCCGCGCCACATCGGGGTCGGCCAGGGCCGCCAGCATCACCCCGGACAGCCGCGTCACCACGGCGTCGGGC
>JBBRWI010000341.1:0-3453 GCA_038249305.1 Acetobacterales bacterium
CCTACATCGGGCTGCGGGTGACGCGCGCAACCATCAGCAACTGGACCAACGAGGCCGACATCGGCATCCAGGCACGCAACCTGGACGCCAGCGTGCTGGACGTACGCCAGGTCGAGGGCTTCACCATCGGCCTCCAGACCCTGGGTGTCGAGCGTGGTTTCGAAGACAGCGAGGTCCATCTCGGCCGCATCGTGAACAACCACATCGGGCTCGATGTGCGCACCGCGACGGCGGCGGCGTGGAACACCTCGGTGCGCTACTACGGTGGCCACTTCGCCCTGGCATCGGCGACCAACATCAGCATGGACCGGTATGGGGTGCGCTTCTCGGCCGCCCCGGGTGCCTATGTCGCGCACAACCGGCATGTCTTCGACGGCCCGGCCTTCGAACTGCAATCGCGCGACCGTCCGATCGCCGGCGTGCCCTTCCTGATCGAGGTGAACAGCCGCGCGGTGATCGCACGGAACCTGCGCATGGAGGGCTGCGATGAATTCGTGGCCCGCCACACCGCGGGCGCGCAGGATCATGTCTATGAGGTCGCCTGGGCGAGCCAGGGCTATGTCGTCGATGTGGAATACCCGCCCAGTGCCACGCGCACCGGCGCCGTGGTGCGCCGCCACCACCAGGCCATCGCGCACCGGGATTCGGTGCGGGACCTGGCCTCGGTGCCGAACATGCGCGCCGCCTCGATCCGCTGGAACGCCACCGAGGTCGGCTTCGAAAGCCTGGCCGTCCTGTCCACCAATGTCAGCGGCAATCCGACGACCCTGGCCGACTTCGCCTTCCCCGCGCTGGACAGCATCACCCTGACCAATCGGGGCGCCATTCTGGTCGGCGGGCGTGGCCTCGGCTTTGTGGTGGACAGCAGGGCCTGCCGCGAATTCGCACTGGCGGTGGACGCCGACGCACCGCGCATGATCGTGCAGGTCTTCGACTCCGCGATGAACCTGCTGACCGATGCGGCGGGCCAGATGGTGCGGGCCAGCGGGCAGACGATGCAGTATTCGTCGGGCGCGCGCTGGTGGCAGGGCACGTCGGACATGACCGACGCCAATCTGACGCGCCTGCAAACCGTGCGGCTGGAACCGCAGGTGGCCTATGCCATCATCGGCATCGGCCGCCTGACCGATGATTTCGAGGTGCGGGCCATGCGGATCGCCTGCGATCCGGCCTTCTCGCCCTCCGTGCTCTATGGCCAGCCGGGGCTGCCGCACGGGGTGCGCGAATTGCGCGCCGAGGCATCGTGGGACCCGGTTTCCACCGCGGCCGGCGGATCGGTCACGCTCAACGTATCGGTGCCCGGCGCGCGGCCCGGCGACTTCTGCCAGGCCGCCTTCAGCCTGGCGACCAGCGGCATGATCTTCCTGGCGCAGGTGGGCGCGACCGATGTGGTCACCGTCACCGCGTGGAACAGGTCGGCCTCGACCATCGACCTGGCCGCCGGGATCGTTCGCGTGCGCGTGACCAAGGCATGACGGCCCCAAAGGTGCTTACGCGTGAGCAGTTCGAACATGCCTCGGCCGTAGTGATGAGGGACTACAGGGCCTTCATCGGCGAGGGCTCGCCGGAACCGCACGACGACCCCAAGGTCTTCGCCACCTGGCATACCTCGGCCCGCACGGCGCTCGGGCATCTGGAACAGTTGCTGAAGCTGCAGACGGCCTCGGGGGGCGCACCCTCCACCGAGGCCGCAGAGCTGCTCGCGCAGGCGATCAGCGCGCTGGGCGAAGCGGAGGACGAGGATGGCGCAGCCTGATCTGGACGTCTTCGCCTGGGTCTGGAACGCGCGCCACGGCCAGGCGCTGCCGCGGTTGCACCGGCGGATCGCGCGCTGGTTGCAGGCGCGCGGCGAAAGCCACGACTGTCATCTTCTGTTGCAGGCGTTCCGCGGCGCCGGCAAATCCACCCTGGTCGGGCTGCACTGCGCCTGGCTGCTGGCACGGCGGCCCGATACCCGCATCCTGGTGCTGGCCGCCGACCATGCGCTGGCGACCAAGATGGTTGCCAGCGTCAGGCGCATCATCGAACGCCACCCGCTCTGCGCCCATCTGCGCCAACGCGTGCCGGAAGTCTGGGCGGCGGACCGTTTCACCGTGCAGCGCCCCGGCGCCTTGCGCGACCCGTCGATGCTGGCCGCCGGCATCGACGGCAACATCACCGGCAGCCGCGCCGACCTGATCATCGGCGACGATGTGGAGGTCGCCGGGAACTGCGACACGCCGGGCAAGCGCGCCGCCCTGCGCGAACGCCTGACCGAGGCGGAGTTCGTCCTGGTCCCGGGCGGCACCCTGCTGCTGGTCGGCACGCCGCATACCGCCGAGACGCTCTACGCGCCGGACGGCTTTGCCCGTGGCTACGCCAGCCTGCGGGTTCCGTTGCTGGATGGCGGCGGCCGCAGCGCCTGGCCCGAACGCTTCACCGACGCCCATGTAGCGCTGTTGCGGGACCGGGTGGGGCCGATCGAATTCCGTCGCCAGATGCAGTTGGAAGCGGTGCCGCCCGAAGCCGCCAGGCTCGATCCGGCAACGCTGATCCGCTATGCCGAGGAAACCGATTATGCCGAGGCGGGCGGGCGGCCCGTGCTGCGGCTGATGGGCCGTCGCCTGGTCTCGGGCGGCGGCCATTGGGACCCGGCGTTCGGCCGGCCGGGGCTGGGCGACGGTTCGGTGCTGGCCGCCTGCTACGTCGATGGCCTGGGCAATACCTACCTGCACCGGCTGCACTGGCTGACGCATGACCCGGATGCCGCGATCGACCCCGCGACGCAGCAATGCGCTGCGGTCGCCCGGATCGCGCGCGACCTGCTGCTGCCCGCCGTGCGGGTCGAGACCAACGGCATCGGCCGCTTCCTGCCATCCATCCTGCGGCAGGAAATGTCCCGCGCCGGCGCCGCCTGCGCGGTGGTCGAGGTCGCGCACCGGGAGGCGAAATCCAGGCGCATCCTGGGCGCGCTGGACCCGGTGATGGCGGCGCGACGGCTGCATATCCACAGCCAGGCGGCCAGCCCGCGGTTCCTGACGGAAATGTCCGAATGGCGGCCGGATGCGCCGGGCGCCGCCGATGACGCGCTGGATGCGCTGGCCGGGTGCCTCGCGGCTGAACCGGTGCGGATCGCGCGACTGCCGCCGGCGGCGGCGGTGCCGGGGTGGCGAGGGGCCTAGAGCACGATCGATCCAAGTGGATCGATCGTGCTCTAGAAGCCGTTGAATCTAGAGCAAGAAATCGGATCAGATGATTCCATCCGATCCGATATTGCTCTAGAGCACGATCGATCCAAGTGGATCGATCTCGTGCTCTAGAAGCCGTTGAATCTAGAGCAAGAAATCGGATCAGATGATTCCATCTGATCCGATATTGCTCTAGGCGACCGCCCGCAGTTTCAGCACTTCGCTTTCATGACGGGCGGACCCCGCCGCGGTCATCCACCAGCGCTCCCCATCGCGCTGTTCGGTC
>JBBRWI010000342.1:0-3391 GCA_038249305.1 Acetobacterales bacterium
CGCCGCCGGCGCGATCCCGGCGCAGGCGACCGCGACACGCAGCGGGCCGAGCGCCATCGCGGCCGCCACCGCCGCCTCCATCGCCGGCCCATCCGCCACATCGCCGGTCACCGACACCCCAACGCGGCCGGGCTGCAAATCGAGCACCACCACCTGCGCGCCCGCGGCGGCCAGCGCCTCGGCCGTCGCCAGCCCCAGGCCCGAGGCACCACCCGTCACCAGCGCGGAACTGCCGGCCAGGCTCATCGCCGCACAAACACCCAGTAGCGCGGCGTCCGGCCCTCGCGATGGGCCTTGGCCTCATACCGCGTGGGATGCCAGCCTTGCGGGCGTTCGTCGGCGACGGAGACCTGTTCGAACAGCGACTGGGCGCCAAAAACCTCCGCGACCCAGGCCTGGTAGATCGGGTGGTCCGAGGCGATGCGCCATTCCGCGCCGGGCTTCAGCACCCTTGCCACCAGCGCCAGCGCGGCCGGATGCACAAACCGCCGCTTGCTGTGCCGCGCCTTGGGCCAGGGGTCGGGGAACATCAGATACAGCCGGTCCAAAGCCCCCTCCGGCAGCGCCGCCAGCAGGTGCCGGGCATCGGCGGGCCAGAGGCGCAGGTTGCCGGGCAGCGGCCCCGTCGCCTCCGCGTTCTCCGGCACCAGCCGGGTCAGCAGCGAACAGAGCCCGTTCTCGAACACCTCCGACGCGATCAGCCCGACGTCGGGGTTGGCTGCGGCCAGGGCGAGCGCATGTTCGCCGCCGCCAAAGCCGACCTCCAGCCAGGTTTCGCGGACCGGGGTGTCGAACCGGGGGGCGGCAGGGTCGGCCAGCCGCAGCCGCGGCAGGGTTTCGGCCAGCAGCCGTTCCTGCCTCGGGCGCAAGACATGCCCACGGGTGCGGCCATAAAGCCGATCGGGAATGCCCTCGACCGGCGGCGGCGGCCGCTGCATGACCGCCGCCTGGTCGGTCACCGCCCGAAAGCGGCCTTCAGCGCATCCACCAGGTCGGTCTTTTCCCAGGTAAACGTATCCAGCGCGGCATCCGGCGTGCGGCCGAAATGGCCATAGGCGCTGGTCGGCACATAGATCGGGCGGTTCATCCGCAGATGCGTGCGGATACCGCGCGGCGACAGGTCGATCAGCTCACTGACCACCTTGGCGAGCTTGGCCTCGTCGATCTCCTTGTCGGTGTTGTGCAGGTCGAAATAGATCGACAGCGGCTTGGACACGCCGATGGCATAGGCCAGCTGGATGGTGCAGCGGTCGGCCAGGCCCGCGGCCACGACGTTCTTGGCGACATAGCGCGCGGCATAGGCTGCCGAACGGTCCACCTTGGTCGGGTCCTTGCCGCTGAACGCGCCGCCGCCATGCGGGGCCGCCCCGCCGTAGGTGTCGACGATGATCTTGCGCCCGGTCAGGCCGGCGTCGCCATCCGGCCCGCCGATCACGAACTTGCCGGTCGGGTTCACGTAGAACTCGGCCTCCGGTGGCACCCAGCCGGCGGGCAGGATTTCGGCGACGATCGGGCGGATCATCTCCTTGATCTCGGCCTGGTCCATCCCTTCCTCGTGCTGGGTCGAGACGACGACGCAGGTGACCCCGGCCGGCTTGCCATCGACATAGCGCAGGGTGACCTGGCTCTTCACATCCGGCAGCAGGCCCTTGGCACGCGGGTCGTGGGCATGGCGGAGTTCGGCCATGCGACGCAGGATGCCGTGGGCATATTGCAGCGGCGCCGGCATCAGTTCCGGCGTCTCGTTGGTGGCATAGCCGAACATGATGCCCTGGTCGCCGGCGCCCTCATCCTTGTTGCCGGTCGCGTCCACGCCCATTGCGATATCGGCCGACTGCGGATGCAGGTGGTTCTCGAACGACGCATGGCGCCACGAGAACCCTTCCTGGTCGTAGCCGATGTCATGCACCGCGGCGCGGACCTTCTCCTCCAGGCTGAAAAGTACGGCATCGGGGCCGCGCACTTCGCCGGCCAGGACGATGCGGTTGGTGGTGACCAGGGTCTCGCAGCCGACGCGGGCATAGGGATCGGCGGTCAGGAAAGCGTCGAGCACCGTGTCGCTGATGCGGTCGGCCACCTTGTCGGGGTGCCCTTCGGACACGGATTCAGACGTGAACAGATAATCGCCCTGGTCGCGCATGGAATGATTATGCCCTCTTGTCGCGGATGGCCTCGGGTTCGCCATCGGATGGACGCCGGGCGCGCGCGTATCGCAAGGACCGGCGGGGGGGTCAAGGGCTGGGCCGCAGCAGGGCGGCCGGCAGCGGCCCGCGCAGGATCACCTCGGACACGGGTTCCCCGGCCCAGGCCGCGAGCGGCCGCCAGTCGTCGAAGCAGCGCCTGCGGCGCCGCGCCGGCGCGCTGCGGTCCAGGAAGCCGTTGTTGAAGCGGCACCAAAGCGGCCTGAGCCCCGCCCCGAGAAGCGCCTCGGTACGGACCGACAGGCGAACCATGGCGATGCCCGGATCGGCCGTCATGTAGCGCCTGACATCCGGGGCCAGGAACACATGGTCGTTGATGAAGCGCCGCCAGGCGGTGGGGTCGATGCCCGGCGCGAGCCTGGCGCCCAAGGGACCGTCGGGCATGCCCTGCCGGCGCAGGGCGACGTCACCCCCCAGATCAAGCCAGGCCGTGCGGTTCAGCGGCAGGACGCCCTCGGCACCCGCCCGCCGTAACAGATGGGCGGCGGGCCAAAGCCCTTCCCGCGCGATCGCCGGCCAGGCGACGACCCGGGTCGCGTGATGCAGCCAGGGATGTTTCGCCAGGAAAGCCGCGCTCATCCGATGCCCAGCACATCCTTCATCGCATACAGCCCCGGCGCCCGCCCCTCCACCCACAACGCCGCCCGCACCGCCCCCGTGGCATAGACGCGGCGGTCGAACGACCGGTGGGTCAGCGCGATATGTTCGCTGCCGGCCGCGAACAACAACGTGTGTTCGCCGACCACCTGGCCGCCGCGCAGGGCGGAAAACCCGATGGCGCCGGTCCGGCGCGGGCCGGTATGGCCATCACGGCCGCTTTCCATCCCCGCCTGTTCCAGCGTGGTGCCACGCCCAGCCGCCACCGCCCGGCCGAGGGCTGCGGCGGTGCCGGAGGGCGCGTCCACCTTCTGGCGATGGTGCATCTCGACGATCTCGGCGTCGTAATGGTCGGCCGGCAGCGCCGCCGCCATGCGTTCGGCCAGCGCAAACAGCAGGTTCACGCCGGGCGCGAAATTGGCGGCATAGACGATCGGGACCTGTATCGCCGCCTCCCGCACCACAGCCTCGGCCGCCGGCGACAGGCCGGAGGTGCCAAGCACCAGCGCGCGACCGGTGCGCGCCGCCAGCGCCGCATGGGCGGCCGCCACCGAGGCATGGGTGAAGTCGATCACCACGTCGCTGGCCGCGAA
>JBBRWI010000343.1:0-3387 GCA_038249305.1 Acetobacterales bacterium
AGCAGCGCCAGGCCGGGCCATGACGGTGACCTGTCGGAGGATTCATATGCCCCAGGTATTTCGCCGCCGCACGGCGATAGGCGCTGGACTGGCCGCGCCTTTTGTCGTCAGCGGAACCGCGCGCGCCCAATCCGGGCCTCAACCCTGGCCGAACCAATCCGTGCGCCTGGTGGTGCCGTTCACGCCGGGCGGCAGCAACGATGCCGTCGCCCGCCCCATCGCGGAGGCGCTGCACCAGGTGCTTGGTCGGCCGGTGATTGTGGAAAACCGGCCCGGCGCAGGCAGTACGATCGGTGCGACCTTTGTCGCCAATGCGACGCCCGATGGGCATACCCTGCTGATCGCCTCATCCTCCTTCGTCACCAGTTCCACGATCCTTCGCACGACCTATGATGCGATGGAGAGTTTCGAAGGCGTGGCCCGCGTCTGCACCGCGCCGATGATCGTCGTCACCAAGCCACGCGGCGGCTTTGCCAGCATGAAAGCGCTGGTCGACTTCGCCCGCGCGAACCCGGGGCGCGTGCAATACGGCACCGCCGGGCTGGGTGGCATCGGGCATTTCGCGATGGAGTCCTTTTGCCTCGATGCGGGCCTGCGCATGGAAGTGATTCCCTATGCCGGGATAGCGCCATCGACCACCGACCTGCTGGCCGGGCGGATCGATTTCCTGATCACCACGATGGCCTCGGTGAAGGGTCTGGTCGATGCGGGCTCGGTGCCGGTCATCGCCTATACCGGGCTGGAGCGGTCGCCTTTCGCGCCGGACCTTGCGACCATTCGCGAACAGACCGGCGTCGATTGGGCGGTGGATGTCTGGTGGGGCGTGCTGGCCCCGCGCGGGGTGCCGCGGGCCGTGCGTCAGCGCCTGAACACCGAGATCAGCACCATCATCGGGACCCCCGCCTATGCGCGCCATCTGAGGGCCGAGGGCGCGACACCGGCACCGCTCGACCTCGACGCTTTTGCGACGTTCCTGCGATCCGATATTACCCGGTGGCGGCGGGTTGCGGCGGCGGGAACCATCAAGCCGGAGTAACCCCGCCCGCTGCGGCAAGACTGCGAATGAGCGCCGAATCGGGGCTCCTCCCAGAAGCGGCTGTACGACCCTGCTTTCGTCGCTGAAACATTTGGACAGGCGGGGTTCCGGTTCGGCGCTTGTTTACACGGCTGCCACCTGAAAAAGATCGCCGGTCTCGCCCGCTCGAGGAGGCGGCGCCGAGGGGATACCTTGGCCCGCCGCACTGGACAGGCAGGACATCACTTAACCCGGCGGCTGCGCTTGACCTATCCGTGGCATCTTCACGCGCGACCGTCACAAAACGAAATCCGCCGATTCGGGTGGCCATCTACCCATTCAGTTATGTCCGGATTGGGCTCAACTGAACGCGTATGGGGCGGGGCACCTCTCCACGGCGCCCCCGTTTTTCAGGAGCCACGCTACGGCAGCCGCCTGACCCCCTCCGCCCCGATCGAGAACGCCATCAAATCGGCCCCCACCACGAGCGCCCCGGCATGGGTCGTGCGGGTGCGGGTGACCAGGTCATCCAGGCTCGGGGCCGGGATCACGAAATCCGTCAGCAGCACCAGGTGGTAGTAGACCGCGAGTTTCGGCGCGGTGCGGGTGAAGATCGTGCCCGCCTGTTCCGGTGTCGTGTGGTGGTCCAGGATGTCTCGCCAGGCGGTCGATTGTGCCAGCAATTCGGGGCGGATCGCCGCGACCTGATGGATCAGCAGGTCGGTGCCGGTGGCGTGGCGCACCAGTGTCTCGGACGGCCGGGTGTCGCCGGAGATTCACGACGGAGTGCCCGGCGTGATCGACGCGATAACCGAAACCCGGGTGGATCAGGTCGCCATGGTCCACCTCGAAGGCGGTGACGCGCACGCCCGCCTGTTCCCAGACCAGCGCGCCGGTCGCGCGGCTCGCCGATGCGGCGAATTCGGTGGTGGCGAAGGTCGCGGCCGCGCGCGGCAGGGCCTGGTCGGCGATCCGGGTTTCGATGTCCCAGTCGAAGGCCTGGCGCAGCGCATCGGTCATCCGCAGCGTCCCCGGCGGGCCCAGCACCCGCAACGGCCCCGGCCGCTGGCCAAACGGCGAAGTCAGCCAGCCCGTCAGGAACAGGTCGGGCAGCCCGACCACATGGTCTGAATGCAGATGCGTCAGGAAAACCGCATCGACCGCGCCGAGGCGCACCCGGCGCTGCCACAGCCGCTGGGTGACGCCGCGCCCGGCATCGAACAGCAGGGTAACGCCGCCGGCCTGCACCAGGGTCGCCGGGCCGAAACGGTCCATCACCGGCGGCGGGCTGCCCGTGCCCAGCAGGGTCACGCGGATTTCCCCAGGTGGCACCGGCGGCGGCGGGGCCGCGGGCTGGGCTGCCGCGGGCGTGTTCCAGGCCGCGATGGCCAGCAGGCAGGCGGCCAGGCGCCGGCCGAGATCGCTTCGCATCGCCGATTTTCCCCCAAAATTCCCATCGCCCCCAAGGGTAGGCTACGGGCGCCCGGCGCGGCGCGGCCAGATGGGCTGGGCTGCGTGCGGCGGGGGGCCATGATGCTGGCACCCCCGCGCGCGACATGCTCCGATCATCGGCGCACGGCAACACCGGAACCAAAACCATGGCCACAATGACCCAAAACCCCGCCGCCGACCTCGGCAGCTTCGCCGCCGAATGCCGGCGGGCCCTGGTCGAGCATCCCGGCACCGAGGGCCGCGTTCGGGTCAATGCCCTGGTCAAGCAGGCGTTGGCCGATCCGGCCTTCGTCGCCACCCACATCCCCGAGGGCACCCCGGAACGCCTGGTGCTGCATGAGGATTCGGACCTTGGCTTCACCATCCTCGCCCATGCCTATACGGGGGCCAAGACCAGCGGGCCGCACGATCATGGCCCGTCCTGGGCGATCTACGGCCAGGCGGCCGGCGAGACGATCATGACCGATTGGGACTGCCTGGCCCGACCGGCCGACGGCAAGCCGGGCCGCGCCGTTGCCACCCGCGCCTATACGCTGCGGCCCGGTGACGCGCATCTGTACGAACCCGGCGTGGTGCATTCGCCCCGCCGCGACGGGCCGACCCGGCTTCTGCGGATCGAGGGCATCAACATGGATCGGGTGAAGCGCCTTCCGTATGAGGCGGTCGCCGCGGCTTAACCGTCCGACCGCGGCACCCAGGGGATCTGGCCGATGTCGATCCCCTCGTCGCGCAGCGCCTCGGCTTCGTCCTCGGTCGCCTCGCCATAGATGCCGCGGCGATCGCTTTCGCCACGGTCCATGCGCCGCGCCTCGTCAGCGAATTGGCCACCGACGTAATCGCAGTTGCTTTCCACCTCCGCCCGCATCCGTTGCAGCAGCGCCACCACGCGGGCGGGCATCGGGCCTGCGGCGGCCACGTTG
>JBBRWI010000344.1:0-3377 GCA_038249305.1 Acetobacterales bacterium
CCCAAAGCTTCACCGAGACGCAGCTCTTCGGCTCCACCGCCGCCTGCCGGGCCGCGACCGGCAACACCGCCAACACCTGCGACAACACGCTCCGCAGCATCGCCGGCAATCCCAACACGAACCCCAACGCAGACGTCTATCTGGACGAAACTTGGGCGCGGCCGAACCTGATCGCGGGCGGGTTCGTGACCACCACCGACGAGGCCACCGGCGCGGTGACGCGCACCACCACGCCGATCACCGGCCCCTATGCGGCCGCGAACGGGCTTGAACGGATGACGGCGGACCTGCAAGCCTCCAGGGCACGGCTGATCGCCAACCAGCCCGGCGTGATCGACGGCTTGGCCCCCGTCGGCGAAGCCTTCCTGCGCGCGGTCCAGGGCGGCTTCGCGACGCACAACGTCTACGCGCCCGATGCGCAGACGGATGGCCTGCTGGACCTGTGGTTCCCCGACGGCACCCATGCCAGCAAGTGGGGATCCTACCTCAGCGGCCTGACCCTGTTCGGCACGATCACCGGGAACGACCCGCGCATGTTCGACCTGGGCGAAAGGGCGGCGATCGATCTTGCGATCACGACGGGCGAGGCCCGGGCGTTGCAGCAGATGACCGCCGAAGCGCTCGGTTTTCCGGTGCAGGAACCCGGCACGGTATCGCTGCTGCTGCCGGGCATCGTCGGACTTGTCGCTGCGCGACGCCGCGGTGGCGTCGGCAAGCCGGCCTGACGGCGAAGAGTCCCGCGCCCGGGTGGTGCTCTAAGCCCGGGAAATGCGCTCAGCCCCGCCCATGTAGGGCCGCAGCACCTCGGGGATGGCTACGCTGCCATCGGCCTGCTGATGGGTTTCCAGTACCGCGATCAACGCCCGCCCGACGGCCACGCCGCTGCCGTTCAGCGTATGGACGAAGGCGGTGCCCTTCTGGCCCTCCGGCCGGTAGCGCGCTGCCATGCGGCGGGCCTGGAAATCGCGGCAGTTGGAGCAGGAAGAAATCTCCCGCCAGGCCTGCTGGCCCGGCAGCCAGACTTCCAGGTCGTAGGTCTTGGCGGCGGAAAACCCGGTATCGCCGGCGCAGAGCAGCATCCGGCGCCAGACCAGGCCGAGGTCGGTCAACACGGTCTCGGCGCAGGCGGTCATGCGTTCGTGTTCGGCGGCACTGTCCTCGGGCCGGGTGATGGAGACCATCTCGACCTTCTGGAACTGGTGCTGGCGCAGCATCCCGCGGGTGTCGCGCCCGGCGCTGCCGGCTTCGGAGCGGAAGCAGGGGGTGAGTGCGGTGAGGCGCAGCGGCAGCGCGGATTCGGCCAGGATTTCATCGCGGACGAGGTTGGTCAGCGGCACTTCGGCGGTCGGGATCAGCCAACGGCCATCGGTGGTGCGGAACAGGTCGTCGTGGAACTTCGGCAACTGCCCGGTGCCGTACATCGTCGCGTCATTGACCAGCAGCGGGACCGCGGTTTCGGTATAGCCATGGCTGTCAACGTGCAGCGACAGCATCCATTGCCCGAGCGCGCGTTCGAGACGGGCGAGGCCACCACGCAGCACGGTAAACCTGCCGCCGGCGAGTTTCGCGGCCCCAGCAAAATCCATCAGCCCGAGGGCTTCGCCGATCTCGAAATGCTGTTTTTGGGGGGCGTTGGAGAATAAGGGCTCGCCGTGCTGATGAAGCAGGACGTTGCCGGATTCGTCGGCCCCGTCCGGGACAGAATCATCCAGAACATTCGGCAAAAGTTTAAGAAGTTCGTCGATCTGATATTTCTCGATAATGGCGTCAGCCGCCGCATTCAGCCCCGCCCTGCGCGTTTCGACGTCAGCGACCTGAGCGCGCAGTTTCTGCTCTGCATCAACATCTCCGCGTCGTTTTGCCTCGCCGATCTGCTGATTGATCCTTTTCTTATGGGCTGCGTCCTGCTGCTCGGCCGTCTCATCTTGCCGCCAGCGTTCGTACATTTGAACCAGATTATCAACTTCGGCGTCCAACCCACGCCGCGCCATCGCCGCATCGAACCCCTCAGGGTCGGCCCGCACGGCCCTGATGTCATGCATCAGCCGTTCTCTTTTTCGCGCTTCGCCTTGTCGCGCTCCATCAGTGTCGCGGCGATGATCGAGATTTCGTAGAGCAGGATCAGCGGGATTGCCAAGCCGATCTGGCTGATGATGTCGGGCGGCGTGATGATCGCCGCGACCACGAACATGCCCACGATGGCGTAGCGCCGGCCCTTCTTCAGCCCATCGACGGTGACGATGCCGACCTTGGCCAGCAGGGTCAGCAGCACCGGCAGTTGGAATGCGATCCCGAAGGCCAGGATCATGTGCATGACCAGCGAGAGATATTCGCTGACCTTGGCCTCCAACTGCACCGGCAGCGCATCGCCGCCCGGCATCGTTTCGAATGAGATGAAGAATTTCCACGCCAGCGGAAAGATGAAGTAATAGGCGAGCGCCGCACCCATCAGGAACAGGAAGGGCGAGGCCACGAGAAACGGCGTGATCGCGCGCTTCTCGCTGCGATACAGCCCCGGCGCGATGAACAGCCAAAGCTGCGTCGCCCAGATCGGGAAGGAGATGAAGGTTGCGCCGAAGAAGGCGACCTTCAGGTAGGTGAAGAAAGCCTCATACAGGGCCGTAAAGATCATCCGGCGCTCGCCACCGCCCTGCTGGTGCAGGATATCGGCGAGTGGCTGAGCGAGAAACCCGTAGATCGACGACGAGAAGTAGTAGCAGATGCCGAAAGCGATCAGGAAGGCGCCAGCCGACCACATCAGCCGCGTGCGCAATTCCATCAGATGCTCGAGCAGCGGCATCGGCTTGTCGTCGATGGTGTCTTCCGGTTGGCGCGGCACGGTTCGTGGTCCTGTCATGGATTGAGAGGCGCGCGGTGATCAGGCGGGCGGCGCGACCGCGGCCGACCGGGCCTGCTCACGCGCCATGGATGCGGGCTCGGCAGGCATAGGCGGCAGTGACCCCGCAAAGCCGGGCGGCACGAAAGCGGGTGGCGGTTGCGCGGGCTCCGACGGGCTTTCCGGTGCTTCGTCCGGTGCCAAAGGACGCGTCACGTAGGGCGCGGTGGCGATGGCGACGCCCGGCGGCACGAAGGCCGGCGCGTCCGACGCCTGCATCGTCTCCGGCGGCGTCCAGGACGGCGCCGGCGCCAAGGTATCCGGCGCCAAGGTATCCGACGCCAACGGATTTTGCGAGAACGTGCTGCGCAGATCGCCCTCGCGATCCACGGCCTTTTCGATTTGGCCCTTCAGGTCAAAGTTGCGGATATCGTTGATCGACTGGCGCAGATCCTGCACGCCCGCATCCTTGGCAACCTCGTCCACCTGGGTCTGGAACTCGCCGGCCATCCGCCGCAGCTTCTGGATCGTCCGCGCGACG
>JBBRWI010000345.1:0-3371 GCA_038249305.1 Acetobacterales bacterium
CTGGTCTGAGCCTGGCTGGTCTGAGCCTGGCTTCGGGGCGGGCCGCGCCCGCCCCGGGCCGTTCAGCCGACCAATTCGTTGCCGGCGAAGAAATACGCGATCTCGATCGCCGCGTTCTCGGCGCTGTCGCTGCCATGCACGCTGTTCGCCTCGATGCTTTCGGCGAAGTCCTTGCGGATCGTGCCGGGGGCGGCATTCGCGGGGTTGGTGGCGCCCATGATCTCGCGGTTCAGCGCAATGGCGTTCTCGCCTTCCAGCACCTGCACCACGACCGGGCCGGACACCATGAAGTCCACCAGGTCATCGTAGAACGGGCGGGCGGCGTGCACGGCATAGAAGGCCTGGGCGTGCTGGCGGCTCATCCAGATGCGCTTCTGGGCGATGATGCGCAGGCCCGCTCCCTCGAACTTCGCGTTGATCTTGCCGGTCAGGTTGCGGCGCGTCGCATCGGGCTTGAGGATGCTGAAGGTGTGTTCGATGGCCATTGCTCGGTATCCGTGCGTGGTGATGTGCGGGCGGTTAGGCGGGGCGGGCGCCAAAGGCAAGAGCGCTGCGTGGATGACGCGGGCGCCGCGACCGTCTAGAAGCCCGGCACCATGACAGTCCTCGCCCTGCGCGACGTGACGCTCCGCATCGCGGGACGCCCGTTGCTCGACTCCGCTTCGATGACCCTCGATCCCGGTCGCAAGATCGGTCTGGTCGGCCGCAATGGCGCGGGCAAATCGACCATGCTCAAGGCCATCGCCGGCGAATTGCAGACCGATGGGGGGGAGATCTTCATCGCCTCCCGCGCCCGCATGGGCCGCGTGAAGCAGGAGGCACCGGCCTCTGACGACAGCCTGCTGGAAACGGTGCTGGCAGCCGATACCGAACGCGCGTCCCTGTTGGCAGAAGCAGAAACATCCCATGACCCGACGCGGCTCGGGGAAATTCACGACCGGTTGATCGCCATCGGCGCCGATGCCGCGCCGTCGCGCGCCGCCATGGTGCTGGCGGGCCTGGGCTTCGATGCGGCCGCCCAGCAGCGCTCGGTGCGGGAGTTTTCCGGCGGCTGGCGGATGCGCCTGTCGCTGGCGGGCGCGCTGTTCCAGGAACCCGACCTGCTGCTGCTGGACGAACCGACCAACCACCTCGACCTGGAAGCCACCATCTGGCTGGAATCCTGGCTCGCGAAATTCCAGGGCGCCTGCATCGTGGTCAGCCATGATCGTGGCGTGCTGGAACGCTGCGTCGATCAGATCGCGCATCTGGATCGCGGCAAGATCATCACCTACGCCGGGAACTTTTCCGAATTCGTGCGGCTGCGGGCGGAACGCGCGATCCACCAGGCGGCGCAGAACGCCCGCATCACCGCCGAACGCGCGCATATGCAGGATTTCGTCGATCGTTTCCGCGCCAAGGCCAGCAAGGCCCGCCAGGCGCAAAGCCGGCTGAAGGCGCTGGAGCGGATGCCCCAGGTGGAATCGTTGGTCGAGGACCATGTCACCCGGTTCGCCTTCCCCGAACCGGACAAGGCGCCGCCGCCGATCCTGGCGCTTCGGCGCTGCGTCGCGGGCTATGGCAACAACGTGATCCTCTCCGGGCTCGATTTCCGCCTGGACCAGGACGACCGGATCGCTTTGCTCGGCGCCAATGGCAACGGCAAATCGACCTTTGCCAAACTCATCGCCGGCCGCATGGAACCGCTCTCGGGCGAGGTGGTCCGTGCCCCGCGCCTCAAGATCGGCTATTTCGCGCAGCACCAGGCCGAGGAACTGCACCCCGACGGCACCCCGCTGACCCATATGCAGGAGGCGCTGCCCAAGGCGACCGTCCAGCAATGCCGGGCGCAACTGGCGCGGTTCGGCCTGGATGCCGAACGGGTGAACACCAAAATCAGGGATTGTTCGGGTGGCGAGAAGGCCCGGTTGCTGCTGTCGCTGACCACGCGCGAAGCCCCGCACCTGCTGATCCTGGACGAGCCGACCAACCACCTCGACATCGATGCGCGCGAGGCGCTGGTCAAGGCGCTGGCCGATTACGGCGGCGCGGTGATCCTGATCAGCCACGACCCCTATCTGGTCGGGCTGGTGGCCGACCGGCTGTGGCTGGTCGGCAATGGCACGGTGACGCCGTTCGAGGGCGACCTTGACGACTACCGCGCGCAACTCGGCGATCGCACCCGCCCGGCCGCCAAGACCGAAAGCAAGGGCGACGACCGGAAAGGCAAGGCCACGGTCCGCGCCGCCGCGGCGCCGCTCCGCGCGCGCGCGAAGGAGATCGAGGCGCGGCTGGAGCGGCTCGGCCTGGAGAGCCGGTTGCTGGAAAAGCGCCTGTCCGACCCCGCGACCTATGCCAAGCACAGCCAGACCGACATCGCCTGGGCCAAGCGCAAGCAGGCGAGCCTTGCCAAGGAAGCGGCCGCCCTTGAGGAAGAATGGCTTGACGTGCAGGCCAAGCTCGAACCCGCCTGATTTGAGGAGACCCGCCATGATCCCGACCCGCCGCGCCCTTGGTCTGCTGCCATTGCTCGCGATGCCCGCTTTGGCCCAGACCGCCGGCACGCTGCGCATCATCGTCCCCGCGCCGCCCGGCGGCCCGACCGACATCCTGGCCCGGACCCTGGCGGAAAAGGCCGGGCCGGCGCTGGGCCAGGTGGTGGTGGTGGACAACAGGGCGGGGGGCGGCGCGGTCATCGGCTCCGAGGTCGCGGCGCGCGCTGCGCCGGATGGGCTGACGTTGGTGCTCGGCCACAACCAGTCCCACGCCAGCAACCAGGCGATGATGGCGCGGCTGCCGTTTCATGTGGTGGACAGTTTCACCCCGGTCTGCCGCCTCGCAACGGTGCATCACGCGACCGTCGTCGCGGCCAACCACCCGGCCCGCGACATCGCCGGTCTGATCGCCCGGGGCAAGAACGGCGGGCGGCTGACCTATGCCTCCAGCCAGGCCGGCAGTGCGAGCCATGTGATCGCGGAAACCTTCGTCCGCCGCGAAGGGCTGGAAGCGACCCACATCCCCTATCGTGGTGCGGCGCCCGCGGCGACCGATACGGTCGCGGGGGTGGTGGATTTCTATGTGGCGACCTTCCCCTCGGTTTCGGGGCTGGTGCGGGACGGGCGGCTGCGGGCGCTGGCGATTGGCGCACCGGTCCGGGTCGCCGATTTCCGCGATGTACCGACCGCGGCCGAGGCGGGCGTGCCCTTCATGGCCGTCGATGCCTGGTTCGGGCTGTTCGCCCCGCGCGGCACGCCCGACGCCGTGGTGACGCGGCTGTCCGGGGTGATGCTGGCGGCCCTGGCCGACCCCGATGTGGCGCGGCGATTGGTCGCGGCCGGTTTCACCGCCGCCCCCCAGGCCCCCGCGGATTTCGCGGCCTTCCAACAGGCTGA
>JBBRWI010000346.1:0-3348 GCA_038249305.1 Acetobacterales bacterium
CTGGCGGCTGGTTTCACACCGGCGACCTCGGCCACCTCGATGCGCGCGGCTTCCTGTTCATCACCGGCCGCCAGTCGGACATGTATATCTCGGGCGGCAGCAACGTCTATCCGCGTGAGGTCGAGGAAGCCCTGCTGCTGCACCCGATGGTGACCGCCTGCGCCGTCGTCGGGCTGGCGCACCCGAAATGGGGGGAGGCCGGGGTCGCCTGCGTCGTATTGCGCGGCTCCTCGACGGAGGCTGACCTGCTGGCACATCTGTCAGGCCGGATCGCCCGCTACAAGCAACCTCTGCGCGTGGTGGTGTGGGACGCGCTGCCCATGTCGGGCTACGGAAAGGTGCCCAAGGCCATGGTCAAGGCCCGGCTTGCGGCGGAGGGCCTGGGCTTCACGCCACCTCAACCAGCGTGATCTCCGGCGGCACGCCAAGCCGTACCGGCAGGCCGGAACACCCGAGCCCGCCCGAGACCACAAGGCTGCGCCCCGCCTCGCGCACCAGCCCATAGGCGTAGCGATTGCCATAAGCCGACGGCACATGCGGCGACCAACCGCCGACGCGGAACTGCCCACCATGTGTGTGGCCGGAAAGCTGCATCGCAAAGCGCGTTGTCGCGCGAGCGAAGGCATCCGGCTCATGCGCCATCAGGATCGCCGGCGCATCATCGGTGATGGCGGCCAGGACGCGCGCCATGTCATCCGCACCCCGCAAGCGCCGAAAGGCGGTCTGGCTGTCGAGACCCGCCAGCCAGAAGCCATCCGCGCCATCCCGCAGCCGCACCGCGGCATTGCGCAGCACGCGGATGCCGACCCCCGCCAGGGCCGTGACCGTTGCCGGGCCGCGCCGCCGGTCGGCACCAGGATCATCCCACCAGTCGTGGTTGCCCAGCACCGCGTGCACACCCAGGGGTGCGCGCAGGCCGCCCAGCAGCCTGGCGATCGCAGCCAGCGGCACATCGCGCGTGACAAAGCCTGCGCGGGACGCGAGGTCCCCCAGCACGAGGGTCAGATCCGGTGCCAGGGCGTTGGCCATCGCGACGATTTCGGCGATGCGACTCGCCGGCATCACTGGCTCACCCGCATGGATGTCAGACAGGATGGCGATGCGAACGGGCGCGCGGCCGCCCCAGTCCGCCAGCGTCGGGCGATAGCGGGCCATGGTGAGGCGCATTGCGGGCTCGGCCCATCCGGCATAGCCCGCCGTCGCCAAGGCGAACCCCGCCCCGCCCAGAAAAGCCCGTCGTCGCGTGATCATGCGCTTGGGTTAGCACGGCTTGCGCCAGGGCCGAACCGCGCCCGGGGCTGCGCGACAGGGCACCCTATGCCGATGCCACCTGCGGCTGCTTGACCTTCGCCGCATCCGCGGCGCGCCACAGGTACCAGGCGGCGGTGGAGCGGTACGGTGCCCAGGCCTCGCCGATTGCCGCCAGGACCCGCGGCTTGGGCTGTTCATCGAGGCCCGCGCAGACACGAAAGCCCTCGCGCACGCCAAAATCATCGACCGGCAGGACGTCCGGTCGGCCGAGGGTGAAGATCAGCAGCATCTCGACCGTCCAGCGGCCAACGCCGCGGATTGCGACCAGGCGTTCGATCAATGCCGTGTCGGTCAGCCTGGCGGCGGCACGCCGGCTCGGCACATGGCCGCCTGCCGCATGCTGCGCGATGTCGGTGATCGCCGCGACCTTCGATCCTGAAAAGCCGCAGGCCCGCAACGCGCCGTCCGGCATCGCCAGGATCGCCGTGGGCTGCGGGAAATCCTGCCCCGGAAAATGCGCCAGAAGCCGGCCCAGCATCGCCTGGGCGGCGCGGCCATGAACCTGCTGGTGGGCGATGGCGCGCACCAGTGCCTCGTAGGGTTCGCGTTGCACCGTTTCCAGGCCGCAGCGACCGATGCGGGGGATGAGTTCGGCAAAGAGCGGGTCGCGCAGCAGATGCGCACGGGCGTCGCGGAGGGCCATGCGCAATCCTAACCGCGCCACATCAGCGCATCAACGCGACGCCGACCCAGCCCACGACCAGGATCGCCGCGAACGACGGCCACATCAGCCGCCAGACCTGCACGGGACGCGTGCCGTCGCCGAGCAACCCGCAGACCAGGGCGACGACCGCGAAACCCATGCCGGAGGCTGCCGCGCCGGCGAAGTTATGCAGCGCCGCGGCCGGCAGCGCCGGCAGCCCGGCCGCCGCGGCCAGCGCCACCTGCACCGGCAGCAGCGCCGAATTGCTGCCGACATTGCTGCCGGTGACCAGCCCCGCCAGCAGCCCCAGCGGTGGCATCGCGAAGGGTGCAAGCCCGCCCAAAGCCGCCTCCAACGCCTGCGCCAGCCCCGCGGCGGCGCCCGAACCGGCCAGCCAGCGGGCCAGCAGCACATACAGCAGCATTGCCACGACCGGCCGGCGTGCGCGCGCCAGTGCCGCACGGGCGCGCATTCCCCCGTCCGGCAAGCGCCACAGCAGCAGCCCCGCGGCACACCACAATACCACCGCGACATGCGTGACCGGCACCGAAGGCAGTGCCGGATAGGGCTGCCAGGCTGGCGCCCCCTGCCAGGAGCGGGCCAGCAGCAGCGCGCCGGCGAGCCCGGCCCAGGGCGCCAGTACCGCCGCCGCGGTCCACCAGGCGGCGGCATCGCGCGGAGGGTCCTGGCGCCACAGCGCCCAGAGCAGGATCGGCCCGGTGGCCAGGATCCCCGCGGCCTCGAACGGGCCGGCCACATGCGCGGCCAGCAGCAGCGCGCCGAGCAGCGCCATCATCGCCATCTGCGTGGCCGCCTCGGCCGGGCTCACCATCAGGCCCGCGCGCCGCATCAGCGCCCAGCCGAGCGGCACCAGCGCCAGCAGCCAGGGCACCTGGAACCAGGCTGTGGCAAAGGCGAAAGCTTGCGCCGGCTGCCCCGCGAGCGCCGCCCCGAGCGCCGTGCCAGGGCCAAGCCCGCCCCATGGCACCAGGCACAGCGACAGCAGCGCCAGGCCCGCCGCCACCGGTCCGCGCAACCCCATCCCCCGCAGCGAGGCCAGCGCGAAGACCGCGCCGACGGCAAAGCCCGTGACGCTTTCAACAAAGGTGCCGGCCAGGAAACAGGCGACAAAGACCCGCCGCGGGTCGGGCGCCGTTTCGATGGAGCGCGGTGTGCCAGCAGCGGCAGCATGGAACAGCAGTCCGCCGGTCACCACGCCGATCGGCTGGGCGGCGAGGAACAACGCGCGCAAAGCCTCCTCGGCCAGGAAGGCGCCCAGCCCGGCGCCGGCCGGCAGCGACACGGCGATGGCCGGGATGGTGGCCGCCAGCGCCACCAGGCAGGCGACGGGTGGCGAGGCGCGCCCCGACAACAGCAGCGCCAGCAACAGCAAC
>JBBRWI010000347.1:0-3338 GCA_038249305.1 Acetobacterales bacterium
TCCGCGCGCGGCGGCACGCATCATTGGTGGGCCCAGCGGCTGACCTCGCTGGCGCTGCTGCCACTGACAATCTGGTTCGCGCTGTCGGCGGTCGGGCTGGCGGGGGCAAGTCATGCCCAGGCGCTGGCCTTCATCGCGGCACCGCTGAACGCCGTGCTCATGATCGCAACCCTGCTGCTGAGCTTTCATCACACCAATGCGGGTTTGCAGGTGGTGATCGAGGACTATGTAAGGGCCCCTGGGATGCGCGTCGCGGCGCTCCTGGCGGTGAAGGCGGTCTGCGGGCTGCTCGCCATAGCCTCGGTTTTCGCGGTGCTGCGGATCGCGGTCTGATTTGTCTGCAGGGGCGTATCGTCGCCCGCTGGTTTCTTTGGGGGCCCTGCCCCCCGCCATGGATGGAACGGGTCGATGAACGCCATCAGCAAGCCGAGCAACGGGGCCTACCGGGTCGTGGACCATACCTATGACGTGGTGGTGGTCGGCGCCGGTGGCGCCGGGCTCCGCGCCACCTTCGGCATGGGTGCAGCGGGGTTGAAGACTGCCTGCATCACCAAGGTCTTCCCGACCCGCAGCCACACCGTGGCCGCCCAGGGCGGCATCGGCGCGGCGCTGGGGAACATGGGCGAGGACGACTGGCGCTGGCACATGTACGACACCGTCAAGGGGTCGGACTGGCTGGGCGACCAGGATGCCATCGAATACATGTGCCGCGAGGCGATCCCGGCGATCATCGAGCTGGAACACTACGGCGTGCCGTTCAGCCGCACCGAGGACGGCAGGATCTACCAGCGCCCGTTCGGCGGCCACATGCAGGACTATGGCAAGACCCCCGCGATGCGCGCCTGCGCCGCCGCCGACCGCACCGGGCATGCCATCCTGCATACGCTCTACCAGCAGTCGCTGAAGCATTCGGTCGAGTTCTTCGTCGAATATTTCGCCTTGGACCTCATCATGGATGAGGAGGGCGTCTGCCGGGGCGTGATGGCCTGGAACCTGGAAGACGGGACCATGCATCGCTTCCGCGCGCAGCAGGTGGTGCTGGCGACGGGTGGCTATGGCCGGGCCTATTTCTCCTGCACCTCGGCCCATACCTGCACCGGCGACGGTGGCGGGATGGTGCTGCGCGCCGGCTTGCCGATGCAGGACATGGAATTCGTGCAGTTCCACCCGACCGGCATCTATGGCGCCGGCTGCCTGGTGACCGAGGGCGCCCGCGGCGAAGGCGGCTACCTCACCAACTCCGAGGGCGAGCGCTTCATGGAGCGCTACGCCCCGACCGCCAAGGACCTGGCCTCGCGCGACGTCGTGTCCCGCGCAATGTCGGTGGAAATCCGCGAGGGGCGCGGCTGCGGTCCGAACAAGGACCACATCATGCTGCACCTGGAACACCTGGGCGCCGACCTGCTGCATGAACGCCTGCCCGGCATTTCCGAGACCGCCAAGGTCTTCGCCGGCGTGGACGTGACCAAGGAGCCGATCCCGATGCTGCCCACCGTCCACTACAACATGGGCGGCATCCCCACGAACATCCACACCGAGGTGCTGCGCCCGACCGCACGCGACCAGGATGCCATCGTGCCCGGGTTGATGGCGGTGGGGGAGGCCGCTTGCGTGTCGGTGCATGGCGCCAACCGCCTGGGCACCAATTCGCTGCTGGACCTGGTCGTGTTCGGCCGCGCCGCCGCCCTGCGCGCGGCGGATGTGATCAAGCCCGGCGCATCGCAGCCGCCGCTGCCGCCGCGGGCGGGCGAGGCCTCGCTCGACCGGCTGGACCGCACCCGCCATGCCAAGGGCAGCACCAATACCGCCGAGATCAGGCTGGCAATGCAGAAGACCATGCAGACCCATGCCGCAGTGTTCCGCAACGCCGACCTGCTCAGCGAGGGGGTCGCCAAGATGCAGGGCATCTATGACGCGGCGCGCGACCTGAAGGTGACCGATCGCTCGCTGATCTGGAACTCCGACCTGGTCGAGGCGCTGGAACTGGAAAACCTGATGGGCAATGCGATGACCACCATGGTCGGCGCGGCGGCCCGGCACGAAAGCCGTGGCGCCCACGCCCATGAAGACTTCCCCGACCGCGACGATGCCAACTGGATGAAGCACACCCTGGCCTGGTGCGATACCGACGGCCATGTGAAGCTGGACTACCGCGACGTGAAGATGCGGACCCTGACCAACGAGGTGCAGGTCTTCCCGCCCAAGGCGCGGGTATACTGAACCATGGCAACCTTCACCCTGCCGAAGAACAGCAAGATCGGCACCGGCACGACCCACAAGGCACCGGCCGGTGCCACCAAGGTCAAGTCGTTCAGCATCTACCGCTGGGACCCGGATGGCACCGCCACGCCGCGGCGCGATGTCTTTCAGATCGACCTGGACAAGACCGGGCCGATGGTCCTGGACGCGCTGATCAAGATCAAGAACGAGATCGACAGCAGCCTGACCTTCCGCCGGTCCTGCCGGGAGGGCATCTGCGGCTCCTGCGCGATGAACATCGACGGGACCAATACGCTTGCCTGCCTGAAGCCGATCGCCGACGTGGCGGGCGAGGTGAAGATCAACCCGCTGCCGCATCTGCCGGTGATGAAGGACCTGGTGCCCGACCTGTCGCAACTCTACGCGCAGTATCGCAGCATCGAGCCCTGGCTGAAGACCGACACCCCGCCGCCGCCGGATGAGGAACGCCGCCAGTCGAAGGCAGAGCGCGCGAAGCTGGATGGGATGTGGGAATGCATCCTGTGCTTCTGCTGCTCCACCGCCTGCCCGTCGTATTGGTGGAACGGCGACCGGTATCTGGGTCCGGCGGTGCTGCTCGCGGCCTATCGCTGGATCGCCGACAGCCGCGATGAGCGGACCGGCGACCGGCTCGACAACCTCGAAGATCCGTTCCGCCTGTACCGCTGCCACACGATCATGAACTGCACGCAGACCTGCCCCAAGGGGCTGAACCCGGCGCAGGCGATTGGCAAGATCAAGCAGTTGATGGTGGAACGGCAGGGCTGATTTCACGGCCAGGCCAGCCTGACAAACCGCGGGATGGATTTTCGTCCCCCCAGGGTCCGCAGCACCCGCCGCAGCAGGCGGATCACCACGAGGTCCCCGCGCAAAACCGCAGGCAGCGTGTGGCAAAGCAGGCTTTCGGACAAATCCGGATCGGGCAGCATCCAGGGCGGCCCGTTCATCGCCGAACGCAGCCCCAGGCGGCGGATCAGCATAATGAAGCCAAGGCCCAGGATGCGATGGGCACGGCGGCAGGCGCGGATGATGAAAGCCTCGATCCGGCGCAGCGGGTGTTCGGGTTCGAGGTCGGTCAGGTGTTCGAGCAGGGTCTGCCA
>JBBRWI010000348.1:0-3323 GCA_038249305.1 Acetobacterales bacterium
CAGACCGTGACGATATGCCGCGGCGGCGATGGCGGCCATGGCAACGCGCATTTCAAGACCAGCACCAACCGCTCCCCCCGCCGCGCCGATCCGGGCTACCCGGGGGAGGAACGTTGGCTCTGGCTGCGGCTGAAACTCATCGCCGATGCCGGGCTGGTCGGCCTGCCGAACGCCGGCAAATCCACATTTCTGGCAGCCAGCAGCGCCGCGCGGCCAAAGATCGCCGACTATCCCTTCACCACCTTGCACCCGCAACTCGGGGTCGTGCGCCTGTCCGACACCGAAGAGTTCGTCCTGGCCGACATCCCCGGCCTGATCGAAGGCGCGCATGAAGGCGCTGGCCTCGGCGACCGCTTCTTGGGCCATGTCGAACGCTGCGCCGTGCTGCTGCATCTGATCGACGGCACCCAGGCCGACCCCGCCGCAGCCTATCGCACCGTGCGTGACGAACTGATCGGCTATGGCGGGGGGCTGGACCAGAAACCCGAGATCGTGGCGCTGAACAAGGCCGATGCGATGACGCCCCAGGCGCTTGTCTCGCGGAAAAAGGCGCTGGAGCGCGCCTGTGGCGGGCCGGTGCTGCTGCTGTCCGGCGCGACCGGCGGCGGCGTCCCCGCGGCCTTGCGGGCGCTGGCGGATACCATCGCGGACCATCGCAGCCGGGCATGACCCCCTCCCTCACCACCGCCCGCCGCATCATCATCAAGATCGGCTCCGCGCTGATCGTGAACCCCACCACCGCCGCCCCGCGTGATGCCTGGCTTGCGACGGTCGCCGCTGACATCGCCGCCTTGCGCGCCGCCGGGGCCGAGGTGATCGTCGTCTCCTCCGGCGCCATCTCCCTGGCGCGCCGCGCGCTGAACCTCACCCGCCGCACCCTGCGGCTGGAGGAAAAGCAGGCCGCCGCCGCCGTCGGCCAGATCCGCCTGGCTGGTGCGTGGCAGACCGCCCTTGCGGCCCATGGCATCGTCGCTGCCCAACTGCTCCTGACGCTGGAGGACAGTGAGGACCGTCGCCGCTACCTCAATGCCCGTGCCACCCTGGGCACGCTGCTGGAACTGGGCTGCGTGCCGGTGATCAACGAGAACGACACCGTCGCCACCACCGAAATCCGCTTTGGTGACAATGACCGCCTGGCCGCCCGCGTGGCTGAAATGGTGCAGGCCGACGCGCTCGTGCTGCTGTCGGACATCGACGGCCTCTACAGCGCCGACCCCAAGCGCGACCCCACCGCCGCCCATATCCCGGTCGTGGAACGCATAACCGATGCCATCATGGCCATGGGGGGCGAACCGCCGCCCGGATACTCCTCCGGCGGCATGCGCACCAAACTGATCGCGGCCCGCATCGCCACCAGTGCCGGCTGCGCCATGGCCATCGCGCTCGGCGACCGGCCCCATCCGCTGGCCGCCCTTCGGGACGGCGCCCGCTGCACCTGGTTCCTGGCCGAGGGAGAGGGCCGCAGTGCCCGCAAGCGCTGGATCGCGGGCAGCCTTTCGCCGCTCGGCAGCATCGCCGTCGATGCCGGCGCGGCCCGGGCGCTGGCCGCCGGGCGCAGCCTGCTGCCCGCCGGCGTCCAGGCGGTGACGGGCGATTTCCATCGAGGCGACCCGGTCAGCGTGCGTGGCCCAACGGGCCAGGAACTCGCCCGCGGCCTGTCGGCCTATGATGCCGAGGCGGCCCGCCTGATCGCCGGCCGCCAGAGCCGCGAGATCGAGGCCATCCTTGGCTGGCGCGGCCGGGACGAAATCATCCATCGCGATGACCTCGTCCTGCTGTAGCGGTTAACCCCGGCATTACACCTGCGGCCCCAGAACGGCGAACGCGCCCATGTCCGGGCCACCCTGAGGATGGTCGTCATGCCCGATACCTGCACTCTGTCCCTCACCGACCAGATGCGCGACGCGGTCCGGCTGGAACTGCAGCCGATGTTCGCCGAACTGCGGGGCTTCGTCGATCGCCGCATCCTTGAACTCAGCGCCGAACTCCACGCCAGCGTCGAACTCGCCGACATGACGGAGGAAAAACTCTCCCGCGAACTGGCCCAAGTGCATGAACAGATCGCAAGCCTGGTCGCCGCCCCCACCGCCGCCAGCCGCAACAGCGGGATCGAGCTGGAGGCCGTGGTGCAGGCGACCGAAGCCGCAGCCAATACGATCATGGAGGCGGCCGAGGCGATCTCCGACTGGATCGAGGGCGATGCGCGGGACCCCGCCTCGATCCAGCACCTGGCCAGCCGGGTCAATGCGATCTTCGAGGCCTGCAGTTTCCAGGACGTGACCGGCCAGCGCATCCGTCGGGCGATCCAGCACCTGCAGCATGTCGAGACGATGCTCGAAAAATTCCTGCCCGCCGGGGCGTTGGCCAATGCGCCCGCCAAGGTGGTCGTGGCGACGCAGCGGCACACCACTGAACCGAAGGTCGCCGTCGGCAGCGACCTCGGCCAGGCGGATATCGACGCTCTGTTGCAGTTCTGACCCCTATTCCCGCACCACATAGGTGAACAGCCGCACTTGGCCGTCGGGCTGAACCTCCCGGAACAGGCCCTGAATCTCCGTCTCGAAGCCCGGGAAATGGTTCGACACGCCCTCGAAGGCCCGCAGATAGGCGATCATCGGCGACGCCTGTTCCGTGAGCCGCTCGCCCGGGATGATGGTCGCAATGCCCGGCGGATAGACCAGCCACAGGGTCGCCGCGATCCGCCCCGCGGTCTGGTCCAGCGGGATATAGTCCACCCGGTTGCGCACCATCTCGCGCACCGCTTCATGCGCCGGCATGGCAACGTCGGGGAAGCTTTCGTGCCGGAACTGGGCCGCCTGAAGGGCGCGCATGTCATGGCCGCGGAAATACCCATGCATCGCGGCGCATAGGTCGCGCAGCCGCATCGTGCCGTAGCGTTCCGGCCGCTTGGCGACGAAATCCGGGATCACGTCCTCCAGCAGCGCATTGGCATCGTGCAGTTTCTTGAAGGTGACGAGGTGGGCCAGCAGCGTGCCGGCCTTGCTGCTCTCGACCCCGGGTGTCAGCAGGAACAGCAGGCTGTTCAGGTCGTTCTTTTCGCAGACGATGCGGTTCTGCCGCAGGTATTCGGCGACCACCGGGGCGGGGATGCCGTGTTCGGTATAGGCGCCGGACGCTTGGTCGAAGCCCGGCGTCAAAAGGGTCAATTTGTTCGGGTCGGTCATGGCCCAGCCCTGGCCATTGCCGGCGAAGCCGTGCCAGCGATCGTTCGCGCCGAGCGCCCAGAGCGAAGCATCGCTTGCCAGCGCATCCGTGGGTGCGTGTTCCCACGCCATCTCCCGCCCATCGGCCAGCGTGACCTG
>JBBRWI010000349.1:0-3321 GCA_038249305.1 Acetobacterales bacterium
CGCGAGTGGTTCGAGGACAACCGCTACCAGGACTACCTCTATCTGCATGGGCTGTCGGTCGAAATGGCCGAGGCGATGGCCGAATACGTCCACAAGCGGATCCGTGCGGATCTGGGCTTCTCCAGCGAGGATGCGCGCGACATCGAGAAGATGCTGCAACAGGAATATCGCGGCGGCCGCTATTCCTTTGGCTACCCCGCCTGCCCGCGGCTGGAAGACCAGGTGCCGCTGTTGAAGCTGTTGGGCGCCGAGCGCATCGGCGTGGAGATCAGCGACGAGTGGCAGTTGCATCCGGAGCAATCCACCTCCGCGATCGTGCTGCACCACCCGCGGGCAAAGTATTTTTCGGTCTGACGGGGGCGGTGTAGAACCCGCCCCATGACAGCCCGCGCCGAAACCCTGGCTCTGGCCAGCCTGCTCATTGCCATCGCCGTGCTGGCGATGAAGGCGGTCGCCGCCTGGCTGACGGGGTCGGTAGCGTTGTTCGCCGATGCGCTGGAAAGTGTGGTGAACGTGGCGGCCGCCGGGGCGGCCCTGGCCGCGATCCGCTATGCCGCCATGCCGCCCGATGCCAACCACCCCTACGGCCACGACAAGGCCGAGTATTTCTCGGCCGTGCTCGAGGGTGCGCTGATCATCGTCGCGGCCGTGGCGATCCTGCACCAGACCTGGAGCGCGCTATCCGACCTGCGGCCGCCGGAGGCCGCGGCGATCGGGCTGGCGATTTCGGCCGGTGCCTCGGTCGTGAACGGCACCTGGGCATGGCTCTTGATGCGGCGCGGGCGGGCCCTGAAATCACCGGCCCTGGTCGCCGATGCGCGGCATCTTTGGACCGACGTCGTGACCTCGATCGGCGTGCTGATCGGGGTCGGCCTGGTGGCGCTGACCGGCATGCTTTGGCTCGACCCGGCCCTGGCGGCGGCCACCGCGCTGAACATCCTGTGGTCGGGTTGGCGTTTGCTGCGGGAGAGCGTCGGCGGACTGATGGACGAAGGGCTCTCGGACAAGGCGCTGACCCGTATTCGGTCCATCATCACGACCGACGCGACCGGCGCAATCGAGGCGCATGACCTGCGCACCCGCCAATCCGGCCGCTGGACCTTCGTCGAATTCCACCTGGTGGTGCCGGGCGAGATGATCGTCAGCGACGCCCACGCGATCTGCGACCGGGTGGAGGCCGGGCTGCGCGAAGAACTCGGGAATGCCGTCATAACCATCCATGTCGAACCGCATGTGAAGGCCAAGCACTCCGGCGTGCTGGTGCTTTGAGCGCGCGGGACAGCCGCCCGGCGACGCGCGGGCCGCCCATCCGGCGCGGGCGCGGGGGGGAACCGGTGCCCCACCCGCCGCACCTGCGCCGCGTCCCGTATCGACCTGTCCTGCCGATGCCGCGCGCCCTGGCCCCGCCGCTTATGGCACCGCGCCGCGCGGCCCGGCGCGGTCCCCGCTGGAGGCTGACCTGGATGGCCGTCCTGGCCGCCGTTGTCCTGCATGGCGCAGTCCTGGCGCTGATCCTGTTGCTGCCGCCCCGCCACCTGCCCGAGCCAGAGCCGCGCGAAGGCGCCGTTCTGATCTGGGCCGAACCCGATCCCAGCGTCGGCGCACCCGGCGCACCGTCCACCGTCGATGGCCCGCCCTTGCCGGAGCCGGGCGAACCGGCACCAACACCGCCGGAACCGGTGGCACCCGTCCCGCGCCCGCCGGGGGCGATGATCCCGCGCGAACAGGCACCGCCGCCGCCGCTGATCGCGGTGCCCCTGCCCGGCCGGCCTGCACCACTGCAGGTTCCCGCCTCCGAGCCACCGCCACTGCCGCCACGCCCGGAACCGCCACGCACCTCGCCGCGCCGGGCCGGGCCGGCCGCCCAAGCACCATCCCCGCCGTCACCCGGCACGAATTCAACCGCAGACGCGGGCCCAGCGCCCTGGGCCGCGGAGGGCGCCACGACCCCCCCGGGTCCGCTGGATGGGCAACGCAACGCGCAGCCGATCTACCCCCCCACCGCCCAAGCGCTCGGGCAACAAGGCACGGTGCGATTGCGGCTGCGGGTCGATCTGGACGGCAGCGTCGCCATGGTGACCCTGGAGCGTGGATCGGGGGTGGCGTCGCTCGATGCGGCGGCGATCGAGGCTGCGCGGCGCTGGCGCTTCCGGCCCGCCACGCGCAACGGCCAGCCGGTCTCGGCAGAGGCCCTCACTTCAGTTACTTTTCGAATTCCCGGCGGCCAACCGCGCTTCTGACCGCCTTTCAGCGAAGGACCCGACCATGGTGCGACTTGACGTGATCACGACCCGCGGCGGCGATGACGGGCAAACGAGCCTCGGCGACGGCACACGGGTCGCCAAGGACGATCTGCGCGTGGAGGCCTATGGCACGGTGGACGAGGCGAATGCCGCCATCGGGCTGATCCGCCTGCATGCCTCGGGCGAGGCCGACGCGATGCTCGCGCGCATCCAGAACGACCTGTTCGACCTGGGTGCCGATCTCTGCGTGCCGGGCGTCGGCACCGATCGGCTACGGATCACCGATGCCCAGGCGCTGCGGCTGGAGCGTGAGCTGGCGGCGATGAACGAGAGCCTGGCGCCGCTGCGTTCCTTCGTGCTGCCGGCGGGCACGCCGGCCGCGGCCTTCGCCCATCTGGCGCGGACCATCGTGCGGCGGGCCGAACGGCTGACCGTGTCGCTGGCGGGCAAGGAGCCGGTGAACCCCGCCGCGATCCATTACCTCAACCGGCTGTCGGACCACATGTTCGTCTTCGCCCGCGCCCGGAATGCCGAGGCAGGCGGCGACGTGACCTGGACCCCGGGGGCGACGCGGGAGGCGTAGGACGGCCTACCGCCAGCGGCGGTGCATCCCTCACCGCCAGCGGCGGTGCATCCCTACCGCCAGCGGCGGTGCATCCAAAGCCATTGGCCAGGATACTCGCGCACCCAACCCTCGATCACCGCATTGATCGTGGCCGTCGCCGCCGGCACATCGATGGTGCCGTCGGGGGCGCGCGGCAGGATGATTCCCTCCGTCAGGTCCAGCCGGATGCGGCCACCGGGCAGGCGCACCGCGCGGGTGCCATGAACCGGCACATCGAACCGCCCGGCAAGATTAGCCAGCAGCGGATTGGCGGCGCAGTCCCGCCCCAAAAAAGTGATGCGCGGGCCGCGCCCGAACCGCTGGTCCACCAGCATGCCGACATGCATCCCCGCGGCGACTGCCTTGGCCATCCGCGTCGGCGCCATCAGCCCGGCGGGGATCAGTGTGCCCATCATCGGTTCGCGCAGCGCCAGGATATCGGCGGCGACGCGCTTGTTGTTCGGCGTGCGGTAG
>JBBRWI010000350.1:0-3300 GCA_038249305.1 Acetobacterales bacterium
AGCCGAAGCGCAGCGGCTGTCCGATCGCGCGGTCGACATTCTCCGCGCTGCTGAGGCCGGCGAGTTGCCGCCGCGCATCGCAGCGCATGCCGATTTCTACCTCTGCCGCTTCTGTCCTTACGCGGCCCGCTGCTGGGAGAGCAATGCATGACGATGAATGGCCACCAAAGCATTCCTTCTGCCTATGAGCTGAAGCGGCTCGTGGCGCTGAACAAACCACCATTCTGGCGATCAGACCTGATCGCTCAGCTCCCGACGGCACCAATCTATGTCTTTCCTGACTACGATATTTTCGACAGCGAGGACGTCGCACGCCTCTCGCGCAGCGTAGCGGACGGCAATCTGCGGCTTCCGCACAGTGAAGTTATCTACGAGGTCGTCGACAGCAAGTACCAGCGGTCGAGCCTTATCTACGCCGCCGAGAGGGACCACGTCATTCACGCGTTCCTCTTCGCCCGGATCGGCCAACATGGGCAGTGGACGGACACGCTCTGCTACGCGCGGCACAAGCGTGATGGCTCCGGGAGTTGCGCGGTGAACCCGAAGGCTCCTGAACTGAAGGAAGCAGACGCTTTCATGCTCCTGCATGGGACGATGCTTCGCGCGACAGCGATGATCATGAGCAATGCGTGCACCCACGAGGCGCATATTTCGCGTCTGCGCCGATCGATGCTCGCCAAGCATGGGGTCAGCGGCTGGAGCTATCGGGTCGCCACGATCGACATTGCCACCATCCGCGCCTTGGCGGAATCGGCAGGTGGCACGCACGCCTCCCCGCGCTGGCACATCCGTCGCGGGCACTGGCGCACGCTGAGCAATGGGCAGCGGGTTTTTGTGCGGGAATGTGCGGTGGGCGACCAAGCCCGCGGCGGCGTCATCAAGGATTACCGCATCGAGCTTGGGAGCGCCGCATGAGAAGCGACATCACGCCCTCTGACACACAGCACCGTGCCATTGCTGCGATCCGCGCCTGGTACGAGCAGGACACTGAGAAGCAGCAGGTGTTCCGTCTGTTCGGCTATGCCGGCACCGGTAAGTCCACGGTGCTGCGCTTCGCGCTGGAGGAGCTCGATCTCGAACCGCATCGCGCCGGCGGTGATGGCGAAGGCTGCGTGCCCGGTGTGGTCACCGCCACTTTCACCGGCAAGGCCGCGCTGGTCCTGCGCCGCAAGGGCACGCCCGCACGCACCATCCATAGTCTGATTTACAGCGTCATCGAGGCGACCGAGGAGGAGGTCGAGGCCGCCGAGAAGAAGATCACCGAGGCGATGGCCAGCGCGCGCCAGCTCTCGGGCTTCGATCGCACCACCGCTGAGGCGACCATCGAGGCGATGCGCCAGGCCGTCTCCGAGATGAAGCGGCCGCGCTTCGCGCTGAACCCGAAAAGCGATGCGGCGCATGCGGAGCTGATCGTGCTCGATGAGGTGTCGATGGTTGGCGAGGACATGGCGCGCGACCTGATGAGCTTCGGCAAGCCCATCCTGGTCCTCGGCGATCCAGGCCAGCTGCCGCCGATCCAGGGCGAAGGCGCGTTCACGAAGGACGCGCCCGACATCATGCTCACCGAGATCCATCGCCAGGCCGCGGAGAGCGCCATCATCCGGCTCGCCACCATGGCCCGCGAGGGTGTGGCAATCGGCTTCGGGCAATACGACACCCACGTCTGGAAAATGCGCAAATCCGACGTGACGCCGGAGCAGGCGTTGCGCGGTGGCCAGGTCATTTGCGGTATGAACGCAACGCGTCTGCAGCTGAACAACGCGATGCGCCAGGCCGCCGGCTTTGGGCCAGGCTGGCTGCCTACCGGCCCCGCCGAAAAGATCGTCTGCCTGAAGAACCAGAACGATCTCGGACTCATCAACGGCATGTTCCTCTCGCTGGAAGATGTGGTCGACGAGGGAACCCACTACTTCTCGGCGGTTGTGACCGACGAGGACGGGAACCGCATTGGGCCGCCGCAGCAGGACGGCACCCGCGGCCGACTGCGCATCTACAAGGGGCACTTCGAGGATCACATCGCCTTCGACAAGCAGCGCCACGATCGCGACTGGAAGCTGAAGAAGGGCCTGACCGAGGCGACCTTCGGCTGGGCGATAACCGGACATAAGGCGCAGGGAAGCCAGTTCCAGACTGTCCTGGTGTGGGACGATGGGCTCGGCCGCACAGCACTGGATCGTAACCGGTGGCTCTACACGGCGATCACCAGAGCCGAATGGGGGCTGGTGATCATCGCATGAGAGATCGGCATCCAGCCACCACGAGCTTGAGCCCTGGTGGGCGTGTTGGTCGGTGGACCATCATCGCCGCAGCCCAGGACCAGAAGGGCAAGCGGGGGCGTCTCCGTCCACGATGGCTGTGTCGCTGCGATTGCGGAGGTGAGAAGATGGTTCTCGCCCAGAGCCTCGCCCTGGCATTGCGCTCGTCGCGCGGCGGCAGCCGGAGCTGCGGTTGCCTCGCGATCGAGCGTGCCACACGTCACGCCCATGCGGCCGGGGCAGCGCCGACACCCGAATACGGTGCTTGGCTGGCCGCGAAGAAGCGCTGTGAGAATCCGCGCAACGCGTCCTTCGAGAACTACGGTGCGCGTGGCATCTCAATGTGCACTGACTGGGCGCGCGACTTCCGGGCCTTCCTTCGCGACATGGGTCCGCGGCCGAGCCCGGCGCACAGCTTGGATCGGATTGACCCAGACGGCGCCTATGCACCGGGAAACTGCCGATGGGCGCCGCCCGAGGTTCAGGCACGAAACAGGCGCGTGACTCGCTGGTACCTATTCGAGGGTGAGCAACTCGTCCTGGGTCAGGTGGCTTCGCGTCTCGGCATTACACGTGACAGGGCGCGCGCCTTGGAGCATCGCAGCGAACTGCCGGCCTGGCAGATTCCAGGGGGCGGTGCGAACCGTCTGCACGGTGCCCCGGGATACGTGCTCGATCTGAATGAAGCCTCCACGACCGGCGGAGGCGCAGCGCGATGATCGACCTGAACGATGCGGGCCTGGCACCGGCTCGTCACGACCTGGCAGAGGTGCGGCGCAGATTGGCAGATACGGCGCGGAATTGGCTGCCGGCGCTATTCCCGCAGGCCGTCCGCGCGCCCGACAGAAAGACGCTGCGCTGCGCCGATCTCTCGGGCCGCAGCCCCCGTGGCGAAGGATCCTGCGTCCTTCATCTCGACGGTCGCTTTGCGGGATGGGGCTTCGACCATGCCACCGGCGAAAGCGCCGGGCCGATCGACATGGTCTATCACGCGACCGGGCTGACGGAGGCGCGGCTCTTCGCGGAAGCCGCGCGGCTGGCCCAC
>JBBRWI010000351.1:0-3292 GCA_038249305.1 Acetobacterales bacterium
CCGCCCGACGGTGGTCCGGGTGAGGCTGGGGTGCGTGCAACCGCACGGTCGCGCGTCGGACCCGTCGAAACCGATGCGGGCCCAACCCGCGCCGCGGTGATTCTGCCTTTTGAGAAGCATGAGCGGGGCCCGGCGCGGGATATCGGCACCGTCCGCCCCGCCGATGCGCGGCTGGCCGAGGCGGTGGGGCTGGCGGCCTCGATCGGGGTTGCCATCGTCCATACCGCGACCCATCCGCTGCGCCAGCGCCGCCCCTCGACCCTGATGGGTGAGGGCCAGGTCGAAATGGTCCACAAGGCGATCGAGGCGCAGAACGTCACCGTCGCCATCGTCGATGCCGCGCTGAGCCCGGTGCAGCAGCGCAACCTGGAAAAGGCCTGGGGGTGCAAGGTCATCGACCGCACCGGGCTGATCCTCGAAATCTTCGGCGAGCGCGCCCGCACGCGGGAGGGGGCGCTGCAGGTCGAACTGGCACACCTGGACTACCAGCGCACCCGGCTGGTGCGGTCCTGGACCCACTTGGAGCGGCAGCGCGGCGGCTTCGGTTTCCTGGGTGGGCCCGGTGAATCGCAGATCGAAATCGACCGCCGGCTGATCGCCGATCGGATGATCCGTATCAAGAAGGAACTGGACCAGGTCCGCCGCACCCGCGGCCTGCACCGGCGCCAGCGCGAAAAGGTGCCGCATCCGGTCGTGGCACTCGTCGGCTATACCAACGCCGGCAAATCGACCCTGTTCAACGCGCTGACCGGGGCCGATGTCTATGCCCAGGACCAGCTTTTTGCGACCCTCGACCCGACCATGCGGGCAATCCGGCTGCCGTCGGGCAAGACGGTGATCCTGTCGGACACCGTGGGTTTCATCTCCGAATTGCCGACGCAACTGGTCGAGGCATTTCGCGCGACGCTGGAGGAGGTCGCGGCGGCCGACATCATCCTGCACGTCCGCGACATTGCCCATCCCGACAGCCGCGCCCAGCGGGCCGATGTGGTCCAGGTGCTGACCGAAATGGCCGAGGGCACGGACGCAGCACTCGACACCGATTGGCAGGCCCGGGTGATCGAGGTGCTGAACAAGGCCGACCTGGTAGGCGGCGTGCCGGAGGTGGTGCCGCGCGAAGCCGGCGCGGTGGCGGTCAGCGCTTTGACGGGGGAGGGGTTGGCTGCGCTGCTGGCCACGCTCGACGGGCGGCTTGCGGCCGATCGCCGGCCGGTGGACTACAGGTTTTCGCCGGCCGATGGCGCCGCGCTGGCCTGGCTGTACCAGCATGGCGAGGTGCTGGCCCGGCAGGATGCGGAGGAGGCAATCACCCTGACCGTGCGCCTGGCCCCTGCCGATCGCCAAAGGTTCGAACAGCAGCACCCGGGGGCTGTGACGTCCGCGTGACATTGCCTGCCCAGGCTGCCCGGCACGCGCGCAACGTGTTAGGCGGCCTGTCATGAGCCAGATTATCGACCACGCCGCCGCCCAGGACATCGACGCCATCCTGCGGGCGGCGACGCGGGCAGAAATCCTGCCCCGCTTCCGCCGCCTGACCGAAGGTGCCGTGCGGGCCAAGACCGGCCCGCAGGATATCGTGACCGACGCCGATGAGGCCGCCGAGCGCCATATCACGGCGGCCCTGCACGCCCGCTTCCCCGGTTGCCTGGTGGTGGGGGAAGAAGCGGCCGAGGCCGACCCGTCGCTGCTGGCGCAGATCGCCGCGGCGCCGCTGTCCTTCATGGTCGATCCGGTGGACGGGACCTCCAACTTTGCGGCCGGCTTGCCGCTGTTCGGCGTGATGGCGGCGGCGGTCAGGCATGGGCGGATCATCGGCGCCTGGATCCATGATCCGCTGGGCGATGACACGGCGATGGCGCTGGCGGGGCAGGGTGCCTGGATCGCGGATGCGGCGGGGCGGCGGCTGGCCGCGCTGCGGGCCTGCGTGGCCAAGCCGGTGGAAGAGATGGTGGCGGCGGTGTCCTGGCGCTATCTGCCGCAGCCGCAGCGCGGCGAGGTCGCGGCACGGCTGCCGGCCTTTGCCTCGGTCGTGGGGTTCCGCTGTTCAGCGCATGAGTATCGGGCGCTGGCGGGCGGGCACCTGGATGTCTTGTTGTACAATCGGCTGAAGCCCTGGGACCATGCCCCGGGCTGGCTGCTGCACCAGGAAGCCGGCGGTTTCGCCGCCCGCTTCGATCGCAGCGGCTATGATGCGACCACGCATGACGGCGGACTGATCCTTGCCCCCGATGAAGCGAGTTGGGAGGCAGCGCGCACGGCGCTGTTGGGATAATGCCCGAAACTCCCTTGGAGATGGTGATCATCCCCCGCGCCCATGACCTGGGCGGGTTCGAGGTGCGGCGCGCCCTGCCGGCCCGCGAGCGCCAGATGGTCGGGCCCTTCATCTTCTTCGACGAAATGGGGCCCGGCGAATTTCTGGGCGGTCAAAAGGGCGTCGATGTCCGCCCGCATCCGCATATCGGCCTGTCCACCGTGACCTATCTGTTCGAGGGCACGATCCGCCACCGCGACAGCCTGGGCACCCTGGCCGATATCGTGCCGGGCGATGTGAACTGGATGACCGCCGGCCGCGGCATCGTGCATAGCGAACGCACCGCGCCCGATGTCATGGCCGCCCCGCGCCGCCTGGCGGGCATCCAATCCTGGGTCGCGCTGCCGAAAGCGGTCGAGGAAGCAGCCCCCGCCTTCTTCCACCACCCCGCCGCCGGACAACCCCTGGTGACCGATGGCGGCCTGGCCCTGCGCCTGGTGGCGGGTGAGGGTTGGGGGATGCAAGCGCCGGTCGCGGTTTCGAGCCCGCTGTTCTACGCCGATGCGATCCTGGCGGCGGGGGCCTCGGTGCCGCTGCCGGACCAGCACGAGGAACGCGCGGCCTATGTCGTGCAGGGCGAGGTCAGCATCGCCGGCGACACCCATCCGGCCGGGCGGATGCTGGTGTTCAAGGCGGGCGACCGCGTGGCGCTGACGGCGGGGCCGCAAGGCGCGCGTCTGCTGTTGCTGGGCGGGGCGGTGATGGATGGACCGCGCTATCTGTTCTGGAACTTTGTCAGCAGCAGCCGTGATCGGATCGAACAGGCCAAGGCGGATTGGCAAGCGCAACGATTTGCCAGGGTGCCGGATGATAGTGAAGAGTTCATCCCGCTGCCGGAGAAGGTGCAGGTTCAGCCGGGCTAGAGCACGATCGATCCAAGTGGATCGATCTCGTGCTCTAGAAGCCGTTGAATCTAGAGCAAGAAATCGGATCAGATGATTCCATCTGATCCGATATTGCTCTAGAAGCCGTTGTATCTAG
>JBBRWI010000352.1:0-3267 GCA_038249305.1 Acetobacterales bacterium
GTGGGTCGGTCGGCGCGGACCATGTGCGGCGGCAGGTTCCGGACGGCAACACGCTGCTGCTCGGCACCGCGTCCTCCCACGGCACCAATCCGGTGACCTTGCAGGACACCACACGCTACGACGCCATCGCCGACTTCACCCCGATCGCGCTGGTCGGCGGCGGGCCGCTGATGGTCGTGGTGCCACGCAATTCACCGTTTCGCAGACTGGAGGACCTGCTCGCCGACCTGCGGGCGCGCCCCAACACGCTGCACTGGGCGACCTCCCGCACCGGCAACATCGGGCATCTGACCGGGGCTTTGCTGCTGACGTCGGCGCCGGGCGGCGGCGCGCCTTTGCGGGCCGACCACGTCTCCTATCGCGGCGGGTTGCAGGTGATGGAGGCGCTGGCCAAGGGCGAGGTGGATTTTTCGCTCGAACCCATGGCCTCGGCCGCACCCCATGTGCGCGACGGCGTCGGCCGCGGACTGGCCGTGACATCGCGCGAACGCAGCCCGCTGTTCCCCGACATGCCGGCGCTGGCCGAGCGCGGCTTTGGCGATTTCGACAGCACGACCTGGAATGTGCTCGTCGGGCCGCGTGGGTTGCCGCCGGAGGTGACCGCGAGTTTGAACCGCGCGACGCTCGCGGCCCTGGCCGATCCCGCCGTGCGGGGGCGGCTGTCGATCGCTGCGGTCGATCCGGCGGCGCCGATGACACCTGATCAGACGCGGGATTTGCTGGTCGCCGAATTGGCGAAGTTCCGCGCGATGGTGGCGCGGGGTGGGCTTACGTTCAACTAAAGCCCGTGCCCTTCGCAAGGGTTTGCGGCACCGGCGCTGGCCTCAAGTTTTCCGGGGCAGCATCGTCCGTTGCATCCGAATGGATGATGTTTCAGGGCCAGGCGGCGGGCGGCATGGGCTGCATCGCCGCGTAGTCCGGCTCGACAGTCGCCCCAAGCCCGGGGCAGTCGAGACTGGCCAGGTCCAGCGCGCCCGCGTTGATCGCCAGGCGCGGGCCGCGCGGGGTGTCGGCGTAAAGCCCAGGATGCGATTCCATGAACCGCACCGCCTCCGCCTTCGGGCGGCCGGAAAAGCCATCGACGAAATGATGCCCGTTGCGCTCGACGTGGTTCAGCCCGAGCAGCGAGATCAGCGCCAGATCCTGTTGCACGCAGACGCCGGCCAGGGTGGTCAGGTCCTCGGCGGTCAGGAAGAACCCCGGCCCCCAGTCGCGACAACGCGCCAGGTTGATCAGGCTGCGCCAGACGCCCTTGCAGGCTTTTGACGAGACGCCGCTGTAGCCGAGGCCGCGCGCGATCACGAACGCATCGAGCGGCCCGTCGCTTTCATCGATGATGACGGGACGGTGTGCCGCCAGCGCGGCCATGCCGGTTTCCAGCGCGCGGGTGCGCTTGACCGGCTGTTCGATGAAGGCAATGGCGCCGCGCAGGCCAGCGAGCCGAGGCTCCGCCTCCATCGCGCGCCACAGGGCGATAACGCCCTCCGCGTCCTGATACTGCTCGTTGCCGTCCAGGCTGGCGCGATAGCCGGGGCGCTGGTCGAGCACGGCGGCGATGCGCGACAGGCGGTCCACATCGGCCGCGATGTCGCCGCCGACCTTCAGCTTCCACCAACGATGGCCGTAGGTGGTGGCCACCTCCTCCAGCGTTTCCGGCAGCCCGTCGCCGACGCGGCTTTGCTGGTCGGCGGCGGTGATCGGATCGACCAGCCCGACAGTATGCCGCGCCTGCACCTGGGTGAGTGGCGTCAGCCCCGCCAGCATCGCGGAAAAATCGAAACCTTCGAGGTCGGCTGCCACGCCATGCGGTGCCATGCCACCGATGTTGGCGCGCATCCCGTCCCAGAAGGACAGGCCGTGCAATTTCAGCAAAGCATCCAGCATCGCCCGGTCGAGCAGCGCGCGGCCGTAGGAGGCGACCAGCGGGTTCAGCGCCTCCGCCCCGCAGGCCGCGACCTGGGCGGCGTAGCCATTGGCGAAATGCCCAAAGGCGGTGTCGAGCCCGGCCGCGGCCGAGGCGGCGCTGGCGATTTCCAGGCTGCGGCGCAGCTGGTCCATGTTCTGCGCGTCGCTCAGCGCGGGCGATTTGTCGAACCATTTGGCAGCCAGGGTTTCCGCCGCGACCCCCCAGGCCTCTCGCCCGTCCTCGGTCGCGATGCGCGCGCGGATGACCGCCTGTCGGCCCTCGGTCACGGTGATGACACCAAAGCGGAACGGCATCCGCAGGGTGAAGGGCCATTCGCGGCATGCGGTTTCGACCAGGCGGAAACGCGGGGCATCAGCCATGGTCCAGGGACTCCTCGATGCCGCGCAGATAGCCGATCGCGCGGGCGGCGCAGCCCGGCCCGTCGGGGATGTAGTCGAAGGGTTCGATACCGCAGAGGCCGTCGTAGCCGCCCTCGCGCAGCGCCGCCAGGATCGGCGCGAAGCGGTCACCGCCCTGCCCGGGGCCACGGCGGTTGCGGTCGTTCAGGTGGATATGCGCGATGTGGCCGGTCGGCAGCCAGCGGCGGATCAGTTCGGGCACCGCCTCGGCCTCGGCGTTGCCGGCGGCGCTCACGTCGATCATCGTGCGCAGCGCGGGGCTTTGCACGCGATCGATGATGGCGACCGCCTCGGCCACGGTGCGGCACCAGGCATTGTCGGGCGGTGCGAGGGGTTCGAGGATATAGTCAACGCCGGCGGCGGCGGCGCAGCGCGCGGCATGGGCCATGGCGGCCTCCGCTTGCGCGGCCTGCGCGGGCGTTTTCACCACGCGCTGGAACGGCGACCCATGCACGAGGTAGCCCATGCCCAGGTCGGCCGCGAGGTCGATGAGCCGCGCCATCACATCCAGCGTGCGCGCATCGCCGTGGCAGATCGACAGGACGGCCGGCGCAACCAGCAGCCAGTGCAACCCGGTCAGCGCGACGCCCTCCGCCGCCGCGATGCGGCGCAGTTCGGCGCGGGCGGCGCGGGGCAGCAAATGCGGCGCCTCGGCATCCAGCGTGAAGGGGGCCAGTTCCAGCCCGTCGTAGCCGAGTGTCCGGGCCAGGGCGCATTGCGCCGGGAAGCCCAGGTCGCGGATCACCTCGTTGCACAGGGAAAGGCGCATCAGCCGGCGGCCGTGATCAGAGCGTCGGCGGGCAGGATGCCAAGCAGCCGCCCGCCCGACCCAAAGATCGCCAGGGCGCCTTCGGGATACTCGGCCTGCGCCAGCGACCGGCCCAGCGCCATGCCGAGCGGCACGATGTGGCCGACCAGCACATCGGTCACCGCCGGCGCCGA
>JBBRWI010000353.1:0-3135 GCA_038249305.1 Acetobacterales bacterium
CGCCTGCGCGGCGTGAAGAAGGCGTTTGGCGCCAAGCAGGTGCTGGATGGCGTGGACCTGGATGTCCGCGCCGGCCACGGCATGGTGGTGCTGGGCGGCTCCGGCTCCGGCAAATCCGTCACCATCAAATGCGTGATGGGGCTGATCCCCCACGACGAGGGGCTGATCGAGATCGACGGGCGCGACATCAGCACCCTGTCGGCCCGCGACCGCGCCGAGATCGCCGACCGCACGGGCATGCTGTTCCAGAATGGCGCGCTGTTCGACAGCCTGCCGGTCTGGGAGAACGTGTGCTTCAAATTGCTCGCCCAGAAGCGCATCACGCGCGCCAAGGCCCGCGACAAGGCGGCGGAAGTGCTGGCGCAGGTGGGGCTGGCCGGCAGCGTCGGCGATCTGTCGCCAGCCGAACTCTCGGGCGGCATGCAGAAGCGCGTGGCGCTGGCGCGCGCCATCGCGGCCGAACCCGATATCCTCTTCCTCGATGAACCGACCACGGGGCTTGACCCCATCATGGGGGCGGTGATCGACGGGCTGATCGTCGATGTCGTCAAGCGCCTGGGTGCCACCGCCGTCGCCATCACCCATGACATGGCGAGTGCGCGGCGCATCGGCGATGACGCGGCGATGATCTACAAGGGCCGCATCATCTGGAACGGCGAGGCGCGCACGCTCGGTCACAGCGGCAATGCCATGGTGGATCAGTTCGCCCGCGGTGAGCGGGACGGACCGATCCAGATGGAATTGCGCCGTTAGCGCACGATCGATCCAAGTGGATCGATCTCGTGCTCTAGAGGCCGTTGAATCTAGAGCAAGAAATCGGATCAGATGATTCCATCTGATCCGATATTGCTCTAGCGCACGATGCATTCACTTGAACGCATCTCGTGCTCTAGAGAGTTTGATTCTAGAGCGAGAACTGCTCTAGGCGGGCAGTTCCTCCCGCGTCTTGCCATCCGCGCTCGCCTTGTCGCCCATGCTGACAAAGCCGTTTTCCAGCGTCAGCGACGGGTCGAGGCAGACGATGTCCTCGAATTCGTTGACGCTGTTGATCTCCGTGCCCATCGAGATATTCGTCACCCGTTCCAGGATGAATTCCAGCACCACCGGCACCTGGAATTCCTCCATCAGCCGCTCGGCGCGTTCGAAGGCATCCTTGAACTCGTTCGGGCTGCGCACCCGCACCGCCTTGCAGCCGAGGCCCTCCGCCACCGCGACGTGATCGACGCCGTAGCCCGCCACCGCATCGGGATCGTCGGTCGCATTGATGTTCTCGAAGGCCAGCGACACCTCGAAATCCATCTGGAAGCCGCGCTGCGCCTGGCGGATCAGCCCGAGGTAGGAGTTGTTCACCACCACATGCAGGTAGGGCAGTTTATGCTGCGCGCCGACGGCCAACTCCTCGATCAGGAACTGGAAATCATAGTCGCCGGAGAGCGCCACGATCTTGCGGTCCGGGTCCGCCGCGCGCACGCCGAGTGCCGCGGGCAAGGTCCAGCCCAGCGGCCCCGCCTGGCCGCAGTTGATCCAGTAGCCGGGCTTGTAGACCTTCAGGAACTGCGCGCCGGCGATTTGCGACAGGCCAATCGTGGTGATGTAGCAGACGTCGCGACCAAAATGGTTCTTCATCTCCTCATACACACGCTGCGGCTTCAGCGGCACGTGGTCGAACTGCGTCTTGCGCAGCATGGTGTTCTTCCGGTGCAGGCATTCGGCGGCCCATTCGCGGCGGTCGGGCAGAAGGCCCGCGGCCTTCATTTCCTCGGCGACCGTGAGGAACAGATCGAGTGCCGCCTTCGCATCGGAGACGATGCCGAAATCGGGCGCGAAAACGCGGCCGATCTGCGTAGGTTCGATGTCCACGTGGATGAACTTGCGGTCCTTGGTATAGGTCTCGATGGAACCCGTGTGCCGGTTCGCCCAGCGATTGCCGATGCCGAGGACAAAGTCGCTGCGCATGAAACTCGCGTTGCCGTAGCGGTGGCTGGTCTGCAAGCCGACCATGCCAGCCATCAGATCATGGTCGTCGGGGATCACGCCCCAGGCCATCAGCGTCGGGATCACCGGGATGCCCGTCAGTTCGGCCAAGCGCACCAGTTGCGGCGCGGCATCGGCGGAAATCACGCCGCCGCCCGGTATCAGCACCGGGCGTTCGGAGGCTACCAGCAGCTTCATCGCGCGCTCGATCTGCTTGCGCGTCGCCTTCGGCCGATAGACCTCCAGTGGTTCGTAGGTGTCGAGGTCGAAGTCGATCTCGCCCAACTGCACATCGACCGGCAGGTCGATCAGCACGGGGCCGGGCCGGCCGCTGCGCATCACATGGAACGCCTGCTGGAACACCATCGGCACCAGCGCCGGCTCGCGCACCGTCACCGACCATTTGGTCACCGGCTTGGCGATGCTTTCGATATCGACCGCCTGGAAATCTTCCTTGTAGAGTTTCGCGCGCGGCGCCTGGCCGGTGATGCACAGGATCGGCAGGCTGTCGGCCTGGGCCGTGTAGAGCCCCGTGATCATGTCGGTTCCCGCGGGGCCGGAGGTGCCGATGCAGACCCCGATGTTCCCCGGCTTGGCGCGCGTAAAGCCATCCGCCATGTGGGACGCGGCCTCGACGTGCCGCGCGAGGATGTGGCGGATCGAGCCGCGCTTGTTCATCGCCGAATAAAGCGGGTTGATCGCGGCCCCCGGCACTCCGAACACGCAGTTGATGCCTTCGGCTTCCAGCACCAGCACCGCCGCATCGATCGCACGCATCTTGGCCATGGGTCATTTCCTTGCTTGGACGGGTCGAAGAAAGCCGGTCACGCCGCTTTTTGCAATTTTTTCAGAAAATATTTTTGCGATGTGGGAATATATATCAGGCTACTGATTTCAATATGTTTTCGGTTTTTTATCGTGCTTTTCGGGATCTGGCGGAAAAATATTTCTCTTCGCAACGGGCCGCGCGCGGGCCAGTTTCCGTCGCATGACCGTTCTGGAAAAACGCAAACGTGGCCGCCCGCGACTTTCCACCAGCCCAGCCGACGCGGGCTCGGTGCAGTCGTTGGATCGTGCCTTCGTCCTGCTGCGCCTGGTGGCCGAGGGCAGCGGGCTGTCGCTGACCGAGGTGGCCGAGGCCGCCGGGCTGCCGCCCTCCAC
>JBBRWI010000354.1:0-3099 GCA_038249305.1 Acetobacterales bacterium
GATGGCGGAGGGCCGGTGGCGGTGGTGGCGCGGCGCTAGAGCACGATCGATCCAAGTGGATCGATCTCGTGCTCTAGAAGCCGTTGAATCTAGGGCAAGAAATCGGATCAGATGATTCCATCTGATCCGATATTGCTCTAGCCGGCTGCGGACATTCGTTTCGAGGTCGGCCGTTCTCATCACAGATTGCACGCGGCGACAGCTTGACGGAGCGATGGCTGCATTCATCGAAACGGGCCGCCGAGACAGTGTCGTCGTTCGCCTGCCCGATGACCACGTCCTCGCCGATAAGCCTGGATGCCTTGGGTCCACCCTCCAGGGCATCGAGCGGCATGGCCGGGTATCAGAAGCGGCGGGAGACGGGGGCAGCGGCGATCCTGATGGATCGGCGGCCCGAGCCCGCGGCGTCGGTGGGGCGCGCCACGGTCCTGCCGTTTGGCGTAAAAATCCGCGCCGGTCGAGTTTGAAAGTGCCAGCATTTCGGCGAAACGCCGGGCTGTGACGCGAAAATGGGCGCGTCCCCTGCCTGCCTGGGCAGACCACCCAGCGTCCGGTGGGGACCCCAGCATGACCGCCAGCATCGACCGCCGCCACCGGTTCCGCATCGGCGCCGGCCTGCGCGCCAACCAGGTCGATTGGGTCGAGGCCCCGCCGCCCGACGTCATCCCCTCGCTCGCCCGTGCCGGCTTCACGATCGTCAGCAACGAATATCCGCATGTCTGGATCTGGCATTTCTCGATGCTGGAGGGCTCGCCCTGGCGCGATCTCCGCGTGTGGCAGGCGGCGAACCTGGCGATCGACCGCGACGGCATCGCGGCCTTGCAGGGCGGCACGATGCAACCGGCGCTGGGCCTGGTGACGGCGACGAGCCTCTGGTTCGGCAGCCCGAGTTTTCGTGTGCGCCACGACCCGGCCGAGGCGCGGCGACTGCTGGTGGCGGCGAGGCTCTCGCCCCGCAACCCGATCCGCACCAAGGTGCTGATCCCGTCATCGGGCAGCGGCAGGATGCAGTCGATCCCGATGAACGGGGCGATCCAGCTGGGCCTGCGCGAGGTCGGCATCAACGTGGAATTCGAAGTCACCGACTGGAACGTGCTGACCACCGCCTGGCGGGCCGGGGCGCGCGACCTGGCCTCACGCGGGGCGACGGCGCACAACAACGTCTACTTCAGCCAGGACCCGTTCAGGGCGCTGATCCGGCACCTGGACAGCGGGCTGCGGGCGCCGCGCGGCACCAACGGGGGGCATTACGAGGACCGGGCGATGGATGCCCTGTTGCAGCGGATGCGCGCCGCCTTCGACCCCGCGGCGCTGGATGCCGGGCTGAAGCAGGCGCACGAGAAGATGGTGAGCGAGGGGCAGTTCCTGTTCGTCGCGCACGACCTGCACCCGCGGGCGATGCGGTCGCAGGTGCGGGGCTTTGTGCACGCGCGCAACTGGTTCCAGGATCTTGCGCCTGTGACGGTCCTGATTTTTTCCCGTGGCCTGAGCCTGCCTCCGCGCTAGAGCACGAGATCGATCCAAGTGGATCGATCTCGTGCTCTAGAAGCCGTTGAATCTAGAGCTAGAAATCGGATCAGATGATTCCATCTGATCCGATATTGCTCTAGGCTGGGGGCGGAGGGCACGCCATGGCCATAACCCTGAACGACGCCGCCGCCTTCCAGGCCGCCATCGGCGACCAGTTGGGCGATCTGCCGCCCGATGTCGCAGCCGTGCTCGCCGCCGGGGTCGCGGCGGGCGAGGACGCCTATCGCGCCACCCCCGCCCTGCCCGGGCAGACCGCGCTGAACCTGCGGATCGGCCGCTACGTGATCCGCGACGAGGACCTGCCGGTGGTCGAGACGATTGGCTCCGCCGCCGCCGGCCTCGCGACCGTTGCGGCCAGCGCCGGCATCGCCTGGCCGGCCATCGTGCCGGCCATCACCGCCATCGCGACGCTCGGCTGGACGCTGTGGCGCAAGGGCGCGCTCCTGACCCCGCGGCAGTTGCGCGTGGTGGGGCTGTTGCGGAACCTCGGGCCATGTCCCGCCGCGACCCTGGCGCCGCTGGCGGCGGTAGACGGGGTCGTGCCCGAGGATGCGCTGGACGGTGTGTTGCAAAGCCTCAAGGAGGTCGAAACCCGCGACGGCACCCTGGTCGCCCTGGCGGTGATTGACGGCCAGATGTTCTGGCGCGCGCGCGGGGTATGACGGGCGATGTCGGACGCCATCCTGGATGGGCTGAGCCTCGGCGCCCAGCCGCAGTTCCTGCCGCCTGACATCCTGGCGCAATACGAGGCCGCCTTTGGCGTGATGGTGGTGAACGGCGACTCAGGCGCCTTCATGGCCGGCTCCGGGCGCGAGATGATCGAGGCTGTGAACCACGAAACCTACCACCACCTGCAGACCGTCTGCACGGGCTACGGGCTGACCCGCGCCGAGGCGATCCGCCGGGTGGTCGTCGAACGCGTGAACGCGGCCGCCTTGCGCGACCTGCGCGACAACCCGGGGTGGCTGGCGGTGCGCCACTTGCTTGGCTGGGCGCCTGGTTTCCTGCGCCGGCGCATCGACATCGGGCGCCTGGAACGCGTGGTCGATGTGGCGCTGGTGAACAACCGCGCCATCGCCCGGGCGTCGCGCGACACCAGGGGCGATCCCTCGCTGGCCGCCGCCGCACTGCCCGGGTTGTTCGCGGCGCTGGACGGGATTCGCGCCGATCTGTGGGAACCGCGGCAGGGCGGCCTGGCCGATGGGCATGTGGTGGAAGGGGCGGCGGTCGCCTTCACCGCCGCGGTGACCGCGGCAGCATTGGAGGGGCCGGCGGTCTTGCTGGCCGAGGATGGCGCCCGGCTCGAAGCGCATTTCGTCGCCGCCAACGCGCCCCTGGGCGCGGAGTACAGCACCCTTCTGACCGCAGCGCAGGCGCGCTGCGATGGGCCGGTCGCACCCTGGCTGCTGCCGGCCACGGCGCTGGCGATGCGCTACGCCCACCCGGGCGCGGCAGTGCTGCCGCTGCTCGACCGCCTGCGCGCGGAGCCTGCGGTGGATGCGCTGTCGGCGGCGCAAGCGCTGGCCTATAGCCTGACAGGCTTGCCCGGTGCCGGCGACTGGCTCGGCA
>JBBRWI010000355.1:0-3054 GCA_038249305.1 Acetobacterales bacterium
CAATGCAGCCCGAACACCGTGCACTGGACCTATGACACCTGGATGCTGGCGCGCTCCACCGGTGCCGCGCTGGTGCGTGCCGGGGGCGATACCTGGTTCTTCATCACCGCGGACTATGCATTCGGCCACAACCTTGAGACGCAGACATCGAACTTCGTGCGCAGTGCCGGCGGGCGGGTTCTGGGCGCCGTGCGCCATCCCTTCCCGGGCACGACCGACTTCTCCTCCTTCCTCCTCCAGGCGCAATCCTCCCGCGCCAAGGTCGTGGGCCTGGCCAATGCCGGCGTGGACACGATCAACAGCGTGAAGCAGGCGGGCGAATTCGGCCTGATGCGCCGCGGCGTGAAGGTCGCGGGGCTGCTGCTCTTTGCCAATGACGTGAACGGGTTGGGCCTCGCGACGGCCCAGGGCGCGGTCTGCTCGGAGACGTTCTACTGGGATCTGAACGAACGCACCCGCGCGGTGACGCGCCGCATCGTCGCCAATGGCGCGCAGAACAACTGGCCTTCCATGGGCCATGCCGGATGCTACGGCGCGGTGATGCATTACCTCAAGGTTGCGGCCGACATGGGCCTGGCCGCCGCCAAGGCCAATGGCGTGGAGGTGGTCAACCGCATGAAGGCGATGCCGACGGATGACGACGCCTTCGGCGCCGGCACGATCCGCGAGGATGGGCGCAAGCTGCACCCCTGCTACCTGTTCGAGGTGAAGACCCCGGCCGAAAGCCGCGGCCCCTGGGACTTCTACAAGCAGATCGGCGTCACCCCCGGTGCCGAGGCCTTCCGCCCGCTCGCCGATGGCGGCTGCACGCTCGTCCGCGCGTAACCAGGGACGCGCCGCGTGATCGAGGAACTCCTTTTCCAGTTGGAGATGGCCGCGCCGCAGGTGGCGCTTGGGCTGGTCAACGGCGCCTTCTATGCGCTGCTGAGCCTCGGTCTCGCGGTGATTTTCGGCATGCTGAACGTCATCAACTTCGCCCATGGGGCGCAGTTCATGATGGGCGCCTTCGTCGCCTGGCTGCTGTTGAACCATCTTGGCGTAAACTACTGGGGGGCGCTGGTTCTCGCCCCCCTCATCGTCGGCGTCTTTGGCGTGGTGCTGGAGAGGGTGATGATCAGCCGATTGTACAAACTCGATCACCTCTATGGCCTGCTGCTGACCTTTGGCCTGGCTCTGATCATCGAGGGGATTTTCCGCAACGAGTTCGGCTCCTCCGGCCTGCCTTATTCGCCGCCGCCCTCGCTGACGGGCGCGCCCGTCGATCTCGGCTTCATGCTGATGCCAAAATATCGGCTCTGGGTCGTGGTCGTCTCGGTCGTGGTGTGTCTGGCGACCTGGCTGGTCATCGAAAAGACCCGTCTTGGCTCCTACCTACGGGCGGCGACCGAGAATGCGCCGCTGGTCCAGGCCTTCGGGATCAACGTGCCGCGCATGATGACGCTGACCTATGCGGGGGGCGTGGCGCTGGCGGCCCTGGCGGGCGTGCTCGCCGCACCGATCTACTCGGTCAATCCGCAGATGGGTTCCTCGCTCATCATCATTGTCTTCGCCGTGGTGGTGATCGGGGGGATGGGGTCCATCCTCGGCTCGGTCATAACCGGCTTCGCGCTCGGCCTGCTGGAGGGGTTGGCCAAGGTGGTCTATCCGGAAGCATCCGCGACCGTGATCTTCGTCGTGATGGCCGTGGTGCTCCTGACACGCCCGGCCGGCCTGTTCGGGCGCGCCTGAGATGGCAGCCCCCGACATGGACACCGGCCCGGAAGCCGGCAAGCCCGTCTTCCTCGACTTCACCGCCCCGCAGCTTTGGGCCTTCGGGGTGATGGTCGCCTTCATCGCGATCGCGCCCTTCTTTCTCTACCCCGTCTTCCTGATGAAGGTGCTGTGCTTCGCGCTCTTCGCCTGCGCCTTCAACCTGCTGATCGGCTATGTCGGGCTGCTGAGCTTCGGCCATGCGGCCTATTTCGGCATGGGTGGCTATATCACCGCCCATACGGCCAAGGTCTGGGGTCTGACTCCGGAGTTGGCAATCCTGCTGGGCGGCGTGGTCGGGGCTGCGCTGGGCCTGGTCATCGGCGCGCTGGCCATCCGCCGCACCGGCATCTATTTCGCCATGATCACACTGGCCATGGCGCAGATGGTGTATTTCTTCTTCCTCCAGGCGCCGTTTACCGGCGGCGAGGATGGCATCCAGCAGGTGCCGCGCGGCGCGCTCTTCGGCCTCATCGACCTGCGGGCCGACTTTGCAATGTACTGGGTTGTGGCGGCGGTCTTCCTGCTGGGCTTCCTCGCGGTCCACCGCATCGTGCATTCGCCCTTCGGCCAGATCCTGAAGGCGATCCGCGAGAACGAACCGCGCACCATCTCGCTCGGCTACCGCACCGATGATTACAAGCTGATCGCCTTCGTGCTGTCGGCGGGGCTGGCCGGGGTTGCGGGCGGCACGAAGTCGCTGGTCTTCGGCATCGCCACCCTGACCGACGCCTTCTGGGGCATGAGCGGCGAAGTCGTGCTGATGACACTCGTCGGCGGCCTGGGCACGGTCTTCGGGCCGGTGGTAGGCGCTGCGGTGATCATCACCATGCAGAATTACCTGGCTGAGTTCGGCGCCTGGGTGACGGTGATCCAGGGCTGCATCTTCGTCGCCTGCGTGCTGGCCTTCCGCGCCGGGGTGGTCGGCATGATCGCGCAACGGCTGCGGGTCAGGCTCTGATCGCGGCCCGGGGTTTGCATCGTTGAAGCCATGACCTGGTCCATCCTGGCGCGTGACGCCACGACCGGCGCGCTGGGTGCCGCCGTCACCACCCGCTTCTTCGCCGTGGGCGCGATCTGCCCGATGCTACGCAGCGGTGTCGGGGCCGTGTGCAGCCAGGCGCTGGTCAACCCGCTGTGGCGCGGTGCTGCGCTCGATGCGCTGGCCGCCGGGCAGGGGCCGCGGACTGCCGTCGATGCCCTGGTCGCAGCGGATGCCGGCGCCGCGATGCGCCAACTGCACGTCATGGCGGCAGACGGGGCGTCGGCACGCCATACCGGGGATCGCTGCACCAGCCATGCCGG
>JBBRWI010000356.1:0-3040 GCA_038249305.1 Acetobacterales bacterium
CCGGCGCGGTTCTCAATCGCGATCGGCTGGCCGAAACTCTCCTGCAACGCCGGTTGCAGGAAGCGGGCGATGATGTCGGTGCCGCCGCCCGGCGCGAAGCCGACCAGCATCGAGATCGGGCGCGTAGGGTAGGCCTGGGCAGCGGCCCCACGGGCCACCAGGGCAAGCGGGGCGGCCAGCATGGCGCGGCGCGGGATCATCTGGGTCCTCCCTTGATTTTCCACGAGCATGGCCCCGCTGCCAGCCGGACGGAAGGCCTGTTCAGGAAGACCCGCTCAGGCGGCCCGCATCAGATGCCTGAGGCAGGCCTCGAACCCCACAAGGTCGGTGAAGCGCGCGGCCGGCGGCACCTCGCGCACCACCAGCACGCCGCCGCCGAGGGCGATGCCGCCGTCGATCATCAGATTGTCGTGCAGGTCGAAATCCTCCAGCGACATGCCGTCCTGGTCCTCCCACACGCCATCCGGCCGACGCCGGGCATGGCCACCCAGGCTGGCCAGGGTGCGTGGGGTGAAGCGTTGCGCGACGTTGGAATACCCCGCCAGGGGTCGGGCCAGCGCGCGGAAGAAGCCCAGTTCAAACACCGTGCCGGCATCGGCGCTGGGGCCGCGGAAGGGGGTCAGATTGGCGATCAGCGCGTCGCAGTCGCGCATATGGGCCTCGTTGCGGGCATAGATCGACATCGCGCGGCTTTGCGCGCCCTCGGCGACATCAAGGTCGGAGGGCGGCCAAGGGTCGGTGGGAAAAATCCCCTCGGCGCCATAGGCCACGCACAGCGCCTTTTTCGCGGCCGCCGCGGCGCCCGGATCGGGCAGGAACACGTCGGGGCCGGCCAAGTAGATGCGCATTGCATGCAGGATGCCCGAGGCCGGCGATTGTTACCATCTCCCGCCGGTTGCAAAGCCGCGAGCGAGGGGGCCGAATGGGACGATGGACGCTGAAGCCGAATACAACAATCGCGCGCGGGTGCCCGGGCATCCCGCGCTCATCGCCGGCTGGGCGCGGGATGCCGCGGCTTGGCGCCTGGCCTGCCCGCGGGTCGAGCAGGCCTTGCCCTATGGCACCGGGGCGCGCCAGGCGATGGATGTGTTCTGGCCCGGCCCCGGCGATGACGCGCCCCTGGCCGTCTGGATTCACGGCGGCTACTGGCAGGGGCTGGACCGCGCCATGGCCAGCCACTGCGCGCGCGGGCTGAACGGGCGCGGCGTCGCGGTCGCGGTGCCCTCCTACACGCTCTGCCCGGAGGCGACGGTCGCCGGCATCGTCGCCGAGATGCAGGCCGCCTGCATCCTGCTCGCCGCGCGGCATGGGCGGCGCCTGCTGATCGCCGGGCATTCGGCCGGCGGGCATTTGGCGGCGATGATGGCAGCGATCCTGCCGCCGGGCATGGTCTCGGCGATCCTGCCTGTGTCGGGCGTGTTCGAGTTGGAGCCGCTGCTGCCGACCAGCATCGCCGCCGCGCTGCACCTCGACCCCGAGGGCGCGCGCAGACTGTCGCCGCGCTTCCTGCCATCGCCCGGGATCACCACCCACGCCGTGGTGGGGGGGGCCGAAAGCGGCGAATTCATCCGCCAGGCGCGGGATTTCGCCACCGCCTGGGGCGGCACCTGGGAGGCGCTGCCCGACGCGGACCACTTCACGGTCATCGCCCCCTTCGCCGACCCCGAGGCGCCGATCGTGGCCCTTGCGGAAAGCCTTGCGCGGGCGTGATGCTTTAGGCTTAAACTAGTTTCAACGAACGGGGGACTGGACCATGACTGAAGGACACATCGGGCGCCGCGCGCTCATCGCCGGCACCACCGCATTGGCCACCACCGGGTTGTCGATGCCCGCCGTCCACGCCCAGCCGGCCGCCGGGATCAAGATCGGCGTGGTCGCCGTGCTGACCGGGCCGCAGGCGGCGCTCGGGACGCATCTGCGCGATGGCTGGCTGCTCGGGATGCGGCATTTGGATGGCAAGCTCGGCGGCATCGCGACCGAAACCGTGGTGATCGACGACGAGCTGCGCCCCGACGTTGCCGTGACCAAGGTCCGCGCCGCGATCGAACGCGACAAGGTCGATATCATCGTGGGCGTGGTATTCAGCAATGTCCTCGCCGCGATCATGCGGCCGGTGACGGAGACCAACACTTTTCTCATCAGCAGCAATGCCGGCCCGTCCACCTTCGCGGGGCGCGGCTGCAATCCCTTCTTCTTCACCACCTCCTACAACAACGACCAGGTCCATAGCGTGATGGGCCAGGCGGCGACCGATTCCGGCCATCGCCGCGTGTTCGTGATGACGCCGAACTACCAGGCGGGGCGCGATGCCGTCGCCGGCTTCAAGTCGCGCTTCCAGGGTGAGGTGGTGGACGAGGTCTATGTGCCACTGACGCAACTCGATTTCTCGGCGGAACTGGCCAAGATCGCGGCGGCGCGGCCGGATGCGATCTTCACCTTCATGCCGGGCGGGCTGGGCGTGAACCTGGTGCGGCAATATCGCCAGGCGGGCCTCGCGCATATCCCGTTCCTGTCCACCTTCACCGTCGATGAGAGCACACTGCCCGCACAAGGTGCCGCGGCCGAGGGCTTCTTCGCCGGCTCCACCTGGGCGCCGAACATGGACAATGAGCAGAACCGCCGTTTCGTCCGTGATTTCGAGACGCAGTTCAACTACATCCCGGCCTCCTACGCTGCGCAATCCTATGACACGGCGATGCTGTTGCATTCGGCCGTGCAGAAGGTCGGCGGGCGGCTCGCGGACAAGGAAGCACTGCGCGCAGCGATCAAGGCCGCGGATTTCCGCAGCACGCGCGGAAACTTCGCCTTTGGCGTAAACCACTACCCCGTACAGGATTTCTGGCTGTGCAAGGTGGAACGCCGTGCGGACGGCAAATTCCAGACCGCGACGGTGCGCAAGGTGCTGGAAAACAACGTCGATCCCTGGGCCGCCGAATGCCGCATGCGCTGAGGCGCGCATGTCCGCGACCCTGCTGCTTGTCCAGGGGCTGAACGGGCTGCAACTGGGCATCCTGCTGTTCCTGGTGGCGGCGGGGCTGAC
>JBBRWI010000357.1:0-2987 GCA_038249305.1 Acetobacterales bacterium
GCGCCCGTCCTGGCGCAGCCCAAGGGCGGCCAGACCCCCCAGACCACGCCGGATTGGCAGGCCCAGCCACGCTACGCGACGGTTGACCTGCGCGCCGGGTTCGAACCCGACCCGCGCGAAATCCATGTCCAAGCCGGTGGCGATCGTGAAATGCGGGGCCTGGGCGCCGATTGCGGTGGCTGGATCGATTTTTCAAAGCCCGACGTGGACCTGAACTATACGGCCGGAACCTATCCGCTGTTCATCTCGGTCGTGGCGGGACCGACACGACGCTCGTGATCAACGACGCCGCCGGCAACTGGATTTGCAACGACGACCTGGATGGGCTGAACCCCGGCATCGTCATCCCGAACCTGGCCAGCGGGAACTACAACATCTGGATTGGCACCTTCGAACGCGGGGCGCCGCAGCGCGCGACGCTGCGCATTTCGGAAGTCCCGCCGCGCCGGTAACGGGGGAAACTTGCGGAACCCCCCCCGGCAGGGCAGATCGGGGTATGGGTTCCGTACCGCCACTGCTGTCTGTCGAAAATCTCTCGGTCGCCTTCCGCGGCAAGACCGTGGTGCAGGGCGTGTCCTTCGCCATGCACGCCGGCCAGACCCTGGCGCTGGTCGGCGAGAGCGGCAGCGGCAAGTCGGTCACCGCGCTGTCCTGCCTGCGGCTGCTGGGGCCGGGCGGGGCCAATCCCGCCGGCCGCATCCTGCTGGATGGGACCGAGGTGCTGACCGCCCCCGAAGACGATCTGCGCCGGCTGCGCGGCGGCGTCGCCGGCATGGTGTTCCAGGAACCCATGACCAGCCTGAACCCGCTGCACAGCGTCGGCCGCCAGGTGGAGGAGGCGATCACCCTGCATCGCCCCCTGCGCGGTGCGGCCTTGCGCGCGCGGGTCATCGCCCTGCTGGAACGGGCGGGGCTGCCCGATCCGGGGGCGCGGCTCGGCGCCTATCCGCACCAGATGTCGGGCGGCCAGCGGCAGCGGGTGATGATCGCCGCCGCTCTGGCCAACGACCCGCAACTGCTGATCGCCGACGAACCGACCACGGCGCTGGATGTCACCATCCAGGCGCAGATCCTCGATCTGCTGGCCGACCTGAAGCAACGCCTCGGCATGGGGCTGCTGCTGATCACCCATGACCTCGCCATCGTCCGCAAGCACGCCGATCATGTGGTGGTGATGCGGCATGGCAGCGTGGTCGAACAGGGGCCGGTGGCCGAGGTGTTTGCCAATCCGGCCCACGACTATACGCGCATGCTGCTGGCGACCGAACCGCGCGGCCGCCCCGTGGCCGTCGCGGACAACGCTCCGGTCGTGGCCGAGGTCGAGGATCTGCGCGTCCATTTCCCCATCCGCCGCGGCCTGCTGCGCCGCGTCGCCGGCCACATCAAGGCGGTGGACGGCGTCAGCCTGTCGGTGCGGGAGGGTGAGACCCTGGGCCTCGTCGGCGAAAGCGGCAGCGGCAAGACCACGCTTGGCCTCGCGCTGCTGGCGCTGGAACCGGCAACGGGGCTGATCCGCTTCGAAGGCCAGCCGATCGGCGGCCTGTCCCGCGCCGAACTCCGCCCGCTGCGGCGCAAGATGCAGATCGTCTTCCAGGACCCCTATGGCAGCCTGTCGCCGCGCATGAGCATCGCCGACATCGTGGGCGAGGGCCTGGCCGTCCATGAACCAGGCCTGACCGCCGCCGCGCGCGGCATCGCCGTGGCGCGGGCGCTGGAGGAGGTCGGGCTGGAACCCGCCATGGCCGAACGCTACCCGCATGAATTCAGCGGCGGCCAGCGCCAGCGGGTGGCCATCGCCCGCGCCCTGGTACTGAAGCCGCGGCTGGTGGTGCTGGACGAACCGACCAGCGCGCTGGATGTCTCGGTCCAGGCGCAGGTGGTCGATCTGCTGCGCGACCTGCAGGCGCGCTATCGCCTGGCCTATCTTTTCATCAGCCACGACCTGCGCGTGGTCCGCGCCATGGCGCATCGGATCGCTGTGATGAAGGACGGCCGGCTGGTCGAGGAAGGCGAGGCCGAGGCGGTGGTCGCCCATCCGCGCCAGCCCTATACCCGCGCGCTGATGGCCGCAGCCTTCGATCTGGCGGTCGCCGCGCGGGAGCCGACGCCTTGAGGGAACTCGACCGGATGAAATGGCTGCTGGATGCGGAGCGGCTGAAACTCGGCGTCCATATCCGCAAGATGAACAGCCCGGGCAGCCCGGTCTATCGCTATGCCGAGAACCTGTTGCCCGCCGGGGGCATCCTGGCCGCGTCCTTCGCGGCGACGTCGCTGGTGCACTTCTATCTGGGCGGCGTGGTCCTGGCCGCGGGCTGCTGGTGGTGGATCGCCAAGGTGCAGCCGAAGATCAAGGATGGCGTGTTCGAACGGGCCAGCGGCTGGGTGCTGCAATCGGACTCGCATTTTGACGTGATGTGGGCAAAGGGGTTGATCAGCCTCTATGCCGAACTGCCCGACGGCACCAAGCGCGCGGCGACGCGCAAGGACGATTGGCGCGCCTTCATCCGCGCGATGCCGATGGGCGATGGCGAACCCGCCTGGGAGAACGCTGCCTGATGGCCGTGCTATTGGCGACGAAGCAGGCGGCGCAGGCCGAATGGCGCGCGGCGCTGCTGGCCTGCGACCCGGGGCTGGACATCCGCCTTTGGCCCGATGCCGGCGATCCGGCGTCGATCGAGGCCGTGGTGATGTGGGGCACGCATGACCTGGCCGACCTGCGGCGCTATCCGGCGCTGCGGCTGGTGGTGTCGATGGGGGCGGGGGTGGACCATCTGCTGCGCCCGCCGGGCACCCCGCCCGGCGTGCCGGTCGCGCGGCTGAAGGATGTGCTGCTGACCGCGGCGATGAGCGAATGGGTGCTGCTGAACATATTGCGGGTCCATCGCCAGGATGCGGCCTATCGCGCCCAGCAGGCGGCGGGCGTGTGGCACGAACTGCCGGCGCCCGGCACCGCCACGCGCCGCGTCGGGATTTTGGGCCTGGGCGCC
>JBBRWI010000358.1:0-2980 GCA_038249305.1 Acetobacterales bacterium
ACCGACGCGCTGCTGGAATTGTTGTCGCCGCATCTGCTGGCGCCGGTGCCGAGCATGACCACGGTTAAGCTGGCCCCCAAGCTCGAATCCCGCGGTCCCGCCATGGCGCCGCGCGGCACTCCGCTGGAAACCGAACCGGTGCGCGGCGAACCACTACGCTTCGTGACTTGCCATGACGTGACCCTCTGGCCGGTCACGATCGAGGCGGTGCGGCTGATGGGCCTGCCGCTGGCCGCACCCGCCAATCCGCGTGCCCCGGGCGCGGGCGGCTGCCTGCGGCTGACGCTGCGGACGCTGGCGCCGGACCTGACCTTTGCCGAAACCGGGCTGGACAGTATCCGGCTGCATCTGCGCGGCGCGCCGCAGGTTTCGGCCGGGTTGCACGAATTGCTGGCCACCGCCTGCGTCGGCATCGCCCTGGCCGATGGGCCGGGCGACCCGTCGCCGACGCTGATCGGGCCGGAGAACCTGCGTGCCGCCGGCTTTGAGCGTGATGAGGCCGCCTTGCCCTGGCCGCGCCGGGCCTTCGACGGGCACCGCCTGCTGACCGAATACTTCGCTTTCCCGGAAAAGTTCCTTTATCTCGACCTCGATGGGTTGGAGGCGCGCAGCCTGATGCAGCGTTCCGACCGTCTGGAGGTTTTCATCTACCTCGCGCGCGCCGCACCGGAGCTGGAGCGCACCGTGGCCGCCGACACGCTGGCGCTGCATTGCACGCCGGCCATCAACATCTTCCCCCAGCGCTGCGAACCGATCGCGCTGGATGGCACGCAGTCGGACTGGCTGGTCATCCCCGATGCGCGACGCCCCGCGGCGTTGGAAGTCTATGGCATCGAAAGCGTGCGGGAGAGCCGCCCCGACGGCGCCCGCCGCGCGGTGCTGCCGTTCCACCGCCTGGCCCGCGACGGTGCCGCCGAGGAGGAGGCCGCCCCCGCGCAATGGATCGCCACCCGCCGCCCCGCGCCGGCACCGCTGACCGGCACCGAAACCCGCATCATGCTGCGCGACAGCGGCTTCGACCCGCAGGCCCCGGCCGATGGCGTGCTGACGATCGAGGCGATGTGCCTGAATCGCGACCTGCCCGAACTGCTGCCTTTCGGGGGTGGCCAGCCGCGCCTGCGGATCGCCGATCCGGCGAGCCCCGCGAGTGCGGCCGATTGCATCTCCGCCCCCACACCGACGCTGCGCCCGACCCTGCGTGAACGCGGCGCCTGGCGCCTGGTGTCGCATCTGGCGCTGAATCATCTGGGCGTCATGGGCGGCGAACAGGCGGCCCTCGCGCTGAAGGAGATGATGCGCCTGCACGACCTGCGCGACGCCCCCGAAACCCGGAGCGCGATCGCGGGACTTGTATCGGTGACGGCGGGTCCTGGCGTCGCACGCATCCCCGGCCAGCGACCGGGGGTCTTTGTCCGCGGGCTGGAGGTGACGCTGACCTTCGAACCGCAGGCCTGGAACGCCGGCGGGCTGTATCTGATGGCGGCGGTGCTGGAGCGCTTCCTGGCGCTGCAGGTCTCGGTCAACGGCTTTGTGCGCACCCGCGCGGTGCTGCGTGGTCGCGCGGCGCCGGCCGCGGCCTGGGCGCCGCGCAGTGGCACGCGGGTCTTGCTGTGACGGCGGTCCCGGCGCGCGGCTGATGAGTGACGATCCCGACGCGACGCTGCCGCCGATCCGGCGACCGCAGGCGCCAGCGCCGTCCGATGCCGATGCCCTGGCGGCGATGCTGGCGACCCCCCCGCCACCCCGTCCCGACGCCTTGGCCGCGATGCGCGTGGCGCCCGCGCCGGCCCCCGCCTGGCGTCCCGCGACCGCCCCGACGCCGCTCGCACGCCTGGTCGCGGAGCCAGGGCGCTTCGACCTCGACCAGGCGGCTTTCGTGATCGCGCCGGATCGCGACCCGGTGACCTTGCCGTTCCGCACGGTCGCGCGGCTCGGGTTGCCGCTGGCCGAGGTTACCGCGGCCGATCCCGCGACGGGCGAGTTGACCGCGCCAACCTTTGGCCTGATCGGGCCGGGCGGCACCCTGCCGCGCCACTATACCGCGACCACCGGTGCCGAACTGCGCAAGCGCAGTCGCGCACTGCAGGCCTTCTTCGACATGCTGGCCCGGCGATTCACCGGCATGTGGGTCCGCGCCGGTTCGAAGTATCGCCCCGCGCGCGACCCGGTGCCGGTCGAACGGGCGCTGGATGCCGCGATCGGGCTTCACACGCCGGGGCTGGGTGGGCGCCTCGCGGTGCCGGCCTCGGCGCTGCGCTACCACGCCGGGCATCTCGCGGCCCGCACCCGCAGCGTCGAACGGCTGCGCGCCATGCTGGCCGAGGAAGCCGGCAGCGAGGTCACGATCGAGGAATTCGCCGGTGGCTGGCTGCGCCTGCCGCCCTCCGAACAATCGCGGATGGGCCGCGCCTTCGCCGGGCTGGGGGTGGATGCTGCCGCCGGTGCCCAGGTTTGGGACCCGCAGGCGCGCTTCATCATCCGGCTCGGGCCGATGGACGCCGAGGCCTTCACCGGCCTGCTGCCGGGGCGGCCGCTTTTCGCCCGTCTGTGCGACCTCACGCGGCTGTTCGTGGGACCCGAACAGGAATTCGTGCTGAACCCCATCCTGTTGCCGGCCAGCGTGCCGGCGACAGTCCTGGGGGGGGCGTCGGGCGGGCGGCTTGGACTGACCTCCTGGATGGGCCGGTCATCGCCCCGTCGGACGCCTGCGGCCGACGCATTTCTTCGCCCACCACCGATGTAGCCCCCTCCCAACCAGCCCAAATCCCAAGGATATGCTTCGATCATGACCGAGTGGAGCCGTGGCTACGTTGCCGACAGCCAATACACAGTCTCCTATCAGGCGGGGCAGGCGCCCGCGCATCTGGCACTGGCCTGTGCGATGGTCGGCGTGGAATGGCAGCCTCGCCCGGCAATGAACGTGGCCGACATCGGCTGCGGACGCGGTTTTTCGGTGAATGCGCTGGCCGCCTCCAACCCG
>JBBRWI010000359.1:0-2965 GCA_038249305.1 Acetobacterales bacterium
CGGTGCAGCGCGCGATGCCGGGATCCACGCCCTCGATGCGGCGATCGGCGCGGATGGTGCGTACCGCCTCCATGCCGTTGGCATAGGTGAGCCGCGCGCCGGTGACCTGCGCCAGCGCCGAGCCGCCGCGCGTAATGGATCCCTGGGCCTTGTTAAAGGCGGTGTAGGCCGCGCTAGTCGGCGTGCCGCCCGAAGTCGCCCCGGTCCGCGTCGAGCCCTGACCGAGCAGCCCGAAGGTCGCGGTCGCGGCACCCGAGGGAGAAAAATCCATCTCCATCGTATCGGCGCGCACGCCGCTGCAGACGTCGAAGGACGGCACGTCGGGATAGCCGATCTCCATCGCGTTGCTGGGCAGCGCGGCCGCGCCCGAGGCGAAGGTATGGTTGAAGTTGGTGGTGCCGGTGGTGGTCGGCGCGCCGAGCAGCAGCCGCAGCCAGTGGCCGATGTTGATCAGATCGACCGGCACCACCGCCTGGCCGGCGACCGTCACCGTGTCGAGGAAGGGTGCCGCGGGATCCCGGTTGCTGCCAACGCCGATGACGTCGGCATCCAGCAGCGGTTGCTCGGCGCCGAGGTCGCATGACAGGAACGGCATGCGGCGCCAGTTTCCGACCGGCGCTGTGCCGTAAATGGATTCCGGAACGGTCAGTAGGCGGCAATTCGCGCCGATGGCACGGGGCATAGGTGGTCTCCCAGATCAGGAAAGCGGCGTGGCGGCCACGGTGAAGAACAGCGTCACGGGCACGGATGCCGCGCGCGCCGCAGCAGCGCCTTCGAACTCGACATCCTCGAACGCGGCGCTGCCGGGCTGCGCCCATTCCACGGCGTCGCCGAGGGTGCGGTTCGCGACAATGGCGGCGGCGATGTCTACCAGCAGTGCATCGAGCAGCGTGTTGCGCGCAGTCGGCGTGGCGCCGGCGACGGCGACCTCGACCTCGGCGCGATGCTCGATCTGCCAGGCGAGCGGCGAGAGGATCGGCGTTTCCTCCACCGCCTCGCCATCGCGAACGACGACCAACCCGCCGGCGGGAATGCGCTGAGGGATGGTGTCGCCGCGCAGCACCACGGGGGCGGGGTTGCGTACAGCCAGCGACGTGGTCAGCCGGCTGGTGAGCGCGGCAATCGCCGTCTCGCGCGTGCTTGTAACTCCTCCACTCATCGCCGCATCTCCTGGCTAAGGTGGTGCGTCGGTAGCTGGGAGAGGGTCGCCGCAGAGTGCTTGGGGGTCGTTCCCCGTGCATGAGATTGGCGCCCTCGACCGGCGTTCCGGGCTCGAACAGTATCCTGAGGCGCCGCCTTGCCAGCGCGCGTCCTCGCTTGAACAAGTACGAGCATGAACGCCGGCTCCGGGGCTTCCAGCCGCTGTCTATCGCAGCAGGAGGGATCATGTTCGCAGGCATCGATATCGCATCCGAACGCCACGTTCTCGCTCGTCTCGACGAGGCGGGCGCTCAGATCGGCAAGCCCATCACCATCACCGAGGATCGCGCCGGCTACGACGCCCTGCTCGCAGCCCTCGCGCCAGCGCCCGTGCTGGTCGTCATGGAGGCGACCGGCCATTACTGGAAGAACCTCTTCGCCGTGCTCGCCGCCGCCGGCCACGATGTCGTAGTGCTGAACCCCCTGATCGCCCGCCGCTTCCAGGAGGCCAGCCTGGAGCGCACAAAGACCGACGCCATCGATGCCAACGGCCTCGCTCGCCTCGCCTTCGAAAAGCGCCCCGCACCCACCCATCTGCACGATAATGTCGCCGAGGCGCTGCGCGAACTCGTCCGCCACCGCGACCGGCTGCGCCAGGATTTCGATGACCGCGTCCGCCAGCTGCACCGCCTGGTCGATCTTGGCTTTCCTGAGTTCACCCGCTACGTCCGAACCCTCGACAGCATGCTCGCCACCTGCCTGCTGGCCGAATATCCCACCGCCCACGCCTTCGCCCGCGCCACCCCGCGCCGTGTCGCCAAGCTGCGCTATGATGGCCGCCACTTCGTCGGCGCTGAGTTGGCACAATCGCTGGTCGATGCCGCCAAGCGTTCGGTCGGCCAGCACCACGGCCACGCCTACAAGCTCCAGGCCCGCCACATCTGCCAGGACCTCGACCTTTGGCGCCGACGTCTCGCCGAGATTGAACACGACATCGAGGACCTTCTCGACACCCACGTCCTCGGCAAGCTGATCACCAGCATCGACGGCATCGGGCCACAAACCGCCGCCCGCATCATCGCCGCCGCCGGCGACCCGGCCCATTTCAAAAGCCCCGGCGCTTTCGCCGCCTATGTCGGCGTCGTCCCCGGCCTGCGACAATCCGGCAAGCAAACTAGCACCCGCGCCGGGATCGGGCCGCTCGGCAATGCCCGGCTGCGCCGCGCGCTGTGGATGCCCGTACTCAGCGCCATCAAGTGCAACGCCTGGCTGCGCGCCTTCTACATGCGCCTGCGCGCCGCAGGAAAGCCCGCAAAACTCGCCATGATCGCTGCCATGCGAAAGCTGCTCCACGCCGTCTACAGCGTCGCCAAACACCGCAGGCCCTTCGTCACAAACCAGCAGGGGAGCACGGCTCAGGCCCAACACAGCGCATCCGCGCCCGCCGGCTCGGTCTGAAGAAATCGCTTGCTGAACGTGACGGTATCTCATGCCCACCCCAGCATCGATGCAAAAAAGCGGCCCGTGACCCCGGTGAGTGCCAGCCCGAACGGGACGGCGGCCCAGGACAGAACGACCAGCGACAGCAGCAAGAGGAAGCGGGCGCGCATGGTCATGCCGCCGTCCCGCTCTCGCGTTCCCAGGCCGCGACGAAGCGCCCCGGCAGACGACGCAGCCCACGCTCAGCGGCGCCCCGCACATCGAGCCGTTTGGCGAGCTTCACCTGGGGCAGCAGGAGGAACATCGGCACCATCCCCTGCTCCAGCAGGCCGCGCGCCCAGGCCTCGCGGCCCTTGCGATTGGCGGTCCCCACCTCGGTGACACC
>JBBRWI010000360.1:0-2929 GCA_038249305.1 Acetobacterales bacterium
TATGGCGCCGCGAGCGCTTGCCAGGAGCGCAGCCTCTAGAGCACGATCGAACCAAGTGGATCGATCTCGTGCTCTAGAAGCCGTTGAATCTAGAGCAAGAAATCGGATCAGATGATTCCATCTGATCCGATATTGCTCTAGACCGCCCGCGGGACCGGCCGCCCCGGTTCCACGACGAACCGCCCGCGATCCTCCAGCGGCGCACCGGGCGTGGTGACGAAAGGGACGGCACGATACGCCGCCTCCGCGTGCTGCGCCGTCACCTCCAGCAGCGTGTAGCCGCGGCGGTTGTTGTAGAAGGCGATGTGCGGGTTGGTGGCGAGGGTGGCCTCGGTATTGCCGACCGTCTCGGTGCCATTGCCTTCGCTGGTGATCGAAGTGCCGACGAATTCGGTCGCCACGGCCGCGCTGCCCGGGTCCTGCGGGTCAAGGCGCAGCGTCCCGGCCCAGCCGGCATGCACATCACCGGTCAGCACCACCGTATTGGCCCGCCGTTCGTGCAGGCCGGCCAGCAGGCGCGCGCGGGCCGCCGGGTAGCCGTCCCAGCTGTCCATCGACACCGCCCCCTGCCGTTCACGGCGCATCATCATCACCTGCTGCCCCAGCACCTGCCAGGTCGTACCGGCGCGGGCGACACCATCGAGCAGCCAGGCTTCCTGCGTCGCGCCCAGCATCTGCGCCTCGGGGCGGGAGACCTCGGCGCAGGGCAGGCGGAAGCCGTCGTTGCAGGGCTGCGGGTCGCGGTACTGGCGGGTGTCGAGCGCATGCAGCGTCAACAACCGGCCAAAGCCGAAGCGGCGATGCATTCCGATGCCGGGACCGGGCGGGGTGGAGGCCACCCGCACCGGCATGTTCTCCCGCCAGGCCTGGAATGCGGCGGCGCGGCGCAGCAGGAACATCGCCTCCGGGTCGCGGCGGCCGCTGTGGGTGGCGGCCCAATTGTTCTCCACCTCATGGTCATCGAAGGTCATGATGAAGGGGTGGGCGGCGTGGGCGGCCTGCAAATCGGGTTCGGCGCGGTATTGGGCGTGGCGGCGGCGGTAGTCGGCCAGCGTCAGGCAATCGCCGCCCAGATGATCGCGCACCCGCGGGCCCCAGCCGCGCACCCCCGGCGCCCGCGCACCGCGTTCGTAGATGTAGTCGCCGTAGTGGAACACGGCATCGAGCGGCGCCTCGGCCGCCACATGGCCCCAGGCGGTGAAATGCCCGTGTTCGAACATCTGGCAGCCGGCGTTGACCAGCCGCAGCCGGGCCGGCACGTCGCCCGGCGCCGGGGCGGTGCGGGTGCGTCCGACCGGGCTTTGCGCGCCCATGGCGGTGAAGCGGTACCAATAGGGGCGCGCCGGGACCAGGCCCGAGACCACCACATGCACGGCATGGCCCGTCTCCACCGTCGCGCGGGCGGTCCCGCGTTGCAGGATGCGGGCAAACCCTTCGTCGGCCGCGACCTCCCACCCCAATGCCACTTCCGCATCGCCCATGCCGCCGCCGAGTGCGAGGGGCTCGGTCGCCAGTCGCGTCCAGAGCACGACCCCATCCGGCCAGGGGTCGCCGCTGGCGACGCCCAGGCTGAAGGGATAGCCCGCGACCTGCCCACGCAGCGTTCCCGGCAGCGCCGCCAGGGCGGCGATCGCCAGCGCACCGCGCAGCGCCCCGCGACGTCCGAGGTCGATGATGTCGCGCGCAATGCTGTCCATCGAACCAGTCCCATCAGAACGAAAAAGGGGCCGCGGTTGCCCGCGACCCCTCTCCCCCGAAAAATCCGAAGATCAGCGCTTGCTGAACTGGAAGGACCGGCGGGCCTTCATCTTGCCGTACTTCTTGCGCTCCACGGTGCGCGGATCGCGCGTCATGAAGCCGGCCTTCTTGAGGATGCCGCGCAGTTCAGGTTCGAACGACACCAGCGCGCGGCTGATGCCATGGCGCACCGCGCCGGCCTGGCCGGACAACCCGCCGCCCTTGACGGTGCAGCGCACGTCCAGCTGCTGGTAGCGGTCGGCCACCAGGAACGGCTGGGTGATCAGCATCCGCAGCACCGGCCGGGCAAAATACACCGAAGCCGGGCGGTCGTTGATAATGATGCTGCCCTTGCCGCGGCTGATCCAGACGCGCGCCACGGCGTCCTTGCGGCGCCCCGTGGCGTAGGATCGACCCTGGGCATCGACCTTGCGGACATAGATCGGGCCGGTGGAGACATTGTTGGTGATCTCGGCCGGCGTGCCGGCGACGAGGTCCTTGAGGTCCGCGAGGCCGCGGGCGCCCTGCTGCTCGCTCATGATCAGGCAGCCTTTTCTTGCGCGGCGGCGGCCGCGACGTTTTTGCGATTGAGCGCGGCGAAATCGACCGTCTTGGGCGATTGGCCAGCATGGGGGTGTTCGGTGCCGGCATAGACATGCAGGTTGCGCATCTGGGCGCGACCGAGCGGCCCGCGGGGCACCATGCGTTCCACGGCCTTTTCGACCACACGCTCGGGGAAGCGGCCTTCCAGCCGTTCGCGCACCGTGCGCTCCTTGATCCCACCGGCGTAGCCGGTGTGCCAGTAGAAGACCGATTGTTCGGCCTTGTTGCCGGTGACCTTCACCTTCTTGGCGTTAATGATGACGACATGATCGCCACAATCGACATGCGGGGTGAACTGCGGCTTGTGCTTGCCGCGCAGCCGGTTGGCGACGAAGGCGGCAAGACGGCCGAGGACAATGCCGTCGGCATCGATCAGCATCCAGCCCTTGGTAACCTCCGAGGGCTTCAGCGAGCGTGTGAGTGTGGTGAGCATGGGGTTCCGTGCGGAATGGGGTGTTGATGTGCCGTGGTTTGGCCGCAAACCGGCCGCGGGTCAAGGAAAGATCGCCACGGTATCCCGTTACCACATATGCCGGGGCGGGGTTCCGCCCGGGCCGATCCGGGCCTAGCCTATCGCCATGACCGATAA
>JBBRWI010000361.1:0-2890 GCA_038249305.1 Acetobacterales bacterium
ACCTGCCCCTCGCGGCCGATATCCTGGGCGACATCCTGACCCATTCGACCTTCGAGCCGGAGGAGGTGGAGCGCGAGCGCGGCGTGATCCTGCAGGAGATCGGGCAGGCGAACGACACGCCGGACGACATCGTGTTCGACCACTTCCAGTCCACCGCCTATCCCGACCAGCCGATGGGCCGCCCGACGCTGGGCACCGACACGCTCATCAAGGCGATGACCCGCGACACGCTGACCGGCTACATGCGCACCCACTACGGCGCCAAGCGCATGGTCGTGGCCGCCGCCGGCGCGCTGGACCATGATGTCCTGGTCGAACTCGTCGCCCGGCACTTTGCCGACCTGCCCGAGGCAGCGCCGCCCCCGGCCGCCCCCGGCGCCTATCTGGGCGGTGAGTTCCGCGAGACGCGGGACCTGGACCAGGTGCATATCGTGCTGGGCTTTCCGGGGGCCGCCGTCGCCTCGCCCGGCCATTACCCGTCGATGCTGCTGTCCACCATCCTGGGCGGCGGCATGTCGTCGCGGCTGTTCCAGGAAATCCGCGAGAAGCGCGGCCTGGTCTATGCGATCTCCTGTTTCGCGCAGCCGTTCCGCGATTCCGGAATGCTGGCCGTCTATGCCGGCACCGGTGAGGAGGAGGCCAAGGAGTTGATGCCCGTGGCCCTGAACGAACTGCGCCGCGTGCAGCACGACGTGACCGAGGCGGAACTCAACCGCGCCAAGGCCCAGTTGCGCGCCAGCGTGATGATGAGCCTGGAATCGACCGGCAGCCGCTGCGAACAACTGGCGCGCCAGTTGCAGGTCCATGGCCGCGTGATCCCGGCCGAAGAAACCAAGCAGAAGATCGCCGCCGTCACCCTGGCGCAGGTCGCCGCCGCCGCGGCCGCGGCCTTCCGCGGCCCGCCGACCCTGGCGGTGCTGGGCCCGGCCGCCAACGTGCCAGGCATCGCCGACATCGCGGCGCAGTTGGCGGCATGAGCAACCACCTCGACACGCTCGACCATCTGCTGCGCGCGGCCCGCGCGGCAGGGGCGGATGCCGCCGATGCGCTGTTCGTCAATGGCGCGTCGCTGTCGGTGCAGCGGCGCCTGGGCCAGATGGAACAGGTCGAGCGCGCCGAGGGCCAGGACATCGGCCTGCGCGTTTTCGTCGGCCGCCGCAGCGCCATCGTGTCCACCACCGACCCGACGCCGAAGGGCTTTGCCGAACTGGCCGAACGCGCCGTCGCCATGGCGCGCGCCGTGCCGGAGGACCCGTTTGGCGGCCTGCCTGATCGCGCGGCGGGCACGATCCCGACACTGGACCTCTGCGATGATGAGGAGCCCGAGGTCGCGGCCCTGCTCGCCCGCTGCGCCGCCGCCGAGGATGCGGCGCTCGCGGTCAAGGGCGTGACCAATACCGAGGGCGCCGAGGCCGGCTGGTCCCGCACCCGGATCGCGTTGGCCGCCACCAACGGCTTTGCCGGGCAATACATGCGCGCGTCGCATTCCATCTCGGTGACCGCCCTGGCGGGGTCGGGCACGGGGATGGAGCGGGACTACGACTACGCCTCGGCGACCCATCTGGCCGATCTGGAGGATGCCGCGGGCCTGGGGCGCCTGGCGGCCGAACAGGCGGTGGCCCGGCTGAACCCGGGACGGCCGGATACCGCGACCCTGCCGGTCGTCTATGCCCCCCGCGTCGCGGGCAGCCTGCTGGGGCATCTGACATCGGCGATCAACGGCGCCTCGGTCGCGCGCGGGACTTCCTTCCTGCGCGACCGGATGGGGGAACGCGTGCTGGCGGCCGGGCTGGTGGTGCGCGACGATGCGACGCGGCCGCGCGGGCTGCGCTCCCGCCCCTTCGACGGTGAGGGCGTGCCGGCCAGCCCGCGCGCGCTGGTCGAGGATGGCGTGCTGAAAACCTGGGTGCTGTACACGCGCAGCGCCCGGCAACTGAGCCTCGTCACCACCGGCCATGCGGCGCGTGGCGTGTCCTCCCCACCCTCGCCCAGCACGACCAATCTGTGGCTGGAGCCGGGTGTGCTGTCGCCGCCAGCGCTGATGGCCGACATCGCCTTGGGCATCTACGTGACCGAGTTGATCGGCATGGGTGTCAACGGCGTGACCGGCGACTACAGCCGTGGAGCGGCCGGCTTCATGATACGGGACGGCGTGCTGGCCGAAGCGGTCAGCGGTTTCACCATCGCGGGCAATTTGACCGACATCTTTGCCCGCATGGTGCCGGCGAATGACCTGCGCTTCCGGCGCGGGACCGACAGCCCGACGGTGCGGGTCGATGGGATGACGGTCGCGGGGGGCTAGAGCAATATCGGATCAGATGGAATCATCTGATCCGATTTCTTGCTCTGGATTCAACGACTTCTAGAGCACGATCGATCCACTTGGATCGATCGTGCTCTAGCCCCGCAACACCTCGGCCGTGTGCTCGCCCATCCGCCCGCGCCGCCAGGGTCTTGGCCGCTGCCCGGCCAGCGGATACCTCCAGGTCCAGCACGATGCCGCGGTTCCAGGCGGCGTGCAGCACGCTTTCGCGGCCCTGGCGCACCGACAAGCCGCGCGACCAATCCCCCTCGGGCGGTTCCAGTTTCACCACATCGGCGCCGGTCGCCGCCAGCATCATGCCGCAACAGGGGCCGGCGACGCCCTGTCCGGCATCCAGCACGAAAAACCCGGCATAGGGGCGGTCGGTTGCGTGCCTGGGTGTCGCCCCGGGTTTCCAATCCATCCTGAACCAGTGCCAGCGGTTGGGAAGCCGTGGGCGCTGGTGCTAAGCAGACTCTGCCTGATTGACCAACGTTTGGTGGTCTGATTCTCTGCCGGCAACGATTCGGGGGAGCGAGACATGACGGGAAGATCGCCGCTTTTGGCAACCGAGGACCAACGCGCGGC
>JBBRWI010000362.1:0-2857 GCA_038249305.1 Acetobacterales bacterium
CGCGGCGATGGCGGAATGCGAACGCATCGCCAACCACCTGAACGATTGGGGGTTCGTCTGCAACGATGCCTCCTTCGCCTTCCCCCAGGCCCGCACCGGGTTTCTGCGCGAAGGCCTTCTGCGCGCCTGCGAAGCCGCCTTCGGCCACCGTTTGATGATGGACCGCGTACTGCCCGGCGGGGTCGCGACCGACCTCTCCGCCGCCGGCATCGCCGTGCTGCGCGCCGCCGCTGCCGCCATCGCGGCCGAGGTGCCGGGGCTGCTGCGCATCTACGACAGCCACGCCAGCCTGCAGGACCGCATGGTCGGCACCGGCATCGTCGCGACCCACCTGGCTGCGCGCTATGCCGCCGGCGGCGTGGTCGGCCGCGCCTCCGGCCGCGGCTTCGATGCCCGCCGCCTGCCCGGCAGCCTGCCTTATGATGCGCTGGATTTCGCCATCCCGGTGCTGCAGGGAGGTGATGTCGATACCCGGGTGCGGCTGCGGGTGGCCGAGATCACAGCCTCCCTCGGCCTCGTCACGCGGCTGCTGGACGGGTTGCCCGACGGCCCCATCCATGCCCCCCTGCCGATCCGCGCCGGCGAAGGCATCGCCCTGGTCGAGGGGTTTCGCGGCGATGTGCTGCATTGGCTGCGGCTGGACGACGGCGGGTTGATCGAGGCCTGTTTCGCCCGCGACCCCTCCTGGTTCCACTGGCCGCTGCTGGAGGCCGCCGTGGAGGGAAACATCGTCGCCGACTTTCCGTTGATCAACAAATCGATCAACGCCTCCTACAGCGGGGTGGACCTGTAGTCATGCTGTGGCCCCGCCTCGCCCGATCGCTGCTGTGCCGCCCCGTCAGCGAATCCATCGCGCCGCCGCCGGATGAGACGGTGGCAGCCCTGGTCGCTCGGCTGGATGCGGCGGCCGGCATCCGCCTCGGCCGCTCGCTTTCGATCCGCCATATCGACGCCGGATCGTGCAATGGCTGCGAGTTGGAGGTGCAGGCGACCGCCAACATCCTGCACGATCTGGAACGATTTGGGTTGCGCTTCGTGGCCAGCCCGCGGCACGCCGATGTGCTGCTGGTGACCGGCCCCACCACCCGCAACATGGCCCAGGCGCTGGCCATCGCCCATGCCGCCACGCCCGATCCCAAATGGGTGGTCGCGGCCGGCGATTGTGCGTTGGATGGCGGGGTGTTCCGGGGCAGCGCACATGCCATCGCGGGCGGCACCGACGCGATCGTGCCGGTGGACCTGATGATCCCGGGCTGCCCGCCCAGCCCGGTGGCGCTGATCGAGGGACTGCTGGCGCTGCTGTCCGCGAATGAACCCGCCAGGCCGTCTGCCGGTCGCAAGGGCTCGCGGTGACGGATTTAGCTGGGTGCTGGAGAGCCGGGGTTGCGCCGTGGAGAGCGCGTCGCCCCCTCCACACCTGCCCCACCAGGGGCATCTGCCCCTGGACCGGCATAGTATCGTGGGTGCCAAGGGGCCACGGCCCCTTGGTGGGGAGAGTTTGAGAGGGGCGAAGCCCCTTCAAAGCGCCGCCCGGTTGTCCAGCAGCCGCCTACGGCGCGCCCACATCCCCGGGCCAGATCAGCCGCGCAAGCCGCGTCAGCGGGATGCGCGCGATGGCCAGAGTGCGGTTTTCCAACGTCAGCGGCACGTCGATCTGCGGCGGCCCGCCCTCGGGCCCCGGCTGCGCCATAAAGGCCACCATCGCCTGGGCGGCCAGGACCGAACGGGCACTGACCGCGCCGGCGCTGGCCAGGGCGGCCAGCCCTTCCGAGGCGCCGGTCAGGCGCAGGGTGCCGGCGCCCATCGGCTGCAGTTGGTCGTCGAGTGCCAGGGTGGCCGCCCCCTCCAGCGCCACATCGCCCCAGCGCATGGCCAGCGACCGCAGGTCCAGCGTGCCACCGGCATCGCGCCAGGTGGCCGCGCGGCGGGTCGGCTGGCGGCCGCCGGGAACAGGGCCGGTCATCGCGACCTCGGTCTGCAGCAAGCTGATGGTGCGGCCGAGGGGGCCTGCGACCGGCAGCCTGATGTCGCGCGCCTCCAGCGCGACGAGCAGCGCGGGTTCGGCTTCGGTGGCGCTCATGCGGGCTTCGAAGCGCCCGGTCGTGGCGCGCACCTCCAGCGCCGCACCGGCCAGCCCGATACGCAGCCGTTCGGCGGCGAAGCGCCCATCGCGCGGCGGCACCCCGGGTTCGAGCGCCAAGACCGCCACCATCCGATCGGCGATGAAGGGCGCTTCGGCTTCGCCCAGGCGCAGGCGCTGGAAGCCCTCGGGCTCGACCTCCAACTCGGTGATGTTCGGCAGCATGACGCGCAGGGTCAGGGTCTCGGCGTGCCATTCCAGCCCGCCGGGCACGGTGCCGGCGGCGCCGACGAAGCGAACTTCCGGCAGCCGCAGGGTGGCGGCGAAGGGCCAGCCGCCACGTTCCGGTGGGCCGTGGTCGATGGTCCAGCCCTGCGCCCGGCGGGCTTCGGCCCAGGCGGCAAAGGCCTGTTCGATCTGGCCGCCCATCCAGCCCCACAACAGCGTGTGTCCGCCGGCCAGCGCCAGTGGCAGCAGCACCGGCAGCAGCAGCCACCACCGGTGGGGGGAGGAGAAAAGACGCATCGGGAAATGCCTATAGACCCGATCCGGCTGCGATGGCATGGGCCTGGGCTGCGATGACAGTGCCTTCCGAACTGCCACTGGTGATCTTCGGTTACGGTTCGCTGATCTGGCGGCCGGATTTCCCGCATGTCTCGGCACATCCGGCGCTGTTGGTCGGTTGGCATCGCAGTTTCTGCATCTGGTCGCATCATCATCGCGGCACGGCCGCCAGGCCCGGCCTGGTCCTGGGACTGCGACCGGGCGGTGCGTGCC
>JBBRWI010000363.1:0-2838 GCA_038249305.1 Acetobacterales bacterium
ATCGCTGACCAGGCAGATGCGCGCAAGAAGCTGCCCTGCGCGGATGCCAGCTTTGACGCGGCATTGTCATGTCTTGGCGTGGTGCTCCTCCCCGACCCGGTGCCGGCGCTGCGCGAGATCGCGCGGGTGCTGCGGCAAGGCGGGCGGCTCGCGGTGGTCACCTGGACCGAGCCGGGGCGGTACGAACTCGCCGCGCGGATCTGGGCCGCGGTGGAAAGGGTGCGCGGCGCGCCACCCCCACCGCCGCCGACACCCCCCGCGCAACTGCGCTACGCCGATCCCGACGGTTTTGCGGCGCTGCTTCGGGAGGCCGGCTTCGCGGTCCATACGGTCGAGCGGGTCGAGGCCTTCCTGCATGCCCGCTCCGCCCGCGCGTTGGCCGAGACCCTTGATTTTGCACCGGGAATGGGCGCTCTGATGGCCAGCCTCGGGCCGGATCGCGGCGCCGTCGAACGGGAATTCACCGCCGCGCTGGAGGCCGAGCAGGGTCTCGGCCCGGTGGCACTCCGGGCCATCGCGCAGATCGCGATGGGGGTTCCCGAATAATTGCCAACCGGCGTGTAACCAAGCCACGATACCCAGCGAAGCATTGAGGCAGTTTCGGAGACCCCCATGCTCAAACGTCGTCTTGGCCTGATCCTGGGGGCTGCGGCCCTTGCCAGCCCGGCGCTCGCGCAGGCGCCGCCGCGCCTCGTGTTCACCGCCATCCCCGACCAGGATGAGACGCGGCTGATGGAGCGGTTCCGCCGTGTCGTCGCCTATCTGGAAACCGCGCTGGGCGTGCCGGTGCAATATGTGCCGGTGAAGAATTACGCAGCCGCGGTCACCGCCTTCACCAACAACCAAGTGCAGCTGGCCTGGTTCGGCGGCCTGACCAGCGCCCAGGCGCGGCGGGCGGTCCCGGGGTCGGAGGCGATCGTCCAGGGTGTCGAGGACGCCAATTTCTTCAGTTACTTCATCGCCAATGCCAGCACCGGCCTCACGCGATCCGAAACCTTCCCCGAGGGCATCGCCGGCCGCAGCTTCAGCTTCGGCTCGCGCGCCTCCACCTCCGGCCGGGTCATGCCCGAAACCTTCATCCGCCAGCATTTCAACCGCGCGCCGGACCAGGTCTTCTCCCGCGTCGGCTTCTCGGGCGATCATTCGCGCACCATCCAGGTGGTGCAGTCCGGCGCCTTCGAGGTCGGTGCGCTGGATTTCACGGTGTTCGACCTGGAACGCCAGCAGGGTCGCGTGGATGATGCACGCGTGCGGGTGATCTGGCAGACCCCGCGCTTCCCCAACTACAACTGGACGATCCGTGGCGACATCGATTCGCGCTTCGGCGCCGGCTTCAAGGAACGCGTGCGCGCCGCACTGTTGGCGATCAACGATCCGGCGATCCTGAACATCTTTCCGCGTGAGCGCTTCATCCGCTCCGCCAACAGCGAATACGCGCCCATGGAATCCGCGGCACGCGCGCTTGGCCTGCTCGACTAGGTGCCGCCATCACCGCTGATCGAACTGCACGGCGCGAGCGCAAGTTACGCCGGCAAACCTGTGCTCAGCGGCCTCGACCTGTCGCTGCGCCCGGCCGAGCATGTGGCCGTGCTGGGCCGGTCGGGTGCTGGCAAATCCACGCTGCTCAATCTGCTGTTCCAGCGCCTGGATGATCGCGCGGCGCTGATCCCTCAGGCAGCCGCGCTGGTCGGCACGCTGAGCGTCTTCCACAATGTCTACATGGGCCGGCTGGATCGGCACTCGGCCGCGCGCAATCTGCGCATGCTGGCCTTCCCGGCACGCGCCGAGGTGGCAGCCGTGCGCGCCGTGCTGGAGGGTGTCGGCATGGAGGAATACCTGTTCCGCCGCGCCGGCGCGCTGTCCGGCGGGCAGCAGCAGCGCGTTTCGGTCGCGCGCGCGCTGTACAACGGCCGGCCGGTGGTGCTGGGCGATGAACCGGTCTCGGCGCTGGATCGCGTGCAGGGTGCTGAGGTGCTGCGGCGGCTTGCGGCGCGCCATGAGACCATGGTGCTGGCGATGCATGATATCGGGCTGGCGCTGGCCCATGCGCAGCGCATCATCGTACTCGATCAGGGCCGCATCGTGTTGGATTCGCCGTCAGCGGCACTGACCATCGCGGATCTGCTGCCGTTTTATGGCTGAGCCCGCACGCCTCGGCTATGCCGGCGCCACGCGCTGGTTCCTGCTGGCCGCGCTGTTGGCACTGCCGATCGCCGACCTGGCGGTGTCCGGCCCCGATCCCTGGCTTGAACTGACCCGGCTGTTCGCCGGAATCATCCGGCCGGACCTGCTGGCGATCGCCGGGGCCAGCGTGGCGCTCACCGTCGCATTTGCCATGTTGGGCGTTGCGTCCGGGGCCGTAGCGGGGCTGCTGATGGCGCTGGTTTTCGCGCGTCTGCGCGCGGTGCGCGCGCTGGCAGCGGCCATGCGCTCAGTGCATGAATTGTTCTGGGCACTGCTGCTGATCCAGGTCACGGGCCTGTCGCCGCTCACCGGCATCCTGGCCATCGCCATCCCCTATGCCGGCATCTTCGCCAAGGTCTTTTCCGAGATCATCGAGGAAGCCGATCTTGCCGCCGACCGCGTCCTGCCGGCAAGCACCGGCACGGTATCCCGCTTCGCCTATGCGCGCATTCCGGTCCTCGCCGGGCCCTTCGGCACCTACCTGCTCTACCGCTTCGAATGCGGCATGCGCTCGACGCTGGTGCTGGGCTTCATCGGCCTGCCGACCATGGGGTTCGAGCTCGAAACCTACTTCCGCCAGGGACGATACGCCGAGGCAGCCGCGCTTGTGCTGGTCTTCTACCTCCTGATCGGCACGCGCCGGCTCTGGGTGCG
>JBBRWI010000364.1:0-2836 GCA_038249305.1 Acetobacterales bacterium
CCTCATCACCGATCTGCTCTACGGCGTCCTCGACCCGCGGGTGAAAGCGTGACGGCCGCGGCGCTGCGTCGTGCGGGATCGAAGGCGCTGGCGAATCCCACGACCTTTGCGGGTGCTGTGATCTGCCTTGCCATCCTCGCAGGCGCGTTGCTGGCGCCGTGGATCGCGCCCTTCGACCCGACCGACCAGAACATCATCGACCGGCTGCAACCGCCGGGAGGCGACTATCTGCTGGGCACCGACCAGTTCGGGCGGGATGTGCTGTCGCGGCTGCTGTGGGGGGCGCGGATCAGCCTGGCCGTTTCGCTCGGTGCCATCGCCGCGGCGGCGGTGGTCGGTGGCACAATCGGCATGGTGTCGGGCTATATCGGCGGGCGGACCGACCTGTTCGTCATGCAGGTGATGGACGTGCTGTTGTCGTTTCCCAGCCTGATCCTGGGGTTGATCGTCGTGGCGCTGCTCGGCCCCGATCTGGTCAATCTGGTCTTCGCGATCGCGCTGACCGCCATCGCGCCCTTCGCCCGGATCGCGCGCGCGCCAACGCTGGCCTTGAAGGAACGCGCCTTCGTCGAAGCCGGCCGCGCGCTGGGCTTTTCCCACACGCGCATCATCTTCCGCCATATCCTGCCGAACATCCTGCCGGAAGTCATGGTGATGGTCAGCCTGTGGCTGGCGACGGCGGTGCGGGTCGAGGCCTCGCTCTCCTTCATCGGCCTGGGGGTAAAGCCCCCGACGGCGACCTGGGGCGGCATGACGCGCGATGGGTTCGAAAACATCCTCGACGCGCCTTGGCTTGCCATCGCGCCAGGCATCGCGATCCTGCTGCTGGTGCTCGGGCTCAACATGGTCGGCGATGGCTTGCGCGATGCCACCGACCCCAAGTTGCGCGGCGAATGACCGAGGCGCTGCTGCAGGTCGAGAACCTGTCCAAGCATTTTTCCGTCACCCGCGGTTTTCCCCGACGGCGGACGATCACGGTGCGGGCGGTCGATGGCATCTCCTTCGAAATACGGTCCGGCGAGGCGTTTGGCCTGGTCGGGGAATCCGGCTGCGGCAAATCAACCGCCGCCCGCGCGCTGCTGCGGTTGATCGAACCCGATGCGGGCCGCGTGCTGTATCGCGGCCAGGACGTTACCCTTGCCTCCGGCAGCGATCTGCGCGCGTTGCGCCGAAAGATGCAGATCGTATTCCAGGACCCGTACTCCTCGCTCGATCTGCGACAGACCATCGGTTCGGCGCTGATCGAGCCTCTCACGCTGCACGGCATCGCACGCGGCGCGGCGGCGCGCGACCGCGCGGCGGGCTTGCTCGATGAGGTCGGGTTGCCGACCTCGTCGCTCGACCGGTTTCCGCATGAGTTCTCGGGCGGGCAGCGACAGCGCATCGGCATCGCCCGCGCCCTGACGGTCGAACCCGAACTGATCGTCGCCGATGAACCCGTCTCCGCCCTCGACGTGTCGGTGCAGGCGCAGGTGCTGCTGCTGTTGCGCGACCTGCAGCGCCGGCGCGGCCTGTCCTTCCTGTTTGTCAGCCACGATCTTTCGGTGGTGCGCTGGTTCTGCGACCGGGTGGCGGTGATGTACTTGGGCCGCATCGTCGAACAGGGGCCGGTCGATCGCGTGCTATCGGCGCCCCTGCACCCCTATGCGCGCATGCTGCGCGATGCTTCGCCGGTCCCTGACCCCGCCTTGCGCGGTGCGCTGCCGCGGATCATCGGTGAATTGCCCTCGGCCTCCGCCCCGCCGCCAGGCTGTCATTTCCATCCACGCTGCCCCATGGCGATGTCACGTTGCGCCGTCGAGGCACCCGGCTGGACCGCCGTGCCGGATGGCGGCGTCGCCTGCCACCTCCATGCGCCAGAGCACGCCAATACACTTTGAGGTCACGCATCATGTGGGAACCCAGTCTGCGCTACCCCGACCCGGCCATCCGCGCGCTCGATCCGCGCTTCGCCGCCTATCACCTGCCACTGGCCGGGATCGAGCGTCTCGCCACGGGGTTTGGCTGGGCGGAAGGCCCCGTCTGGTTCGGCGATGGGCGCTACTTGCTGTTCAGCGATGTCGCCGGCGATCGCATCGTGAAATGGGAGGAAGCCACCGGCGCCACCAGCAGTTTTCGCGGCCCGTCCAACTTCGCCAATGGCAATACGCGCGACCGCGCGGGCCGACTGGTGACCTGCGAACATGGCGGGCCGCAGGGTGGCCGCCGCGTCGTGCGCACCGAATACGACGGTACGCTGACCGTGCTGGCCGACCGCTTCGATGGCAAGCGGTTGAACTCGCCGAATGATGTGGTCGTGCATTCGGATGGCTCGATCTGGTTCACCGACCCGCCTTTCGGCATCGACAGCCACTACCTTGGCACCATGGCACCGCAGGATTTGCCGGCCTGCATCTATCGGGTCGATGGCGTGACCGGGGAAGTGCGTCGGGTGGCGGATGATGCGCTCGGGCCGAACGGCCTGGCCTTTTCGCCGGACGAAAGCCTGCTCTACGTCGTGGAATCCCGCGCATCGCCGCGTACCATCCGCGTCTATGACGTGACCGGCGACGGCCTGGGTCGCAGCCGCGTGCTGATCGATGCAGGTCCAGGCACGCCCGATGGGCTGCGCGTGGATGTGCACGGCAACCTCTGGTGCGGATGGGGAATGGGTCAGGACGATCTCGACGGCGTGCGGGTCTTTGCGCCGGACGGCGTGGCGATCGGCCATATCTCGCTGCCGGAGCGCTGCGCGAACCTCTGCTTTGGCGGCCGGGGTCGCAGCCGATTGTTCATGGCCGCCAGCCATTCGCTTTATGCCTTGTATGTGAACACGCAGGGTGCGCCTGGCGGCTGA
>JBBRWI010000365.1:0-2831 GCA_038249305.1 Acetobacterales bacterium
CTCGCGCATCGAGGGCTCCAGCGGGTTCATCGCCTGCTTTTCCACCATCCAGTCCATCAGCCCATCCCAGGCGTCGCGGCTGAAACCGGAACGGCGGATCAGGGCGGTGTTGTGGCAGGCGGTGCAGGCGAGGAAGGTTTCCTCGCGCCCAGGGCCCGCGGGCAGGATGTCGATGGCTTCGTGCCCATCGGGGGCGGCGCCGGCGGTGGCAAGAGCAGCGACTGGCGGGGCGGGCGCCGCATTCGCGACAGGCGCCACCGGAACCGGGGCGACAGGCGTCGCCGGGGCGACCACGGGTACCACCACCCGCACCGCCGGGCGCCCCCAAAACCCCGCCTTCTGCCCGAACAGCCCCAGGGTGGTGGCGACCAGGAACCCGATCACCACGCCCGACATCGTCAACCGCATCGCGGCTTAGCCCACCAGCACGGCGGCGCGGCTGACCGCGTTGGCGCCATAGCCCTGCGGGTTCCAGTTCGGCGCCGCATGCGGCTGCATCCGGCCCTGGCTGTCGGTGGCGCGGTACCAGACCTCGAAATACCCATCCGATGGCAGCGCCAGGCGCCCGGTCCAGCGTTGCCAGGCGTGGCGGTTGGCCGGGGCGGTGACCGCCATCGCCGTCCAGGTCGCGCCGAAATCGACCGAGGCATGCACTGCCGCAACAGTCAGGTCCCCGGCCCAGGCGGCCCCGCGCAGGTCCAGCGCCCGGGTTCCCGCCGGCAGCCTGGCGCCATGCGCGATACTGGTCAGCACCGAACGCACCGGCATCGACGCCATATCGGCGAAATCGGCGCCGTTGTTGCTCGCCCCCGGCACGATCGGCCGCACCGGCATGCGGTACGATGTGCCGCCCATGCCCTGGCCGGTGTGCGGCACCGGCAACAGCACCATACGGTTGAACCATTTTTGGCTGAGGCTGCCGGGCCAGCCGGGCACGATCAGCCGCAAGGGCGCGCCATGGATATTCGGGATCGGCGCGCCATTCAGCCGGGTGCAGATCAGTGTGTCCTCGTCCATCGCTTTGCCGATCGGCATGCCGCGGCTGATCGCGGCGCGGTCGGTCGCCCCCGAAAGATGCGGGTCGGCGCCGAACTGGCCGGTGAAGCGCGCAGTCTCCTTCGGGCCGGCCGCGGCCAGGACGTCACGCAGCCGCACGCCGGTCCAGGCGGCATTGCCGATGGCGCCGTTGCCCCATTGGTTGCCGCGGGTTTCGGGGCTGAACGACGCCCGGCCATTGCCGCCGCATTCCATCTGTAATGCCAGCGTGACCAGCGGAAACCGGGCTTCGAGGTCACCCACAGACAGGTCGAGCGGGGTGTTCACCTCACCATCGATCTTGAACCGCCAGGTCTTCGGATCGCCGGCGAAGGGGGCGGGAATCTGGCCGTTGTTGCGGATGAAGAACTTGTCGGTCGGCGTGACCGCGTCGTCCAGCATGGTCTCGGGCGTTTCGGCGACCAGCGGGCGTTCGCCCTGGATGATCAGCGCCGCCTTGCCATCCATGCGCAGAACGGCGGGGTTCGCGGCCGGGGCAGCAGCCGGGGCTTGGGCAAGCGCCGCCGGCAGCAGCCCGCCCGGCGCCGTCGCTGCGAAGGGCACGGTCGCCCCCAGCGCCGCCCCCATGCTGGCCAAGGCCGCCCCCCGCAAGGCACCGCGCCGGCCCCAGGCCAGGGCGTCGGCACGTTCGGGGTCGTCGCGGTACAGTTCGCCGAGGCTGCGTTCGTTGGCCATGATGCGTCCCTTCATTCGGTAACTTAATCATAGCGCCTGCCCGCCGCAGCGGTAGGTGGGGATTTGCCGCTATGATCGCCGCATGCCCCAGCCGCATCCCGAAAGCGAGACCCTGGCGACCCCAGCCGAGACCGCCCGCGCCGATGGCTTGGCCGCGCTGGCCGGTGTGCCCGTCGCTCATCTCATGGCCGCCGCCGGGCGGGCGGTGGCGCGGGCCATGCGCGCGCGCCTTCGCCCCGCCCCGGTGCTGGTCCTGGCCGGGCCGGGCAACAATGGCGGCGATGGCTGGGTCGCGGCCCGGCTGCTCGAACAGGCTGGGTGGCCGGTCGCCGTCGCACCCCTGGCCCCAGCAGATCCGGGCACCGCCGCCGCCGAGGCCGCCGCGCACTTCCGCGGCCCCGTCGTGGCCTTTTCCACGGCCGAGGCGTCCCGCGCCGCAATCTTGCTCGACGCGGTCTTCGGCGCCGGGCTGACGCGCGCCCTGGCACCCGGTGTGGTGGACGTCCTGGCCGCCGCGACCGGCCCGGTCGTGGCGGTGGATGTGCCATCCGGGCTCTGCGGGCTGACCGGGCGGGCGCTTGGGCCGGTGCGCGCGGCGGCGCTGACCATTACCTTCTGGCGGCGCAAGCCGGGCCACCTGCTGCTGCCGGGGCGGGCGCTGTGCGGCGAGGTCGTGCTGGCCGACATCGGCATGCCCCGCGCGGTGCTGCCGGGCCTGCGGCTCTGGCGCAACGGGCCGTGGCTCTGGGCGCTGCCGGTGCCGGGGGCGGCCAGCCACAAATACGCGCGCGGGCACGTCACCGTTCTGGCCGGGCCGGCGATGCCCGGGGCCGCCCGCCTGGCCGCCGCCGCCGCGCGCCGCGCCGGCGCCGGGCTGGTCGCGGTCGAGGCTGCCGATGCCAGCACCGCCGCCATCCTGCGCGGCGCCGAAACGGGGCTGCTGGTCACGGACGGGCCATCGGACGATCCGCGGCACCGTGTCTGGGTGGTGGGGCCGGGGATGCCGCCAAGCCCGGAAACCTTGGCCCGCGCCACCGCCCTGGTCGCGGCGGGGCGGCTGGTGGTGGGCGATGCATCGCTGTTCGCGGCGGCCGGGGGGC
>JBBRWI010000366.1:0-2791 GCA_038249305.1 Acetobacterales bacterium
CCCGGACAACTGCAACTTGGTCGTCGGCATCGCGCTGGCGGGCATGGGGCTGGATGCCACGCGGGTCGAGATGCTGGCCGACCCCGGCGCCATCCGCACCACGCACCGACTGACGTTTTCGTCCGGCGGATCGGACGGGTGTCTGGTGATCGAAGCACCGGTGGTGCCGCCGGGGGGCGACCCCGCGGATTTGGCGGCGTTCAGCATCCTGCGGCTGTTGCGGCGGTGGGATGCGCCGGTCTTCGTCTGATGGCGTTCGGTCCCTGGTCGCTTGACGATAAAGGTTTTCGAAAGGTCGGTTCGCGCCGCGACACGCTGGTTGCTGGCCGGCCAGAAGCTGACGCCGCGGATATCATTACCGGGCGGCCTTCTGTGCGTGCGGGCCGCGTCGCTGCCATCCCCCCGCGCTGCGTTGCTCTGGCGACCCTTGCCGACGGGCGGCAGACGCGGGACATGGCGGGATGCAAAACTTCGATGCCCTGGTCATCGGCGCCGGCGCCGCCGGGCTGATGTGCGCGATCGCCGCGGGCCGCCGCGGCCGCCGCGTCGCGGTGATCGAGCATCTGGACCAGCCGGGTGCCAAGATCCTGATCTCCGGCGGCGGCCGCTGCAATTTCACCAATCGTGAAACGCCGCCGGAACGCTTCCTTTCGGCCAACCCCGCTTTCTGCCGTTCGGCCCTGGCGCATTTCACGCCGCAGGATTTCATCGCGATGGTCGATGCCCATGGCATCGCCTGGCACGAAAAGACCCTCGGGCAGTTGTTCTGCGACGGATCGGCCAAGCAGATCGTGGCCATGCTGATGGCCCTATGCCGCGATGCGGGGGTCGAGGTCCTGCTCGGCCATCGCGTCACCGACATCGCCCCGGGGTTTTCCGTCGCCACCGACCGCGGCGCCTTCTTAGCGCCTTCGCTGGTGTTGGCGACCGGGGGGCTGTCGATCCCCAAGATGGGCGCGACCGGCTTGGCACTGGATGTCGCGCGCCGCTTCGGCCTGCCGATCGTGCCGACCCGCCCCGCCCTGGTGCCGCTGACCTTCCAGGACGCGGCGCTGGCCATCATGCGCCCCCTGTCAGGCCTGTCGCTGGAGGTTTCGGCCAGCGCCCGCCGCACCGCCTTCCGCGAAGGGCTGGTCTTCACCCATCGCGGCGTCTCGGGGCCCGCGGTGCTGCAGGTCTCCTCCTACTGGCAGCCCGGCGCGCCTATCGCGCTCGACCTCGCCCCCGGCATCGACGTCGCGGCCGGCCTGCTGGCCGCCAAGCACAGCCGCCCCAAGGCGCAGGTCACGACCGTGCTGGGTGGCGTGCTGCCCGCACGCCTGGCCGAGGCGCTGGGCGCGACCACCCGCCTGGCCGACATGCCCGACCGGGACCTTTCCCGAATCGGCGCCGGCATCAACACCTGGCACCTTGAGCCGTCCGGCACCGAGGGCTACGCCAAGGCCGAGGTCATGGCCGGCGGCGTCGATACCCGCGCGCTGTCGCAACGCAGCCTGGAAGCGCGCGCGGTGCCCGGGCTGTTCGTGGTGGGGGAGGCTGTGGACGTGACCGGCTGGCTGGGCGGCTACAACTTCCAATGGGCCTGGGCGAGCGGCTGGGCGGCCGGCCAGGCGATATAGGCTATCGCGCGCCCCGCCTGCGATTCAGCGCCAACTCCGCCTCGGTCAGTTGCAACCCGATCAGGATCTGGCGCGACGCCGCGGTGCTCGCATTGCCCGGCATGCGGATCGTCAGCCGTTCGCCATCTTCCCGCAACCGCGTGACATTGGCCGGGAAACTGGCCCGCACCGGAAAGGCCTGGCGCGACAGGATGGTTTCGCCATCGGGTTCGACCACCGCGACGATGTAGGCGATCTCGGCGGTGCGGCCTTGCGCGGCCGGGCCGCGTTCGATGTCGATCGCGACACTCAGCGCCACATCCAGCCCACCCCCGCGCGAGGCATAGTCGCAGCGGGCGGAAAAGCCCGCGATTCGCGCATCGAGCACCAGCGCCGACAGGTCCTGCGACGCCCCGGCGTGGCGCGTCAGGTCGGCGGCGTCGGCGATGATGCCGACCCGCGGGCAGGGCGCGGTCAGGTTCAAGGGGTTGTTCGCAGCATCGCCACAACCGGCCAGCATCAGCGCGACAACGCAGGCCCCAACGGCGGCCCCGCGCGCTGCCCGGCGCGGCTGGTGCCCAACGACCTGGCCAGACAGATGCCGCATGCTGCTTCCCCCAATCCCGCCCGGGGTCGGCGCGCTCGCAGGCGCGCTGATCCGGGCGGCCGTCATCGCAGCCGGGACCCCCGACGGCAAGGCCCCTGCCTGGTGCGCCTCCTTCGCGGGATGCATGGCAAAGCGGCACCTCCTCGGGGTATGCTGCCGCCGCTTTTGGGGAATGACCGCCTTGGACCTGCCGCCACTGACCGTCCTGCTCGCCGGCCCGCGCGGCTTCTGCGCCGGCGTGGACCGCGCCATCAAGATTGTGGAGGAGGCGATCGCCCGCCACGGCCGCCCCGTCTATGTCCGGCACGAGATCGTGCACAACCGCTTCGTGGTCGAACGCCTGGAAAGCCTGGGCGCGGTCTTCGTCGAGGAGTTGGACGAGATCCCGGACGACGGCCAGCCGGTGATCTTCTCGGCCCATGGCGTGCCCAAAAGCGTGCCCGAGGCGGCGCGGGCGAGGGCGTTGGCGTTCCTCGACGCGACCTGCCCGCTGGTCAGCAAGGTCCATCGCGAAACCGAACGACACTTTGCCCGCGGTTTCCACATCCTGCTGATCGGCCACGCGGGCCATCCGGAGGTCGTCGGC
>JBBRWI010000367.1:0-2779 GCA_038249305.1 Acetobacterales bacterium
AGCAGAAGGAAGGCAAGAAGCGGATGCGGCAGTTCGGCAAGGTCGAGATTCCGCAGTCGGCCTTCATCGCCGCCTTGAAGATGGACGCCTGACGGGGCAACTAACCTGATGACTACCGGGAGATAAGAAATGTTCCGTCGTCCATTCCTCGGCCTCGCCGCGGCCGCCGTCCTGGCTGCGCCCGCCATGGCCCAGGCCCCCGCCTTCCCGACCCGCCCGATTACCATCATCGTCCCTTTCGCGGCCGGCGGCCCGACCGATACGGTCACCCGCCTGGTCGCCGAGGCGATGGGCCGCGACATTGGCCAGCCTGTGGTGGTGGAGAATGTCGGTGGCGCGGGTGGCACGCTCGGCGCCGCCCGCGTCGCCGCCGCCCGGCCGGATGGCTACACGCTGTTGCTGCACCACATCGGCATGGGCACCACGCCGTCCCTCTACCGGCGCCTGCCCTATGACGCAGTGAATGGTTTCGAGCCGATCGGCCTGGTGACGGAGGTGCCGATGACCATCGTGGCGACCAACCGCTTCCCGGCGACCACCCTGGCCGAGGCCATTGCGGTGATCCGGCGCGACCGCGACAAGATCAACCTGGCCAATGCCGGGATCGGGGCGGCGAGCCACCTGTGCGGGCTGCTGTTCCAGACCGCCATCGGCGCGCCGATGACCACCGTGCCCTATCGCGGCACGGGCCCTGCGATGACCGACCTGATCTCTGGCACCATCGATCTGATGTGCGACCAGACGACCAACACGACCGAACAGATCCGCGGCAATACCATCAAGGCCCTGGCGGTGACGACGGCCGAACCGCTGGCGGCGCTGCCGAATGTGCCGACCGCTATCGCGGGCGGCCTGCCGGGGTTCGAGATCACCGTCTGGCACGGTCTTTATGCGCCGCGCAGCACGCCGCGGCCGATCGTGGATCGGCTGAGCCTGTCGTTGCAGAAGGCGCTGTCGGAGGAACGGCTGGTCGCGCGGTTTGCCGAATTGGGCACATCACCGGTCGCCGCGAACCGCGCGACGCCCGATTACCACCGAACCTTCTGGGCCGCCGATATCGCCAAGTGGCGGCCGATCATTGCCGCGGCGGGGGCTTACGCGGACTGAGCCCGCAGCCCCTTGTCGCCGCCGTACCGGGCGGCGGCAAAGGGCCATCGTCGTGGCGATGAGGGCCGGCCTATCGCGGCAGGCGCGCGATCCACGTCGTGATGCCGCTCACGACCTGCTCGTCGATCCCAACAAAGCCGTGATAATGCGCCGCGTCGCAGGGGTCGCCCCGTACCGGACCGCCGCCGGACAGCATCTGGACATCAACGCTGCGAGCCGCCGTCAGCAGCGGGCGAAAGCGCTCCGGCCCCGATGCCGGGGTATAGGCACAGGCATCGGCGGTGTGGTGGATCAGCAGGAAAGGCATGGTGGCACCCCGGATGCCGGGCACCTGACGTTGGACAGAGGGCTGGCTCGGGGTTTCATCCATCAGCATCCCTGCCGTAATGACCACGCCATCGGGCCGCGCCGGTCCGGACAAGCGCGCGGCGGCACTGGCGACGGATAGCGCACCGCGGCTGGTCCCGACCAGCACGACCGGCTGCGCGAATTGGCGCATATAGGCGACCACGGCGCCAAGATCCCGCACATGCGCGTCACTCCAGCGGTAGCCATTGACGACCCCGTTTCCGATGCGCATGTCCGGGGCGATGTCGGTGACTGCCGTCGCGATGTTCCCCCGCAGATACATCGGGCGCGAGCGAACGACCTGGTTGCCCGCACCCCAGCCAATCTGCCCGGTCGGCGTGATGGCCAGGTTGCCATGGCCGCCCGCGACAAGCACCACGGCGCCGACGGGGCGCGATGGCACATCGAGCAGGATGCGGACGGGCTGACCTGGCCGACTTTCGACATCCACGACCCGCTCGGCGGCCGAAACGCCCGCGATCGGCAGCGTTGCCAGCGCCGCCGCCGCAACAAGACAGAAGCCAAATGGCAGACGTCGCATCCGTGCCTCCTTTGCCAGGACCAAGTGCCGCGCCGTTCGGCGTAGGATTTATTCTTATGATGCTGCGCGGTCGGGCATCTCCGGGCAAGCAAAATAGGGGCTGATGGCCGCCCGGTGCGGGATCATGCCCGCAGCGCCGCCAGGACTTTTTCGGGCGATACCGGCGCGGACAGGCTGACCGCCCCGGTCGCATCCGCCAGCGCGTTCCACACCGCCGTCGCCAGCATCAGCGGCGGTTCGCCGACCGCCTTGCTGCGAAAGATCGTTTCTGCCCGCGCCGGCGCGCCGTCCAGGATGCGGGTGACAAACACCGGAGGCACGTCGCGCGACCCCGGGATCTTGTAGGTGCTCGGCCCCAGCGTCCGCAGGCGCCCGACAGAATCCCAGACCAGTTCCTCGGTGGTCAGCCAGCCCATGCCCTGCACAAAAGCGCCCTCGATCTGGCCGCGATCCACCGCCGGGTTCAGGCTGCGGCCGCAATCCTGCACCAGCCAGGCGCCCAGGCAGCGGTGTTCGCCCGTCAACCGGTCCACCACAACCTCGGCGACGGCGGCGCCATAGGAGAAGTAGAAGAAGGGTTCGCCGCGCATGGCGACGGGATCCCAATGGATGTCCGGCGTCTTGTAGAAGCCGGTCGCCGACAACTGCACCCGACGCAGGATGCAGGCATGGGCGAGGGCGGAAAACTCCATCAGCCGATTGCCACCGGCCCGCACCATGCCGTCGGCGAAAGTCACCTCGCCGGCCGAAACGCCCCAGATTTCAGCGGCGACCCCGGCCATG
>JBBRWI010000368.1:0-2750 GCA_038249305.1 Acetobacterales bacterium
CTTCGTATCGGGAGGGCATCGCATGTCGAACGTTGCCGGCAAGGCCTATGGGATGAACGTCGTCACGCCGATGCGGCCGTGGAAGACGTGGATCAATCGTTTCGTCTTCATGGTCGCCCGCACCCAACCGCCGCAGTTGGCTGGACTGCTCGGGCTGTCGATCATCCATTTCGCCCGCTGGGTGATGATCCGGCGCGACCAGTGGCCCGACCTTGGCCAGGGCCGGCCCGTCCTCGACAATGACTACATGCTGTTCGTCAGCAACTTCAACGGCACCTGGGATCAGTATATCGACGCGTTTTCCGACGGCATCCCGAATGGGCTGGACCTGTTCTGGTATTCCAGCACCGGATACCCGGGCTCGATCCCGATCACGCCGTTCAAGAATTACATCCGGCACAATCAAATCGATATCGACTATTACTACAACGCGACGCCCGGCGCGGCCCAGCGTGACATCAAGGCGGCGTTCAGGCTGCGCGCAATGCTCGCGGATCTGAGCGAGAAGCATGCGGTGATGGACCCGGCGGCCTTTGCTGCCGCCTATCGCCGCGGCTTGGCCAGCGTGCAGAATGACTTGGCCTCGCCGGGCTACGCGCCGGTCGCCAGCAACGACACGCAGAACGCCGACCTCAATCGCGAGGCGTTGGTGCCGCGCCCCCCGACCTGAACGGAGACACCTGGCGATGCCCAACTTCGATGGTGGCCATTACTTCCTGACCACGCTCATCCCCGTCCGAACCGATCTCGTGGCCGATCCTCGCAGCACGGCGATGATCACATCGCATGTGCATGCGCTGCGCCAGACGCTGATCGCGCTGCCGACCGCGCTGCAGACGCCGGCGACGGAACGCATCGGCCAGAACAGCCCCTTCGCGCGCAATCGCGCCACGCATTTCGCTCGGTTTACAGTGATGGACGACGTCGCCTTCAACGGCCGCGGCCAGCGCGACCCGATCAAGGTGGCGATCGCCGGGCCGGACCCGCAGACGCGCGACAAGGTGGACCGGCTGCCATTTCCCTACCTGATGTTCGTCGCTGATTTCGACGCGGCGGATGGTTCGCCCGCGGCGCTGGCTGCCTGGCTGCGCGATCTCTGGGCCGTCATGGCGCCGGAACTGCGCGACATCTTCAGCCATTGCCAGGGCGAGGTCACGGATGCTGAAAGTTTCGTGGCCCTGATCACGCGCTGCCAGATTGAAACCACCATGCCGTTCAACGATTACTGGGCTGGCGCGCCGCCGCTGCAACCGCTGTCGCTGAAATGGGTGCTCGCACCCATCATCGTGGCGGCCCTGGCCTTCCTGCTCGGGCTGATCGGCACGATCTTCGTGCGACATCCGGGCGGCTGGAAAACGCTGATGGTGCTGGGCCTGGTCGGGCTGGTCGTCAGCATCTGGCTGGCGTACCGCGAGATCATGGTCAAAGGGGCGCGGCCCTTCCCGCCGGCACCGGGCGCCGATCTGCCGGGCGTGCTGAAGGCACTGTATCTGCAGCAACGCTTCACCGGCTTCGCGATCGATACGCAGGGCAAGGATGATGCGGCGCTGCACGCGGCCTTCGGCACATTCCTGCGCGATCACAAGCCGGAGGATGCGGCCGGACCGACGCAATCGCCCGGCGTGGTGCGGGCCTGAGGAGGGGCGGCGATGACCATCCAGCGCGAACTCGCCGATATCCAGGGCAATATCCTGTCGGCCTATGGCCGGCTTGGATTTCCCAAAGGTCGTTTCCTGCTGCTGAATGTCGCCAAGCCGGCGGCCGGGCGCCAGGTGATCGAGATGCTGCGCCCCATCGTCACCACGGCGGTGCGCTGGCCGTCGAAATCCAACCCCTATCCGCCCGGCACGATCTACCAGGCACGGCCGGAGGTCGCGGTAAACATCGCCTTCACCTTCCGCGGCCTGTTGGCGCTGGAGGTGCCCATCCGCACCCTGCGCGGCATGCCGGACGAATTCATCGACGGCATGGCCGCACGGGCGGACATTCTGTGCGACAATTATCCCCACAACATCAAGGAAACCTGGGACCCGGTCTGGCGGCCGACCATTGATCCGCTTCTGCGCGTCCACGTCCTGATCACCCTGAACGCGCAGATGAAGCCGGATGGCAAGCCGGTCGACCGGTTGGATGAGGTCACGCGGGAAATCACCGAACTCTGCAAGGCGACCAAGGGCGGCGTCACCGTGCTGTCCGGCCATCGCGGCGAGAATCCCGCCTACCAGGACCTCTCCGCCCTTTTGCAACAGGCCGAGGACGGCACGCATTATCCCGTGCCGGTCGAGCATTTCGGCTTTGTCGACGCCATCGGCGACCCGGTCTTCGAAGGCCAGGTGCCGGAGGAGAACATGGCGCGCGAGGTCATCGGCCAGGGCAAGCTGCTGGCCGACCAGAGCTGGCAGCCGCTCGCCGCCGGCGAGTTCCTGCTGGGCCACCCGGACGAGTCGCAGGAAATCGCGGGCCACGCGATGCCGATGGATTTCAGCCGCAACGGCACCTTCTTCGCCTATCGCAAGCTGCATCAGAATGTCACTGCCTTCCGCGGCTACGTCGCGGCGAAAGCCGAGGCCTTCGCCGCCGTGATGCAGGTGCCGCGGGAAGAAGCCGAGCCGACCCTGATGGCCAAGATCGCCGGGCGCTGGGCCGACGGCGTGCCGCTGGTTTCGGCACCGACTTTCGCCGACTGGCAGGCGGTGGTGGCGCGCCGTGCCGCCGCCGAAGCGGCAGGTGACACCGCAACCATCGCGGCC
>JBBRWI010000369.1:0-2720 GCA_038249305.1 Acetobacterales bacterium
GACCGATGGCCGCGCCTTCGCGACCTCGGGCGACCTGTATGGCGAAACGCTGCGGCTGGCCGACCTGCCGCGCCATCTGCCGGCCGCCTTCATCGCGATCGAGGATCGTCGCTTTGCCGCCCACTTCGGCCTTGACCTGATTGGGCTGGCACGCGCGACCTGGGCCAACCTGGCCGAGGGCAAGGTCGTCCAGGGCGGCAGCACGCTGACCCAGCAATTGGCCAAGAATCTGTTCCTGACACCGGAGCGGTCGTTCCGCCGCAAGGGCCAGGAAGCGATCCTGGCGCTCTGGCTGGAAGGCCGCTTCACCAAGGACCAGTTGCTCGAAATCTATCTCAACCGGGTCTATCTCGGCGGCGGGGCCTTTGGCGTGGATGCGGCGGCGCGGCTGTATTTCGGCATCTCCGCGCGCCGGCTTGCCCCCTGGCAATCGGCGATGCTGGCCGGGCTGCCGAAGGCGCCCTCCCGCCTCAACCCGCGCACCGCGCCGGACGCCGCAACGGCGCGCGCGATCGAGGTGCTGCACGACATGGTCGAAACCGGCGCGCTGAGTGCCGCGGATGCGCTGGCCCAGGCCGAGCGCATCGCCATCCCGGCCTTTCCGGGGCGCGACACCGGCTGGTTCGCCGATTGGGTCCGCGACGACCTGGCGACGCGCTTTCCCGGCAACGCCGACCTGCTGCTGCGGACCACGCTGGATTTGCGGCTGCAAGGCATCGCCGAACAGCGGGTCGAGGCGATGCTGGCGACCGCCGGCGCCGCCGCGCGGGTGGGCCAGGCGGCGTTTGTGGTGCTCGATGCCGGCACCGGCGCGGTGCGGGCGATGGTCGGCGGGGCCAGCTTCGCCCGCAGCCCGTTCAACCGCGCGGTGCAGGCGCGGCGCCAGCCAGGCAGCGCCTTCAAGCCCTTTGTCTTCCTCGCGGCACTGGAACGCGGCGCGACCCCGTCCGAACCGGTCAGCGACAGGGCGCTGTCGGGGCGCTGGCAGCCCGGCAACGGCACCTGGCGCGCCCGCGGCGACATCAGCCTGGAAGACGCCCTGGCCCAGTCGGTCAATACCGCCGCCGTGCGGGTGCTGGCCCGTGGCGGCGGGGCCGGGGCGGCGGCAGCGGTCGCCCGCCGCCTGGGCCTGGCCGGGCCGTTTCCGCAAGATGCGACCATCGCGCTCGGCACCGGTGAGGCCAGCCTGATCGAACTGACCGCCGCCATGGCGGCGTTCTGCAATGGCGGGATGCGGGTCGCGCCCTTCGGCATCGCCCAGGCCGAGGCCGCGGGGCGCGCTGTGCCGGTGGCCAACACCCCGCCGGCGCGCGCCATCCAGCCCGAACACGCCGCCCAGATGCGCCGGATGATGGAGGCGGTGGTGGATCGCGGCACCGGGCGCGCCGCCGCCATCCCCGGCCGCACCGTGATCGGCAAGACCGGCACCACCCAGGGCTGGCGTGACGCCTGGTTCATCGGCTGTGTCGGCAACGGCGCGAATGCCCTGGCGGCCGGCGCCTGGATGGGCAATGACGATGCGACCACGATGGAGGGAGTCGCGGGGGGTGGCCTGCCGGCACGATTGTTCCGCGAGGTGATGGAGGGCGCGCGATGAGCAATGTTGCGGAGGCGATGCTGGCCACGACGGGCGCTGTGCGGCATGGCGTGAACAACCTGATGATGGTGGTGCTGGGCAACCTCGACCTGATCCTGCGCGCAGCACCCGAGGGTTCGGCCATCGCCCGCCAGGCCGGGCGCGGCCGGGAGGCGGCCGATCGCCTGGGTGCGTTGCTGGCCGCCTACCTGGCCCTGCCGCGCGATCCGGGTGTGGCATCGGTCAAGGCAGGGGTGGCGGTGCGCGGCCTGTTGCCGTTGCTGGAGACCGTGGCCGGGCGCGCGGTGCGGGTGGATGACGAGGCGCTGCCCATTGTGCTGTGGCCGCGCCCGGAGGTGCCCATGGCCCTGCTTGGCTGGGCGCTGGAAGTATCGGGCCCCGATATCGTGCCGGTGCTGCATCTGACGCCACATGCGCAGGGGGGGGTCGAACTGGTGCCGCACCCGGCGTCGCGCGCGGCCACGGCGGCCTTCGCGGCCGCGGCCGCGGCCTGCGGCGGGTCGTGGGACGGTGTCGCGCTGGTATTGCCGCTGGCGCCCTGACCGCCACCCCGGGGCAAGGTTGTGGGGGCGCCCGGTTGTGGGGGCGCCCGGGTCAGGCGCGACCCTGCACCATGCTCGACAGGCGCTGGAACAGGCCCTCGCCGCCCTTGGCGGCGCCCGGGGCCGCCTGGCTGACATAGTGCATCTGCCACTCGGGAAAGGCCCGCGTGCCGATCAGACCGCGTTGCAGGACGGTGACGTCACCATGGCGTGCATCCCCCTTGATGCTGTGCATCAGGGTATCGAGGTCATCCGCCTCCCCTTCCAGAATCTGGGCGAAGCAGCCGTCGTTGAACAGCAGCATCCCGGTGATCATCAGCGTCTGGTTGCGGTCCCGCGCGGTGGCGAGAAGGCGCGTGATCTCGCTTTCGACGAACCAGTCCGGGCCGCGGATCAGGCATTGGCTGAAATAGGTCAGGCGTTGCAACGGTCGGATCACGGCAGGCACCTTTTGCGCCAGGGCGCCGGGCAAAAACGCCCCGGCCAGCGGCGGACCCGGGCGCCTTGGCGCGACCTGATCCGATGCCGAGGATGCCGGACGAGGGTTACGTTTGGGTTAGCAGGCCGCAAGGCCAGAAAAC
>JBBRWI010000370.1:0-2718 GCA_038249305.1 Acetobacterales bacterium
CCGGTCAACTTCACGGCTGACGAGGCCGCGTTGTTGCTGCTGGGCGGCGAGATGGTGCGTGATCGGGTAGATCCCGAGTTGCGGAAGGCGGCCGAAGAAGCGCTCCGCAAATTGGCGAGCGTGCTGCCCGCTGAGCGGCGGGTGCAGGCAGCACAACGGCGGCAGGGGCTGGCCTTCGGCTCGATGGCGGCCCGGCCTGACGACGACATCCTGATCCAGGCCCGACGCGCGCTGGACGAGCGGCGGGTGGTGCGGCTGCTCTATCACGCCTTCCGGCGCGGCGAGCCTGAGCCGCGCGACGTAGAGCCGACGCGGCTGGTCTTCCTGCGAGACGCCTGGTATCTGGCCGGCTACTGCCGGCTGCGCCAGGGGCCGCGCATCTTCCGGCTGGATCGCATCGACCACCTGGACATGTTGGACGAGCAGTTTGTGCCGGGCGCGCGCCATGCGGTCAACCCGACCCACGAGCGCGACTTGACAACGTTTCCGGTGGCTCGGGTCCGCGTTGACGACACTGCCGTGCGCTGGGTGCGCGAACAGCAGCCATACACGTTCCTGCGGGAGGAAGCCGGCGCGGACGGCCTCGTGTTCGTCTACGCCATCCGAGACGAGCAGGAGCTCGTGCCGTGGCTGCTGTCGTGGGGGCGGGCAGCCGAGGTACTGGAACCGGACTGGTTGCGGGCACGGCTGGCCGCCGAGGCGCGCGCAATCCTGGCTCGGCACCGCGCGCTCATGCCCATTCCGTCGCGCTGATCTCGGTTACGCGCAGGGCTATCGCATTACCCGATCAGGCGCTCAACCCATTGAGGAGTGAGCGGAGATAGTGGTCGTTGAGGGCGGCGCGGAAGCGTTTGGTGGGTACGCTGCCCTTGGAGGAGCGGTCGCGTCTGAGCACATTGAGGGCGATGTGTCGGAGGATGGCGAAGTTCTCGGGCGCGTGGTCGATCCTGACGCGGCAGTCGTCCTCGCGGAAGGAGACATCGAGGACCCAATGGAGGCGATTCTCGATGCCCCAGTGGCTCCGGACAGCGGCGCTGAGCGCCTTGGCGTCGGCCGGGAGACTGGAGAGGTAGTGGCGTGCTTCGGTCGATACCGCATCACCGATGCGGCGGGTGGACTCGATGCAGACGACGCTCTTGAGGTTCGGCCATGCACGGTCCGGGTCGATGTAGGCGAGATAGGCCGGGTCGTCGATCGCCCGACAGCGCCGCTGTTCGATGCGGCCATGCCCCTTGTTGGCAGTGACATCCGCGAGCAGGTTGCCCAACGGCAGGGTCGTGCCGGCCGCCCGATCCGCGTCGGCGAACGTCAGCCGGATGCGCTCATGCATGGTGGGGTGATTGTCCTTGAGCGCCAAAACGTAGTCGCCACGCTGCTCGACGATCTGGGCGGCGATGGCGGTCTGGCAGCCCATCGCGTCGGTGGTGACGACGGCGCCTTCGAGATCGAGCAAGCGCAACAGCACCGGGATCGCGGTGATCTCGTTCGACTTCGCATCGGTGGCGACCTGCCCGACCACCAGGCCGCTGGTCGTTGCCCAGGCGCTGACCAGGTGCAGCGCCTCCTTCCCAGCGCGCCGATCATGCGACCGACGGAGGGTCTTGCCATCAATCGCCACCACCTGCGGCTCCGGCTCGCCGACCACCGCGCGCACCCAGGTCAGGAAGCAGCGACGGAACTCTTCGGGATCGAGACGGGCGAACACCCGCCCGAACGTGTCATGCGAGGGGATGCCACCCGGCAATGCCAGAAAGGTGCGCAGCCAGCGCTCCTTCTCCCGACCGAAGGTCTCGACCGCCGACCGGCCGGCGGCCCCACAGATCACCCCACACAGCGCAATCGTCAGAATATCGACCAGCCGATGCTCCTTCAAATGGTCGCGGCGCGGGTCCGTCAGCGACGCAAACGGCTCCCACAGGCTCGTTCGTGCACCCAGCTCCATCGCCTACCCCCGTGACTCCAACCGAGCCACTCGGCCGCAGTATCTCCTCCCCTGCCTCTACTTGACAAAAGGTTATGCGATAGCCCTGGGACCCCTGGCCCCCCCCGGTGGGAACTTCGGTGGGATTGGGTCTCAGGATGACATCAGTTGCATCGGGAAGACGGACCACGCAGGTGTCGGGATTTGGAAGACCGTCAAAGAGATGACAGTCGGGCAGTTCTTGGCCCTGGACAGTAGGCATGGTCATCGTCGCAATTAGCAATCCAAGAAGAGCGCACAGCCCGGCCGCCGTAGTTCTGTGTTTCACAACGTATCGCAATTCTTGCCCCGTCTCGGCGCGTCTCCACCAACATACCGCGGTTGGCCTTGACCCGCTGATCTGGACACCGAAACTACGGCTAGCAGCCTGGACGTGCCCGATGGGGACCGACCATGACGTCGGAGCATCCATCCGCCCGGCCACCAGACCTGTTGCCGCGACAGTTCACGCCCCACCGACGCCGCCGGTTGGTTCGCCCATTGCGGCTACGCCGCTCGACCATCAACCTTCACGCAGAGCGCTCTATCTCTGCGTCGGCCCTTGTCGTTAAGGCATTCCCTGCCGCAACGACAACGCACCATACAGCGGCTTGCGGATGAGGTGGCTCTTTTGTCAAGCTCTGGGGCATGAAAGCCTATTCGCGGGATTTGCGGCTCCGGGTGATGGACGCGGTGGACCGAGGGATGCGCCAGGCGGCGGTGTCGAGCCTGTTTCGGGTGTCGGTGCGGTCGATCAA
>JBBRWI010000371.1:0-2675 GCA_038249305.1 Acetobacterales bacterium
CTCAGCAGGGGCTGCGTCATGCGGCGATGCTTTCGGCCAGGAAGCAGGCGACCTTGTGGCCTGGCGTCACCTCGCGCAGCGGCGGATCGGCAGTGGTGCAGTCGGGGGTCCCGTAGCGGCAGCGGGCGGCGAAGCGGCAGCCGATGGGCGGGTTCAGCAGGCTCGGCACCGTGCCGGGAATGGCCTCCAGCCGCACATGCTGGGTGGCGGCCAGGTCGATGCGCGGGATTGAGCGGATCAGCCCGCGCGTATAGGGGTGGCGCGGGGTCGCGAACAACGATCCGACCGTGGCTTCCTCCACGACCTTGCCGGCGTACATGACGATCACCCGCTGCGCGGTTAAGGCGACCACGCCCATGGCATGGGTGAGCAGCAAGACCGCCATGCCCAGGCGCTGCTTCATGTCGTTCAGCAATTCCAGGATCTGCGCCTGGATGGTGACGTCGAGCGCGGTGGTCGGCTCGTCCGCGATCAGCAGTTTCGGATTGCAGGACAGCGCCATGGCGATCATCACCCGCTGGCGCATGCCGCCCGAGAATTGGTGCGGATAGTCGTTCACACGTCGTTCGGTCTGTGCCCTGCTACGCCACCATCATCCAGGTACTGGTGCAATGGGCCGACGGGGCTTGGGCCCCCTCCGGCGTCAGCCAGACCTCGGCATAGACCACTCGGCGGCCCTGGCGCACCACGCGCGCCTCGGCCAGCAGCGGCCCCATCCCGGCGGGCCGCAGGAAGGTCACCGCCAGCTGCTGCGTCCGCGCATCGTCGGCGCCACCGGTCAGCGACAGGAATGCCGCCCAGATCGCCACATCGCAGAGCGCCATGATCGCGGGGCCGGAGAGCGTGCCGCCCGGGCGCAGCACCAGCGGCGATGGCGGCAGGCGCAGCAGGGCGCGGCCGGCGGCGGCCTCCAGCACCTCGATCGCCATGGCATCGGCCAATGGCACGCCGGCGCGGGCACGGGCCTCGATCGCGGCGGGCGTCACGCCGGCTGGCCGCCGACCACCCGCCCGGCGCAGGCATTGCCGCCGATCCAGTAGCACAGCTCGGCCGGACGGTTCACGCGGAACAGCGCGAGGTCGCAGCGCAGCCCCGACGCCAGCATGCCACGGTCGCCCAGGCCCAGCGCTGACGCCGCATGGCGCGTGACACCGCGCAGCGCCTCGGTCACCGTCAGCCGGTACAGGGTGCAGCCCAGGTTCAGCATCAGCAGCAGCGACCGCGCCGGGCAGGAGCCGGGGTTGATGTCCGACGCCAGCGCCATCCGCACCCCCGCCGCGCGCATCGCCGCGATGTCCGGATGGTGCGTCTCGCGGATGAAATACCCCGCCCCCGGTAGCAGCACGGCGATGGTGCCGGCCGCGGCCATCGCCGCGAGCCCCGCGGGGTTGGCATGTTCCAGGTGATCGGCCGACAGCGCGCCATGCCGCGCCGCCAGCGCCGCACCGCCCAGGTCACAGAGCTGGTCGGCGTGCAGTTTGACCGGCAGGCCCAAGGCCCGCGCGGCGTCGAACACCGCCTCGGTTTCGGCGGGCGTAAAGCCGATCCTGTCGCAGAAGGCATCGACCGCATCGGCATGGGGTGCCGCCCCCGGCAGGATCGTTTCGATGACATGGGCGATGTATGCGGCCTGGCCCATGCCCGGCGGCACGGCATGGGCCGCGAGTAGCGATGTCCTGACCGTCACCGCCCGCGCATCGCCCAGCCGCCGGGCCGCGCGCAGCATTGCCGTCTCGGTCGTAAGGTCCAGCCCATAGCCGGACTTGATCTCGATGGTGGTGACGCCCTCGGCCAGCAGCGCGTCCAGCCGGGGCAGGGCGGCGGCGACCAGCGCGTCCTCGGTCGCGGCCCGGGTGGCGCGGACGGTGGACAGGATGCCGCCGCCCTCCCGCGCGATCTGTTCGTAGGTCACGCCGGACAGGCGACGCTCGAATTCTTCGGACCGGTCGCCGGCGAAGACCAAGTGCGTGTGGCAATCGATCAGCCCGGGCAAAATCCAATCGCCGGCGCAATCGAAGGTCGCGGTGGCCGGCCCCGGCAGGTCGCGGCGCGGGCCGACCCAGGCGATGTCCTGGCCGATCGCGGCGACGGCGCCGTCCTCGACGACGCCGAGCCCGTCGCCGGCCATGGTGGCAAGGTTGGCATTGGTCCAGACGGCATCAAACATCCGGGCAGATTGCTGCAAAGGCGCCCTGTTCGACCAGGGATTTCACGGCGGCGATATCGGTCGCCATCACCCGGTCCTCGATCCACGGATCGGCGACCGAGCGCACCAGGCCATGCGCGGCCTCGATCGCCGCCGATGACCGCAGCGGGCGATGGAAGCCGATGCCCTGGGCGGCCGCCAGCAATTCGATGGCCAGGATCCCGGCCAGGTTCTCGGCCATGTCGCACAGGCGCAGCGCGGCCCCCGTCGCCATGCTGACGTGGTCTTCCTGGTTGGCGCTGGTCGGCAGGCTGTCCACGCTGCGCGGGGCGGCGAGCATCTTGGTCTCGGAGGCCAAGGCCGCGGCCGTGACATGCGCGATCATGAAGCCGCTGTTCAATCCGCCGTCGCGCACCAGGAAGGCCGGCAGGCCGGACAGCGCGGGGTCCGTCAACAGGGCCACACGGCGTTCGGCGATGGCGGCGGTTTCCGACAGCGCCAGGGCAATGGTGTCGGCGGCGAAAGCCAC
>JBBRWI010000372.1:0-2657 GCA_038249305.1 Acetobacterales bacterium
ACCGTAGACATCGTGTCGGCGCATGTTTCCCACAACCCGGTCGGCATGGCTGATCTTCCGTCACTGATCCAGCAGATTCACAAGACGTTGGCATCGCTCGGCACGGCTGCGGCACCGGCCGTGCCGGCTGCACCTGCGGAAAGGCCGCAACCTGCGGTTTCCGTGAAGAAGAGCATACAGGACGACCATCTGGTCTGCCTGGAAGATGGCAAGAAGCTGAAAATGCTGAAGCGTCATCTCAAGACTTCGTATAATTTGACGCCCGAACAGTATCGGGAAAAGTGGGGCCTGCCGTCCGACTATCCCATGGTGGCGCCGGCCTATGCGCGGACGCGTTCCGCCCTGGCCAAGCAGATCGGCCTGGGCACCAAGCCGAAGGCCGCGCGCGACGGCGCCGACTGACCCGGCACGGCCAGGGTTCGCCCCTGGTTTGATCCCGTCAGGTCCGGCCCGGTGGCCGGCCGGCGGGGCACTTGGCCATGTCGGCACCGCGCCGCTATGGTCCGCCGCACATGGACGCCCCACCCCCGTCGCGCATCGAACGCCTCTGCGTCGAGCGCGGTTTGAAGATGACCGGCCAGCGCCGGTTGATCGCGCGCGTGCTGAGCGAGGCGGAGGACCACCCCGATGTGGAGGAACTCTATCGCCGTGCCCTGGCGCTGGATGCGCGCGTCTCGATCGCCACGGTCTATCGCACGGTGCGTCTGCTGGAGGAGAAGGGCATCCTCGAACGCCATGATTTTGGCGGCGCGCGGGCGCGCTACGAACCGACCGAGCACGGCCACCACCATCACCTGATCGATGTGGAGACCGGCCGCGTGATCGAATTCGAGGACGAGGCCCATGAAGCGGTGATGCAGGCGATCGCGGCACGGCTCGGGTTCGAACTGGTCGGCCATCGACTTGAGATGTTCGGCCGCCGCCGCGCCGATCCCACGCCGCCGCCACCCGCCAAGGCCGGCCGCCGCGCATGACCTTGCCCGCTGGGATCGTGGCGCCCGGCCCGGCCGTGGGTAACCGCGCGTCGGAAGCGGGGTTTGGCGAAATCCGATCCGCCGATCTTGGTGTCCGCGTCGCCGCCACCGCCGCCGAGATCGATGCGGCCCAGGCCCTGCGGTTCCGCGTCTTCTATGAGGAGATGGGGGCGACGCCCGACGCCCGGACCAGCGCGACCCGCCGCGACAACGACGCTTTCGATACGGTTGCCGACCATCTTCTGGTCCTGGACCACCGGCTCGGCGATGGGCCCGAGGCCATCGTCGGCACCTATCGCCTGATCCGCCGCCACGCGGCCGATACGGTCGGCCGGTTCTACACCAGCGACGAATACGACATCGCGCCGCTGCTGGCGCTGCCGGGCAATCTGCTGGAACTCGGACGGTCCTGCGTCGATTCGGCGCATCGGACCAAGAATGCCATGCAATTGCTGTGGCGCGGGATCGCGGCCTATGTCTTCAAGCACCAGATCGACCTGATGTTCGGCTGCGCCAGCCTGCCTGGCACCGATCCGGACGCGCTGGCGGCGCCGCTCACGTATCTGGCGACCGATCACCTGGCGCCCCCGTCGCTGCGCCCCCGTGCCCTGGACGCGCGCTATGTCGAGATGCGCCGCATGGACCCCGTCGGCTACGACCCCAAGCGCATCCTGGCCGGGCTGCCGCCGCTGGTGAAGGGCTATCTGCGGCTGGGCGGCTTCGTTGGCGAAGGCGCCGTGATCGACCATCAGTTCAACACGACCGACGTCTGCGTCGTGGTGAAGACCGACCTCATTACCTCGAACCGCATGAAGTTCTACGAACGCAAGATCGCCGAGGGCCAGGAAGGCTAGAGCAATATCGGATCAGATGGAATCATCTGATCCGATTTATTGCTCTAGATTCAACAGCTTCTAGAGCAATATTGGATCAGATGGAATCATCTGATCCGATTTCTTGCTCTAGATTCAACAACTTCTAGAGCACGAGATCGATCCACTTGGATCGATCGTGCTCTAGCCTATGGCAACACCACGATGGTCACCGCGCGGCGCGACTGGGCGGCGGCGGCACTGCGGCTGAAGCCCGGGTTGCGCGCTTCGGCCCGGATGCGGTCGCGTTCGATCCCGCCCTCGGCCGACAAAGCCAAAGCCACGGCCCGCGCACGCCGGGCCGCCAGTTGGGTGCTGGTCGCCTGCCCGCCTTCCTGCCGCGCATGGCCCAGTACGCAGATGTTGCGCGCCGGGTCCTGACGCGCGAGGGCGGCGACCGCAGCCATCGGCGTCCGCAGCGCCTCGGCGACGGGTTCGGCGCGGCCGGTGCGGAACGGCACTTCAAATACGTCGTCCTCAAGCCGCTCGGCGCCGATGCAGGAGAAGGCGCGCACCTGCGCCATGGCCGGCACCGCCGCCAAGAGCCCGAGCGTCAGGATCAGCGATTTCAGCATCATGGCGCGGCCAGGACGCCCGCGGCCGCGAGGCGGTGCAGCAGGGGGCCGGCCTGGACGTCGGGGTGCGCCCGGCCCAGCTCCACCTCGGTGGCATCAGGGCGGGCGGTGAGCCAGGCAACGGCCTCGGCTTCCGGCGCAGTCAGCGGCAGCGTGCCGGCCGCGGTCTTCAGCACCTGATCGGCGCCACGCCGCACCGGCTTCAGCCCCGGCGCCAGCACGCGCCACGCCGGGCT
>JBBRWI010000373.1:0-2652 GCA_038249305.1 Acetobacterales bacterium
TAGGGCAAGCACCGGGCGGGCGGAATCTCACTTGCGCGCTTGCGCCCGACGCCACCGCGCCGGAAGATCGGCACATGTCCCTGATCCTTCGGCCCACGCCTTGCGACAGCGCTCTCGGGTCGGCCACCCGCGCCATGCCGCACTTCCAGGCCGATCGCATGCTGGAGGAGGCGTTTGCCGATCCCTGGACGCGCGCCGCCTTCCGCACGACGGCGGTCAAGCTGCTGCCGGCCGCGGCGGGCCTCGACGACGCCGACCTGCTGCGGGAGGTGAAGCACCAGGTGATGACCGGGCTGCTGCAGGTGGCGGACCAGCCCACATTCGGCGCACCCTTCGGCCCCGGTGGTGGCGGCACGACCAAGCCCAGCCAGGCGCTGCGCCTGATCGAGGCGTTTTCCAAGCGCAGCGGCGCCGGCGCCTTTCGCCACATCACCCGTGAAGAGGTGGTGAAGGGATTGCGCGAACGGCTGAACAACAAGAAGGCGATCAGCCAGAAGACCACCAGCCTGTGCGGCCCGGCGGCGCTGTGTACCTGCCTGCTGCACGACGACCCCGACGTCTACGTGACCTACGTCATCAGTGTCTGGGAAACCGGCGTCGGGCAGTTGGGGCGGATCACCGTCAAGGCCGGCGACGACTGCCGCAACTACAAACCCAAGCCGCCGCCGGCGCCGGGCAAAGTGACCAAGTATGTCGCCCCGGTCGATTGGGTGGCGCTGGCCAGCCTGCGGGATTCCGAGAACGACGTGTTCGACTACGACGACGACGACGACGCGGCCGGCGGCATCACCATGCCCGAGGACCTGGCCGAATGGTTTACCAAGGTCGGCTACCGAGACCCGCGCAACGAGACCAACGTCTGGTTCACCAAGGGCGCCGGCACCATCGACGAGGCGGGGCGTCTGCGTGCGCAGGGCTATCGGGTCGCGCTGTTCATCTGCGCCGACATGATCGTCCCGCAAACCCAGCGGAAAACCAGCGTCTTCACCATCCCCGACCATTGGATCCTGCTGAACTACACCTCCGGCTTCACGCAGGGTTCGATCGATTTGAACATCTGGTCCTGGGGCGGCGATATCCAGGTGCCGGACAAGGGGCGCCTGTCGGTGGATGATTTCTCGGGCAACTTCTTTGGCTACGTCGCCGTGAAGATGGGCTGATGGCCGACACAACTGACGGCGGCCGCCTGTTCTTCCGATCCGAGATCTTCGCCGGCGGCACCCGCATCCGTCGCGTCCCCGACGGGCGGGTGATCGCCGAACCCGCCCGGCAAACCCCCGTCCACGCCGCCTGCGACGTGCTGGTGGTCGGCGGCGGCCCCGCCGGCACGGCCGCCGCCGTCGCCGCCGCCCGCCTTGGCGCCCGCACCATCCTGCTGGAGCGGCACAACCACCTGGGCGGGCTTTCCACCGGCGGCCTCGTGGTCTGGATCGACCGCATGACCGACTGGGACGGCCGCCTGGTGATCCGCGGCTTTGCCGAGGAACTCCTCGCCCGCCTGCCCACGCACGTCATCGCCGGCCCGCCGCGCGACACCTGGGGGTCGCGCGACGCCACCAGCGCCGCCTGGTGGGGCGCCCGCACCGCCGCCTTCCACGGCATCGTCACCCATTCCCCGACGGTCTGCCCGGAATGGCTCAAGGCCGCCTGCCTCGACCTGGTCACCGAAGCCGGCGCCGAACCGATCTTCCACGCCTGGGGCGCCGCCCCGATCGTCGAGGACAACGCCGTGCGCGGCGCCGTTTTCGAAAGCAAGCAGGGCCGCCGCGCGATCCTCGCCGCCGTCACCATCGATGCCACCGGCGATGGCGACCTCTATGCCGCGGCCGGTGCCGCCTACGCGACCGAAGCCGATGCGCGGGACATCCATTCCTGCATCAACACCGCCTGGACCTTCGGCGGCGTGGATATGCCGGCCTACTTCCGCTGGCGCGCCGAGCAGCCGGACCAGTTCTCGGCCTTCCTCGCCCTGGGGCGGGCGCAGGCCCGCTTCTTCGACAAGGCCTTTGCGTCCTGGCGCGATGACGTGGCGCTGTTCATGGGGCCGCGGCTGGCGGGGTATTCGGGGCTGGATGTCGATGACCTGACCGCGGTCGAGCTTGCCTCCCACCGGCTGATGTTCGCGCATCTGGCGATCTACCGCGCCCATGCGCCGGGTTTTTCCAACGCCTTCCCCATGCTGTCGGCCCCGCAGATCGGCGTGCGCCACGCGCGCCGCTTGGATGGGCTTGGCGCCGTGCTGCGGGCCGACTGGGATGGGCGGGTGCGGCCGGATGAGATCGGGGTCTCGCCCAGCCTGTCGCCCGCCTTCGCCGCTGTCTCGGTGCCCTATGGCGCCATTGTCCCGGCCCGGCTTGACGGGCTGCTGGCGCCGGGGCGGCACCTGTCCTGTGATGCGACCAGCCATTCCTTCCTGCGCGAAATCCCACAGTGCTGGCTGACCGGTCAGGCCGCCGGGGTGGCGGCGGCGCTGGCGGCGGGTGCGGGCGTGGCACCGCGCGCCGTGCCGGTAACCGATATTCAGCGCGCCCTGGCGGGCCAGGGCGCGCACCTGCGGGCGGCGGTCGCCGCCTAGAGCAATATCGGATCAGATGGAATCATCTGATCCGATTTCTTGCTCTAGATTCAACGGCTTCTGGAGCACGAGATCGA
>JBBRWI010000374.1:0-2643 GCA_038249305.1 Acetobacterales bacterium
GATCGAGACCTATCCCGGCACCGACATCGCGCCCTGGCACGGGCTGCTGGCCCCGGCCAATACGCCGCCCGCCGTGGTCGAGCGGCTGTTCGCGGAAACCACCCGCTTCCTGGAGATGCCGGCCACGCGCGAACGGTTCGAGGGGGCGGCGCTGCTGCCGGCGCCGAGCGCGAGCCCGGCGGCCTTCACCGCCTTCATCCGGGCCGAGGGCGAGAAATTCGCAGCCGTGATCCAGGCTGCGAACATCCGGGTGGAATAGCGCGTCAACTGGCCGGCGGGCGCGGCGCCGAGGCCAGGGTCACCGGCCGCGCGCCCGGGGCGGGCAGGTCGGCGAAGCCGCGCAGCCGCGCCTCGATACTGGCGAAAGCAGCGCGCTGGGCCGGCGGGACCGGGGCGTCCGGGCCGGAGTCCCGGTGCGCCAGCCAGCGCGCGACGGCGCCAGCCCCGCGCCGATGGGCGGCGGCCAGCAACCCGGCCTCGGTGATCGGCACCGGCTGGCCGTCGCTGCCGGTCACGCTGCGGCCGGCGCTGGCCTGGGCACCATGGGCCGCCAGTTGCGCGCCCGTGCGGCGCAGGTAGTCGCCCATCGCGGCTTCCTGGGCGGCGGGATTGGCCAGGAAATCGGCTTCGCTCTGCACGCCCTGGGCGGCGGCGCGCGCGGTCCAGCCGCCGCCGGCGTCGTGCCAGCCGATATCCTGCAAGGCGGCGGGGATGATCTGGTAGCGGCCCAGCGCGCCGCTGCTGGCGTTGCGCTGGGTATAGCCGCCACCCGGATGTTCGGCGCTGCGTTCGGCCTGGGCGATCCGGTCGCGGAAGGCCTGGCCCGGCGGCGGCATCGCGCCGCGCCCGAGCGCCACCAACTGGACCGGCGGTGGTGCCGGGGGCGGCGCGGGGGGCGGCGCCACCCGCGCCCGGGTGGCGCTGACCAGCGCCGCCTTGAAATCGACGGCCTTGGCCGCCGGGCGTGGTGCGCCAGGTGGCCGTGGGCCGGCCGCTTCGGTCGAGATGCGCTGCACCGTCATGCCCGCCCGTTCTGCCTGGGCGGCATGAACGCATCGCTAAGCTTGCACATGGCCGCGATGGGGCCATGCTGGATCGTGATGCCCGAGCCCGCCGATCCCCCCCCGCGCCCGACCCCGGCGCAAGCGCGCGCCGAACGCCGCGCCGCGGCGCTGCGGGAAAACCTCAAGCGCCGCAAGGCACAGGCCCGCGAACGCGCCGAACCCCCGCCGCCGGACATCGATACAAAGCGCCGTTGACGCGGCCGCCCGCGGCGCCTATGAGCGAAGGGCTTCCTCGGGCGCGGCGTGTTGGCCTGCCCATCCCTCCTCCATTTGCGGGACCTTGCCGGCCGGCCATCTGGGCCGCCACCGGCATGACGATCGGCACGACCCGCCCGGGTTCCTGACGCCGATCCATGGGAAGGCCCCCCGCGCTCCCCCCTCCGATACCGGACGCGTCCATGCATCTTTCCGAACTCAAGGCGAAAACCCCGGCCGATCTACTGGCCTTCGCCGAACACCTCCAGATCGAGGGGGCGTCAGCGCTGCGCAAGCAGGACATGATGTTCGCCATCCTCAAGACCCTGGCGGAGAACGACCAGGCCATCCACGGCGACGGCACGCTGGAAATACTGCCCGATGGGTTCGGGTATCTTCGCAGCCCGCAGGCCAATTTCCTGCCCGGACCCGATGACATCTACGTCTCGCCCGCCCAGGTCCGCCGGTTTTCGCTCCGCACGGGCGATACGGTCGAAGGCCAGATCCGCGCGCCGAAGGATGGCGAGCGGTATTTCGCGCTGCTTAAGGTCAACACGGTCAACTTCGAACAGCCCGATGCGCTGAAGCACCGCATCAACTTCGACAATCTGACGCCGCTGTACCCCACCCGCCGCCTGCGGATGGAAAATGCCGAGGTCGAGAGCGTCGCCAAGGGCCCCGGCAAGGACAACACGCATCGCGTGATCGACCTGGTGGCCCCGATCGGCATGGGCCAGCGCGCGCTGATCGTCGCCCCCCCGCGCACCGGCAAGACCGTGATGCTTCAGAACATCGCCAAATCCATCAGCGCCAACCATCCCGAAGTCTTCCTGATTGTGCTGCTGATCGACGAACGGCCGGAGGAAGTCACCGACATGGCCCGCACCGTGCGCGGTGAAGTCGTGGCCAGCACGTTTGACGAACCGGCAACGCGCCACGTCCAGGTGACCGAGATGGTGCTGGAAAAGGCCAAGCGCCTGGTCGAGCACAAGCGCGACGTCGTGATTCTTTTGGACAGCATCACGCGGCTCGGACGCGCCTACAACTCGGTCGTGCCGTCGTCGGGCAAGGTGCTGACCGGTGGTGTGGACGCCAATGCCCTGCAACGCCCCAAGCGCTTTTTCGGTGCCGCGCGCAACATCGAGGAAGGCGGGTCGCTGACCATCATCGCCACCGCGCTGATCGATACCGGCAGCCGGATGGACGAGGTGATCTTCGAGGAGTTCAAGGGCACCGGCAATTCCGAGCTGATCCTGGATCGCAAGCTGTCTGACAAGCGCACCTTCCCGGCGATCGACATCACCAAATCCGGCACCCGCAAAGAAGAACAGCTGGTCGAGCGCGGCACGCTGAGCAAGATGTGGGTGCTGCGCCGGATCCTGAA
>JBBRWI010000375.1:0-2622 GCA_038249305.1 Acetobacterales bacterium
GCCACCTGCTTCTCCACGCTGGGAAGCAGGACCAGGGGGGGAAGAAGGAATGACCCTTCGCATCATCACTGCCGACGAACGACAGGCCGAGTTGCGCGGCATCAAGGCCGTGATCTTCGGCAAGAGCGGCATCGGCAAGACCTATCTCCTGCTGACGCTCGACGACGGAACGACGCTGTTCATTGACCTGGAGGCGGGCGATCTCGCCGTGCAGCACTGGCGCGGCACATCGATCCGCCCGCGCACCTGGGAGGAATGCCGCGACATCGCGCTGTTCCTCGCCGGACCCAACCCGGCGCTACGCGACGACCAGCCATACTCGGCCAAGCAATATGCCCGTGTCGTCGAGGCCTATGGAGATCCGGCGCGCATGGACGGCTTCGTCACGATCTTCGTGGACAGCATCACCGTGGCTGCGCGGCTTTGCTTTCAGTGGTGCCGCGGCCAGCCCGAGGCGCATTCCGAGAAGACCGGCAAGCCCGATCTTCGCGGCGCCTATGGGCTGCATGGTCGTGAGATGATCGCCTGGCTCACGCACCTGCAGCATGCGCGTGGCCGCAACGTGATCTTCGTCGGAATCCTCGACGAGAAGCTCGACGACTTCAATCGCCGCGTCTTCGTGCCGCAGATCGATGGCAGCAAGACCGGCCTCGAGCTGCCCGGCATCGTCGATCAGGTCATGACGCTGGCTGAGATCAAGACCGACGTCCCACCCGGCCAGCCCGCAGTAGCGCCCTTCCGGGGCCTGGTCTGCCAGACGATCAATCCGTGGGGCTATCCCGCGAAAGACCGTAGCGGCCGGCTGGAGATGCTGGAGCCGCCGCATCTCGGCCAGCTCTTTCAGAAGATCCGCACGCCTTCGGTACCGATCGCTGCGCACGGCCCGCTGCCGTTCGCGCTGCCCGACCCATCCACCGCCCCCAACGCCTGAACGGAGGAAAAGAACCATGGCTTCCTGGAACGACTACAACGACGCGCAGTCCAACCCGAACCTCATCCCCAAGGGGACGCTGGCGAAGGTCCGCCTGACCATTCGCCCCGGTGGCTTCGACGATCCGAGCCAGGGCTGGACGGGCGGCTTTGCCACGCGCGGCAGCACGGGTTCCGTCTATCTCAATGGCGAATACACCGTGCTGGAGGGGCCCTACGCGAAGCGGAAGATTTTCACGCTGATCGGCCTCTATAGCCCCAACGGCCCAGAATGGGCGGGGATGGGCCGCAGCTTCCTGCGCGGGATGCTGAACTCGGCGCGCGGCATCTCGGACAAGGATGTCTCGCCCCAAGCGCAGGCCGCGCGCCGCATCGGTGGTTTCGCCGATCTGGATGGGCTGGAGTTCCTGGCCAAGATCGACCACGGCACCGACGCCGGCGGCGAGGCCAAGAACGAAATCCGCATGGCGGTGATGCCAGACCATCGGGATTACGCGAAGGCGATGGGGCGCGCCACCACGCCGGCAGGATACGCACCGCCTGCCTACGCCCCACCCGCCCAGGCCTATGCGTTACCCGTGCACACGCCACCGTCCCCCGCGCCGGCCATGCACCAGGGCGCCTTCCCGGCCCCAGCGCAGCAGCCCGCTCCTGGAGCCGATCCCCGTCCCGCCTGGGCGCGCTGAGGGAGGGCCGCCCAGCATGATGCTCCGCCCCCGCCAGAAACTCTTCGTCGAGCGCAGCCTTCATGCGCTCGACCAGCACGGCAACACCCTCGGCGTCGCCCCGACCGGCGCCGGCAAGACGGTCATGCTGTCGGCGGCGGTGGGCGAGTACTTGGGCGGCGGCAGCGCGAAGGCGGCGGTCCTCGCGCACCGCGATGAGCTGACAGCGCAGAACCTCTCGAAGTTCCGGCGCGTGAATCCCGGCATTTCCACCTCGGTGGTGGATGCTGGCCAGAAGTCGTGGGGCGGCCAAGTCACCTTCGCCATGGTGCCAACACTGACACGCCCGGCGAACCTGGACGCCATGCCGGCGCTGGATCTGCTGGTGATCGACGAGGCGCATCACGCCGTCGCGGACAGCTATCAGCGCATCATCAACCAGGCACGCCAGCGGAATCCCGACTGCCGCATCTATGGTGTCACCGCGACACCGAACCGCGGCGACAAGATCGGGCTGCGCCAGGTGTTCTCCAACGTCGCCGACCAGATCCGGCTCGGCGAGCTGATCGCCTCCGGCCACCTGGTACCGCCCCGCACATTCATCATCGATGTCGGCGTCCAGGACGAGCTCCGGGCTGTCCGCCGCAGCGGCGACGATTTCGACATGGGCGAAGTCGCACGCGTCATGGACACGGTCCCGGTCGCGGACGCGGTGGTGCGGCACTGGCAGGAGAAGGCCGGTGGCCGCCAGACCGTGGTGTTCTGCTCCACCGTCGCCCATGCCGAGCACGTCGCCGCCGCCTTCAACACCGCCGGCGTTTCCACCGTCGTGGTGACAGGCGAGATGCCGGACGGCGAGCGACGCTCCGTCCTGGCCGCCTATGCCAGGGGCGAGGCGCGCATCGTCGTGAATGTCGCGGTACTGATCGAGGGCTGGGATCATCCCCCCACCTCCTGTGTCATCCTGCTGCGGCCCAGCTCCTTCAAATGCACCATGATCCAGATGGTCGGCCGCGGACTGCGCACC
>JBBRWI010000376.1:0-2582 GCA_038249305.1 Acetobacterales bacterium
GCAGATCTGGTCCCGCAGCCTGCTCCACGCGCTGATGATGTCGGGCGCGGCCGCCCTGGCCGAACCGACGGCCCTGCCGGGGCAGCCCCCGGTCCAGGCGCCGCTGGCCGGCTGGCAGGACCCGGCCGCCGAAGCCGCCGTGTCGGATAAGGGGTTCCGCGCGCAGGCGAAAGCGGGATAGTCTGCGCGGGCCGCCGCGGCCGGCCCGGCCTTCGAGCCGGCGCGTGCGGCACGAACACGACGGAACCGATGCCGTGATCCCCGCCTTGATGCCGACCTACAACCGCGCCGACCTTGCTTTCGAGCATGGCCAGGGCGCCGTGCTGTGGACGGTGGATGGGCGACGATTCCTCGACTTCGGGGCTGGCATCGCGACCAGCAGCCTCGGCCACGGGCACCCGCATCTGGTCCAGGCCATCGCCGAACAGGCGGCCAGGGTCATGCACGTCTCCAACCTGTATCGCGTGCCGCAGGCCGAGCGCCTGGCGCAGCGGCTGGTCGATTCCTCTTTCGCTGACAGCGTTTTCTTCTGCAACTCGGGGGCGGAAGCCAACGAGGGCATGATCAAGGCCGTCCGCAAGTACCACGCCGAAACCGGCCACCCGGAACGCTTCCGGATGATCTGCTTCGAGGGGGCCTTCCACGGCCGCACGCTGGCCACCTTGTCGGCCACCGGCAACGAGAAATACCTCGCGGGCTTCGGCCCGCCGGTCGAGGGCTTCGACCACGTCCCCTTCGGCAACATGAACGCGCTTCGGGCTGCGATCGGGCCGGGCACGGCGGGGATCATGATCGAGCCGATCCAGGGCGAGGGCGGGGTGCGTCCGGCCAGCCTGGACTACCTGCGTGCGCTGCGTGCCGCGGCCGATGAATTCGGCCTGCTGCTGGCGGTGGACGAAGTGCAGACCGGCATGGGCCGTTCGGGCAGGCTCTGGGCGCATCAATGGGCCGGGATCGAGCCCGACGTGATGTCCTCGGCCAAGGGCATCGGCGGCGGCTTCCCGCTCGGCGCGATCCTGGCCAAGGAGAAGGTCGCCCAATACCTCAAGCCCGGCACCCATGGCACGACCTATGGCGGCAATCCGCTGGCCTGTGCCGCGGGCAATGCGGTGCTGGACGTGGTGCTGGCGCCAGGCTTCCTCGACCAGGTGGACCGCGTCGCCCGCCATTTGTGGCGCGGGCTGCTGGCTCTCGCGCAGCGCCACCCGGCGGTGATCGAGGATGTGCGCGGGGCGGGGCTGCTGCTCGGCATCAAGCTGCGCGACGGCATGGTCAATTCCGAGGCCCAGGCCGCCGGCGTTGCCGAGGGTCTGCTGACCGTGGCCGCCGGCCAGAATGTCTTGCGTCTCGCGCCGCCGCTGATCATCCAGGAGGCCGAGGTGGATGAGGCGCTTGGCCTGCTCGACCGCGTGATGCTGCGGCTGACCCCCTCGGCCACCAGCATCGCCGCGAAATGAGCGCGGTGCGCAGGATGACGCCGCGGGGCACCGCCCCGCGGCATTTTCTGGAATTGATGGACCTGGATACGGCAACCCTGCGCCGGATGCTGGAACTCGGCGTCGCCGCCAAGAAAGGGTTGCGGACCGACCGGCCGCTGGCGGGCAAGACCGTGGCGCTGATCTTCGAGAAACCCTCGACCCGCACCCGCGTCTCCTTCGAGGTCGGCATCCGCCAGCTGGGCGGCGAGGTCGTGGTGCTGGATGGCAAGGAGATGCAGCTCGGCCGCGGCGAAACCCCGGCCGATACCGCGCGCGTGCTGTCGCGCTATGTGGACGCGATCATGCTGCGCACAGCCTCGGTCGCCCGCATCCGCGAACTGGCGGCCCACGCGACCGTGCCGGTCATCAACGGGCTGACCGACGTGTCCCACCCCTGCCAGTTGATGGCGGATGTGATGACGTTCGAAGAACATCGCGGGCCGATCGCAGGGCGGGTCATCGCCTGGACCGGGGATGGCAACAATGTCGCGCAATCCTTCATCCAGGCCGCCGCCCGCTTCCGCTTCACCCTGCGGATCGCGACCCCGCCCGAACTGGCGCCGCCGGCCGAACTGATCGCCTGGGCGCGGGCCGAAGGGGCGAATATCGAATTGACGACCGACCCCGATGCCGCCGTCGCCGGTGCGGCCTGCGTGGTGACCGACACCTGGATCAGCATGAACGCCGAGACGAGCGAGGCGAAACTCAACCGCCACAACCTGCTCGCCCCCTACCAGGTCAACGCGCGGCTGCTGAAGCAGGCGGCCCCCGATGCCATCGTGATGCATTGCCTGCCTGCCCATCGTGGCGAGGAGATCACCGACGAGGTGATGGACGGGCCGCAGAGCGTGGTCTTCGACGAGGCGGAAAACCGCCTGCATGCCCAGAAGGGCGTGCTGCTCTGGGCGATGGGGATCGTCTGACGCGGCCAGCGGATGGATATGCGGCGTCTTTATGCGCCGTGTTTTCTGGCCTTGCGGCCTGCTAACCCAAACGTAACCCTCGTCCGGCATCCTCGGCATCGGATCAGGTCGCGCCAAGGCGCCCGGGTCCGCCGCTGGCCGGGGCGTTTTTGCCCGGCGCCCTGGCGCAAAAGGTGCCTGC
>JBBRWI010000377.1:0-2575 GCA_038249305.1 Acetobacterales bacterium
ATCGTCGTGGAAAAGCGCGAGGCGCTGAAACTCTGGTCGGTGCTGCTGGCGCTGCTGGCCTTTGCCATGAGCCTGCTCGGCACCTTCCTGGTCCGCTCCGGCGTGCTGAACAGCGTGCATGCCTTCGCCAACGACCCGGAGCGCGGGGTGTTCATCCTGGGGCTGCTGTTCTTCTATGCCGGCGGCGCCTTCATCCTGTTCGCGGTGCGGGCGCCGATGATGGCGCCGACCGGCGTCTTCGCCCCCATCTCGCGTGAAGGCGGGCTGGTGCTGAACAACCTGCTGCTCTGCTCGATCGCCGCGGTGGTGTTCGTCGGCACGCTCTATCCGATGTTCCTCGACCTGTTGACCGGCGAGAAGATTTCCGTCGGACCGCCCTTCTTCAACCTGGCCATCGCGCCTTTGGCCGCGGTGCTGTTCGTCGCCATGGCCGCCGGGCCGCTGCTGGCATGGAAACGGGCGAAATTGTGGCCCGTCGTGCAGCGCTTGTGGTGGGCAGCGCTGACAGGGCTTGCGGCCTTCGGGGCGACCTTGGTGGTCGCCGGCTGGAACCCGCTGCCGGCGTTGGGTTTCGCCGCTGGCGCCTGGCTCATCGCCGCTGCCGCGACCGATGTGGCCGACCGCCTGGCGCTGTTCCGCGTGGGCATCCGCAACGCCTTGCAGCGCGCCGCTGGCCTGCCGCGCGCGGTCTGGGGCGGGGCGGTGGCGCATGCCGGCATGGGGGTCACCCTGCTCGGCATCGCCGGCATGGGCCTGGCGACCGACCGGACCGCCGCGATGCGCCCTGGCGAGACGATAAGCCTTGCCGGCTACGACTTCCGCCTGGAGTCCGTCGTCGATGCGACCGGGCCGAACTGGACCAGCCGCCGCGCCACGCTGACCGTCACGCAAGACGGCGCGCCCGTCGTCGTGCTCCAGCCCGAACGCCGTTTCTTCCCGATCGGGCGGCAGAACACCACCGAGGCCGCAATCCACACCGACTTCTTGCGCGATCTCTACGCCGTGATGGGCGAAGAACAGGAAGAGCGCGCGGTGATCCGCCTGCACCACAACCCTCTGGCGCCCTGGATCTGGATCGGCTCTGGCATCATGGCCCTCGGCGCCGGTCTTTCCCTGTCGGACCGGCGGGTGCGCGTATCCGCCCCGTCGCGCCGCCCCGCCGACGCCGCCCTGCGCGCATGACCGAGGCCGCAACGCCCCCCGCAACGCCCCGGCGCCGCTGGCTGCTCTGGGCGCCGGTCGGCGTGCTGGCGGCGGGCGGGGCGGGCTTCTACGCCATGCTCCGCGGCTTGCGCGACAATACCTACCAGCCGCGCGGCGTGCCCTCGGTGCTGGTCGGGCAACGCCCGGCCGCCTTCAGCCTGCCGCCCCTCGTGGAGGGCCGGCCGGGCCTGTCCGAGGCCGACCTGCGCGACCTGCCGCGCCCCGTCCTGGTGAATTTCTGGGCCAGCTGGTGCGTGCCCTGCATCATCGAACACCCGCAGCTGATGCGCTTGTCGCGCGACGGCGTGCCGGTCTTTGGTGTGAACTACAAGGACCGGGCGCCTGCGGCCCTGGCCTTCCTGGCCGAACGCGGCGACCCCTTTGTCCGCTCGGGCCGCGACGAACCGGGGCGGCTCGCGATCGACTGGGGCGTCTATGGCGTGCCGGAAACCTATCTGATCGATCGCGCCGGCATCGTGCGCTGGCGCTTCCCGGGTGCGGTGACGCCCGAGGTGTTGCGCGACGACATCCAGCCGCTGCTGCGCCGGCATGCTTGACCGCGACCATGGCGCCCCGCGCGTCGCCCCCGGCCGGCTGCCGGTGCTGATCCTGCTGGCGGCAGCGATCGTGCTGCTGCTCGCCTTCCGCGCCAATGCGGTTGGCCGCCCGGACGAAATGTTGCCCGATCCCACGGCCGAGGCCCGCGCCCGCAACATCGGCCGCGAACTGCGCTGCATGATCTGTCAGAACCAGTCGATCGAGGACAGCGATGCCGAGATGGCCCGCGACCTGCGCCTGGTGGTGCGCGAACAGGTGTTGGCTGGGGCCAGCGACGCGCAGGTGACGCAATACGTCCACGCGCGCTATGGCGATTTCGTGCTGCTGCGCCCGCCGTTCAACTTCGCCACATTTTTGCTCTGGGGCACGCCGCTGATCGTGCTGCTGGGGGGCGGCACGGTCATCGCGCTCCGCACCCGGCGCCGTGCCGTGGCGACGGCCCCGCTGTCCGTCGCCGAAGCCGAGCGGCTGGCCGAACTGACCGGAGACGGGCGCCGCTGATGGATTGGCTGTTGAAGTTCGGGCTGGCGCTGCTGGCGCTGGTGCCGCTGGCGGTCGTGCTGCTGCGACCAGGAACCACCCGCGGCCGAGGTGACGCCGACCTGGCATTGTATCGCGCCCAGCTAGCGGAACTCGACCGCGAACGCGGCGCCGGACGGCTGGATGAGGCCGCCCATGCCGCGGCGATGGTGGAAGTGCAGCGACGCTTGCTGGCCGCCCCCGCGACCGCCGCCAAGCCGGAAAAGCCCCGACGTTCCACGGCCTTGCTGCCGGCGCTGATCCCGCTGGTGCCGGCGGCCGCCCTTGGGCTGTA
>JBBRWI010000378.1:0-2560 GCA_038249305.1 Acetobacterales bacterium
CATAGACGGTGTAGTCGTGGCCAAGCTCCTCCCACTGCACCGGATCGCGCGGATCGGCGGTGGCGCGCAGCGGGCCGGGGGTCCAGCCGTGGGCGAAAGCCTCGGCCTCGGCGCAGCCCTCGCCAGGCAGCCCCGCGCGATGGCGCCGCTGCTGCACCGCATGCGCCAGGTCGTGCCGCAGCACGGCGGCATGGGGCGTCCGGTCGCGGAAGAAAACCTCGCCCCCGACCGCTAGAGCAATATCGGATCAGATGGAATCATCTGATCCGATTTCTTGCTCTAGATTCAACGGCTTCTAGAGCACGAGATCGATCCACTTGGATCGATCGTGCTCTAGGGCGCGGGCGTCGCGGCACAGCCGCCGCGCGGCCGGGCCGGTGTGGATGGCGACATCGGCCAGGTCGGCGCCAAGCCAGGCCTCGGCGGCGCGCCACCGGTCGCCGGTCAGAAGGGTTCGCCGGTCCATGGCGGCCAGACCAGATCGAAGCCCCGCGCGACCCGTCCACGCCGCCGCTTCAGCGGAAGACCGGCGTGTCGTCCTGGGGCATCTCCGGCGCCGGCACCTCGATCCGCACGGTGGCGGGATCCACTCCGGTGCCGCGGTCGATCCAGTAGGTCACGGATTCAGGCCAGATGATGACCACCGCAACCAGGATCAATTGCAGCCCGACCCAGGGGATCGCGCCCCAGTAGATGTCCGACGACCGCACTTCCTTGGGCGCGATGCCGCGCAGGTAGAACAGCGCGAAACCGAAGGGCGGATGCATGAACGACGTCTGCATGTTCACGCAAAGCAGCACGCCGAACCAGACCAGGTCGATCCCGAGCTTGGCCGCGACCGGGGCCAGCAGCGGCACCACGATGAAGGCGATCTCGAAGAAATCGAGAAAGAAGGCCAGCAGGAAGATGAACACGTTGACGAAGATCAGGAAGCCCGTCTGGCCGCCCGGCAATTGCGCCAGCAGATGCTCGATCCACAGCCCGCCATCGACGCCCTGGAACACCAGGCTGAACACCGTGGCCCCGATCAGGATGAAGATCACCATCGAGGTGATGCGCATGGTATTGGCCATGGCCTCCCGGATCAGCGCCCAGGTCAGCGTGCGGTTAAGCCAGGCCAGGCCGACGGCGCCGACGGCGCCCATCGCCCCGGCCTCGGTCGGCGTCGCCAGCCCCATGAAGATGGTGCCCAGCACCAGGAAGATCAGCACGATCGACGGCACCATGCCGCGCGCGACCTTCCAGATCAGCGGCCAGCCGCGTTGGAGCAACGCCTCATCCGGCAGCGGCGGCACCTTGTGCGGCTGGAAGATCGACACGCCGGCGATGAACAGCAGGAACAGCAGGATCTGCAGGATCGAGGGCCCGATCGCGCCGGCGTACATGTCGCCCACGCTCCGGCCCAGCTGGTCGGCCAACACGATCAGCACCAGCGACGGCGGGATCACCTGGGTAATGGTGCCGGAGGCCGCGATCACGCCGGTCGCGATCCGCATGTCGTAGCCGTATTTCATCATGATCGGCAGCGAGATCATGCCCATCGCGATCACCGATGCCGCCACCGTGCCGGTGATGGCGCCGAGCACGGCACCGACCAGGATGACGGCATAGGCCAATCCCCCGGGCACCTTGCCGAACAACTGCCCCGTGCCTTCCAGCAGATCCTCGGCCAGCCGGCAGCGTTCCAGGATCGCGCCCATCAGCGTGAAGAAGGGGATCGACAGCAGCAGGTCGTTCGACAGGATGCCAAAGACCCGCAGCGGCAGGTTGCCGAGGTAGGCGGCCGGGAAGAATCCCAACTCGATCGACATGAAGCCGAAGAACAGCCCGACCGCGCAAAGCGAGAAGGCGACCGGGAAGCCGATCAGCAGGAACGCCACCAGCCCGCCGAACATCAGCGGCGGCATGTAATCGAGATTCATGGGGCGGGCGCGGTCCGTATCACTGGGTCGGGCGTTCGTAGGCGACGACGATCTCGACGTCGGGCTTTTCGCCCCGCAGCAAGGCGATGCGCTTGATCAGTTCCGACAGACCCTGCAGGCAGAGCATGGCGAAGCCGACCGGCAGCACCAGCTTGATCGGCCAGCGTAGCAGCCCGCCGGCGTTGCTCGACGTCTCCCCCCGCGCCCAGGAATCCCAGAAGAACGGCCAGGTCATCCAGGTCAGCAACAGCATGGCCGGCATCAGGAAGAAGATGATGCCGAGCACATCGACCCAGAGCCGCGTCCGCTCGCTCAGATTGCCATAGACCAGATCGACGCGGACATGCTCGTTGCGCCGCAAGGTGTAGGAGGCGCCGAACATCACCGTGCCGGCGAACAGGTACCACTGCACCTCAAGCCAGGCGTTGGACGACATCGACAGCCCGTAGCGCACCACGGCGTTGCCCGCGCTGATGACGCAGGCCAGGCCGACCATCCATTCGGCGGCCTTGCCGAAGACATGGCCGACACGATCCACCACGCGGCTGAAGGCGAGCAACGGCCCCATGCGATCAGCCGCGCGGCGCGGCGGCCGTGGCAGCGGCGGCCAAGGCTTGCGTGGCGGCAGGGACGATATG
>JBBRWI010000379.1:0-2551 GCA_038249305.1 Acetobacterales bacterium
ACCTGTGGCCTGCTGGTGCGTAGCGCCGCCACGATACGGGTCGTGGGTCCGACCACCCAGCGCTCGAAGCCATCGGGCGGCAATACGCCGGCCCAGGAGTCGAACAGCATCAGGATCTCGGCGCCAGCATCGACCTGCGCCTCAAGATACGCGACGGTCGAGGCTTCGAGCACGGCGATCAACTGGGCGAACAGCACCGGATCGCGATGCGCCAGCAGCCGTGCCGCCGGGAACTCCCCACCGCCTCGTCCATCAACCATGTAGCAGGCAACGGTAAAAGGGCTGCCGGCAAAGCCGATCAGCGCCGTGCTGGGGTAATCCCGGTCCAAGGCGCTGCGCAACCGGCTGACCGTTTCCATGATGGGTGCCGCGCGCGCCGCGACCCGGGACGGATCGAACTTCGCCACTGCCGCGGCATCGGTCACGGGCTCAAGCAAGGGCCCTTCGCCTTCGGCAAAACGCAACGGCTGGCCGAGCGCCCAAGGCACCATCAGGATATCGCTGAACAGGATCGCGGCGTCGAAGCCGTACCGACGCAACGGCTGCAACGTCACCTCGGCCGCCAGGGCCGGGTTCGTACACAGGGCGATGAAATCCCCTGCCTGGGCCCGTACCTCACGATATTCTGGCAGGTACCGCCCCGCCTGGCGCATAAGCCAGGTCGGCGGGGGCCAGACGCTCTGGCCGGAAAGCACGCGAAGCATGGGTTTGTCGATTTGCATGCCGTCTAATCCCTGAATTGAAGATAAGAAGAAAGATGGTAGTGGCTTGTTGGCCCTGTGAATCATGGGGAGCCAGTTTGCGCAGCATCGCCCCACAGGGTTCTGCACAGGAGGGATCGCCCGAAATGCCCAGTCAGCAGGCGGTCGAGCCAGCGTCTCACGCGCATCATTCGCCCGGCCATGACAAATGCGTCCACAGGCCATGCTCTGCCCGAGTTTATCCCCGGTCTTCGCCCCCTTACGCTCGTCCCCGCTTCCTTGTCCCCGTTATCCCCTGTTCTGCCAACGAACCGTCCCCGCAATGCCCCACCACATGACCAACCTGCACCTTGTCTCCGACAGCACCGGGGACACCCTGAACTCGATGGCCCGCGCGGTCCTGGCCCGGTTCGAGGACCCGATGGTCGTTCAGCACCGCTGGTCGCTCGTCCGCTCCCGCCTGCAACTCGACCGCGTGTTGGAAGGCATACAATCCGAACCGGGTCCTGTCCTCTTCACCCTGGTCGATCGCAGCCTGCGTCTCGCGCTGGAGGAAGTGTGCATGCGGCTCGGCGTGCGCTGCATGTCGGTGCTCGACCCGGTGCTGGATATCATGCAGCAGGAGATCGGCGAACGCGCCCAGGCCAAGCGCGGCGCGCAGCATGTGATGGACGCCGACTACTTCCGGCGGATCGATGCCATGCACTACGTCCTGGCGCATGACGATGGCATGGGCACCGCCGGCGTCCACGATGCCGACGTTCTGCTCGTCGGCGTCTCCCGCAGCAGCAAAACCCCGACCTGCTTCTACCTGGCCAATCGCGGGATCAAGGCGGCCAATATTCCGCTGGTGCCCGGCGCCGTGCTGCCGATCGAATTGGATGGCATCGGCTGCCCGATCATTGGCCTGACCATCGATGTCGAAAGCCTGGTCGATATCCGGCGTCATCGATTGCGCCTGATCGGCGCGGGCGGTGTCAGGCAGGATACCAATGACTACGTCGATCATGATGCGGTGAAGGCCGAGATTCTCGCCGCGCGGCGCCTCTGCGTACAGCGCGGCTGGCCGGTGATCGACGTGACCCGCCGCTCGATCGAGGAAACGGCCGCCACGGTCGTGCAGCTCATGGAATCCTGGCACCAACGCCGACGCGACGCCAAACAAGCCAAGCCGACCGCACCACCCCTACAGGCCCGATGATCCAGCTTGGCGATCCGCCGATCCTGCTCGCTTCGGCCTCCGCGTCACGCGCCGCCGTGTTGCGGGCGACCGGCCTCCGATTCGAGGCGCGCGCCGCGCATGTGGACGAAGACGCCCTCAAGGCCGCAGCCCTGGCCGAAGGATTGCCGGTGGCCGAAACCGCCCTGCTCTTGGCCGATGCCAAGGCCCGCCGCCTCGCCCTGCGCGATCCCAACACCCTGGTCATCGGTGGCGACCAGATGCTGGTCTGCGAGGACCAGCGCTTCGACAAGCCGGCCGACCGCGGCGCGGCCCGGTCGCAACTGCTGGCGCTGCGTGGGAAATCCCATAGCCTGCCCACTGCCGTGGTTGCCTGGCGCCACGGCCGACGGATCTGGCACCACGTCGCCACGCCCCGGATGACCATGCGGTCGTTTTCCGATGCGGTGCTCGACGCCTACCTCGACGCGGAAGGCGATGCCGTCCTCGCCTCGGTTGGCGGATACCGGATCGAGGGTCCCGGCATTCACCTGTTCGACAGGATCGAGGGGGCGCAGGACACCATCCTGGGGCTGCCGCTGCTGCCGCTGCTGGGGTTCCTGCGCCAGCACGGCGTGCTTGCCGACTGACCTGCTACGGCAGTATTCCGGGTGCTTCGGGCTGTTCATCC
>JBBRWI010000380.1:0-2526 GCA_038249305.1 Acetobacterales bacterium
CGGAGCATGCGTTTTCGTGATCCACAAGCCATTCGGCCACGAATCATCGAAGGTCCCCGGCGGGACGCCTTTGCCGGTCCCCGGCGGGACGTGTTTGCCGGTCCCCGGCGGGACGCCGATTACCTCGGCGCCTCCATCATGACGCGCGCGGGCTTCGACCTCGACCGCGCCGGCGCGCTCTGGGCCAAGCTCACGCACCTGTCCTTCAAGGGCACGACCTCGCTGCTCGATTCCCACCCGGCCGGGCCGGAGCGCCTGGCCGCCTGGCGCCGCACGGTCGAGGAACTGCGCGCCAACCCGGGCGGGATGCCGCGGCGCGACAGCTGAGCCCGCCCCTCGGGGCCTGCTCAGCCGGTCGCAGCGCTTCCCAGGCCGACCGCCGCCAGCGCCGTCGCCGCGACCTCCCGGTCCTGCTCCCCGGTGCCCGACCCGACCCCGATGCCGCCCACGACCACCCCCGCCACGATGATCGGCAGCCCGCCCTTGAGGTTGGTGTTACGGCCGCCGGTGGCGATGGCGAGCGTGATTTCCGTCTCGGTCGCGCCGGTGCCGGTCGGCTTGCCGGATGCGGCGGCGGTCGCGGCCTTGGCCTGGCTGCTCGGGACCGACAGCACCTTGGCGCCGTCCATCCGACAGAAGGCCAGCAGGTTCGCGCCTTCATCCACGATGGCGATGCATTGCGGCACGCCCATCGCCTCGGCTGCGGCGATCGCCGCCTCCAGGATCAGCATGGCGCCGGCATGGGTCAGTTTGCGGCTGCTGCGGGTCAATTCGGTCACGCGGCAGTCTCCGGCAGATCGGTGACCAGCATGCCACCCGCGAGGCAGAACCTGATCTCGGTCAGGCCGGTCTGCGCCCGCGCGAGGGACGGCAGGGCCAAGCCTGAGGCGACGATGCTGCGACGAGTGATCTGGGACAAGCGGGCCTCTCCTCGGTTTTACGCCGGGTCAAGAGCAAGTCGTGGGCCACAGCCTGGGGTTGCCGATGCTATTCGAGAAGACGGAACGGGGGCTTGGTCGGAGTGGCGGGATTCGAACCCACGACCCCTTGTCCCCCAGACAAGTGCGCTACCAGGCTGCGCCACACTCCGATGGCTGCGCGATACCACCCTCGTCGGTCGGGGGCAATCGCCGGGCTGCGATGCATTTGCCCGATGACGATGCGGGCGAAGCCGGCTGCGTCGAGGCGGGCGAAGCAGAGGTAGACCATCGGCGCAGGCGTCGAGTAAAGCGCGGCGCTGAGCCTGCCTGACCATGTCGGGGGTGGACCTGCGGAAAGCCGGCCATTGGCGCTGCGATCACAAGTTTTTGTGAAATTCGTTCCACTGGAAGGTCCGGTTTCGATGGCGCTACGAACGCGTGGTTGACCTTCCCTCTGACTGGGATCGCGCTTTGGCGGAGGCAAGGTTACCGAGGACGCGTTGCATGGTGGACAAAATCACCTCCGCGCGTCGCCACTCAGCCGGGACCGCCGGAGACGCCGCACGAGGGGGAGACGACCTCGCCGGGCGACCACCAAACCGGCCGTATCGGGGCCCGCCATGATTGCCACGGCAGGCCGGATCGAGAGGAGGCGAGGGCGTGGCGTTCTTCGACCTTGCCGCGCCGGCGCTATCGGCGGCACGAAAGCGGCTACTCGCCCATCCCACGCTGGCCGTCACCGGGTCGAACTCGGCGTTTCAGCCGCCATCGATCCCAGGCCGGGCAACGGGCAGGTATTCATCCTGTCGAGGTTAGTTGACGCGCGCCCGGCGTGGTTGAACTGCCTATCCAATGCCTTGCGCGCGCTGCCAGCAGCGCGCTGACAGCAAACACCGCTGCCGCCGCCATTCCGACGCCCCAAAGCCCGAGCCCGCCCGCAAGGGCACCGGCCAGCCCGGCGCCGACCACGTCACCCAGGTTGAGTGCGGCCATGAACAGCGCGAATTGCGATGCCGCCGTAGTGCCGCGGCTGGCCTGCATCACCGTCGGCGCCAGCGCTACGAACACCAGAGTCGGCAGTGTCGCGGAAAGGCCCAGCGCCAGGGGCCCGGCGATGTCGGCCCAGCGCGGATCGGGCACAAGGAGTAGTGCCGCAGCCGCCGCATGGGCGCCGCTGCACAGGCCGAGCAGGAGCGACAGCGCCCTGGCTGGTCCGACCCTATCGGTCCACCAGCCAACCAGCAGAGCGCCCACAGTGCCGGTGATGAGGAAGGTGCCGGCCTGGAACGCCGACAACGCCGCCGGATTCCACCCACGCTGCTGAATCAACTCCACCGCGAGCGGCACCCGGAATGCGGCGGCGGCGAAATCGATGCAGAAGCACAAGACGAGCAGCGCCAGCGCATGCGGGCGCCACACACTTGAAGCCAGTTCGCGAAACACCAGCCCGATAGACACGCTGCTTTCCCGCTCCCGCCCATACCGCAGCGAAACCCTGGCATCGTCGCGCCCTTCGCGCACCAGCAGCGCCAGCGCGAGGGTCGCGGCACCGAGCATAAGCAGCAGCAGGGCCGCCACGAAAATCCCGTGCGCCTCCAGCAGCCAA
>JBBRWI010000381.1:0-2523 GCA_038249305.1 Acetobacterales bacterium
AGTGCCGGTCACAGCGCCGCTGAGATCGACGTTGACGATGGCGGCATGGGCCGAAACGCTCGTCACGAGCGCGACGAGCAGGGTCGCAATCCATTTCATGGTTCAATCTTCCTTTTGTCCACCGTCTTCGATCCAAAGCGCGTCATGAGCGAGGTATCGCGGAGGCGTCACCAGACTAGCAAATCGCGGGCCAGCGGTTTTTTCCCTTCATTTACAATATATTGGCTAGCAGTTTTAGCGACATGTAAACCACTGCGTAAACTTTCCTGACGCCGGATCCGGGTCAGACCGGGACGATGCCTGGCGGCTTGATCTCGGTCAGAACGAAGGAGGACCGGGTTTCCTTCACCCCCGGCATCCGCAGCAGCGCCTTCAGCGCGAAATCGGCATAGGCGTCGAAATCGGCGGCGACGACGTGCAGCATGTAGTCCATGTCGCCGGACATGGCGTAGGCGGCGATCACCTCCGGCCGCTCGGCGATGGCCCGGTGGAAGGCGGTGGCGGCTTCCTCCGAATGGCCGGCCAGGGCGACCTGGACAAAGGCATGCAGCGGCAGGCCGACCCGGCGGGCGTCGAGCACGGCGGCGTAGCGGGCGATCACCCCCGCCTCCTCCAACCGCTTCACCCGGCGCTGGCAGGGGGTTGGCGACAGGCCGACCTTGTCGGCCAGCGCCACGATCGGCAGGCGCCCATCGGCCTGCAGCGCGCGCAGAATGCGCCGGTCGGTCGCGTCGAGATCGACGGGAGGGGATTTGGGCATCATGGGGCGATCATCTGAAAGATTATCGCTCAAGATAGAGCAAACGACGGTGCGATTGGCCGAGAATCACTCCCGGACTGGCGATAATCTGCGATCAACAAACGGAGGCACCCATGGACATCCCCCCCGACCGCACCGCCATCGCCGGCATCCTCAGCGACGCCAACCCGATGGGCACCGACGGCTTCGAGTTCGTCGAATTCACCGGCCCCGACATGGCCGCGCTGGAGGCGACCTTTGCCCGCATGGGGTTTTCCGCCGTGGCGCGGCATCGCAGCAAGGCGGTCACGCTCTGGCGCCAGGGCGATGTGAACTTCGTGCTGAACGCAGAGCCGGATTCCTTCGCCCAGTCCTTCGGCCGCGTGCATGGGCCCTGCGCCTGCGCCATGGCCTTCCGGGTCGCCGATGCGGCGCAGGCGTTTGAACGCGCGGTGCGGCTGGGGGCGCGGCCCTTCCACGGGCGCGTCGGGCCGATGGAGTTGAACATCCCCGCCATCGAGGGCATCGGCGGGTCGTTGATCTACTTCGTCGATCGCTACGGTCCGCGCGGCAGCATCTGGGATGTGGATTTCCGAACCCTGCCCGTCGAGGCGCCACGCGGCAACGGGCTGACGGTGATCGACCACCTGACCCACAATGTGCATCGCGGCCGTATGGATGCCTGGTCGGGGTTCTACGAAAAGCTCTTCAACTTCCGCGAGATCCGCTACTTCGACATCGAGGGCAAGCTGACCGGCCTGAAGTCCAAAGCGCTGACCAGCCCCTGCGGCCAGATCCGCATCCCGATCAACGAAAGCAGCGACGACAGCAGCCAGATCGAGGAGTTCCTGCGCGTGTACAAGGGCGAAGGCATCCAGCACATCGCCATGGGCACCGCCGACATCCACGCCAGCGTCGAGGTTATGCGGGCGCGCGGGGTCACCTTCCTCTCGACGCCCGCGACCTATTACGAACTGCTGCCGCAGCGCCTGCCCGACACGGGCGAGGATTTCGCAAGGCTGCAGGCCAACAATATCCTGATGGACGGCTCGCCCTCCGGCGGGCGGCTGCTGCAGATTTTTACCGAGACGGTGATCGGGCCGATCTTCTTCGAACTGATCCAGCGCAAGGGCGACGAAGGCTTTGGCGAGGGCAATTTCCGCGCGCTGTTCGAATCGATCGAACTCGATCAGGTGCGCCGCGGCGTGTTGAAGCCGGTGGCGTAGGCCGCTTCCTCCAACCGGATACGGTCGCGGCGCGCAGCGTCGTCGCGCGCGGTGACGGCGCGTTCCTCGGCCAGGCGTTCGACGCTGCGCTCGGCGCTGCGGGCGGCGACCAGGGCGGCCAGGGCGGTCAGGCGACGGGCTTCGGCATGGGCAGCGTCGCGCCCGGCGGTATCGCGGACGACGACCCCGCGCGGCAGCCAGGCGGCGTAGTCGGCCCCGGCCCCCGCGCGTTCGGCGACCAGCAGGGCGGCAGCGGCGGCGTGGCGCGCCTCGGCATCGCGAGCGCGAAGCTGCGCCTCGGCCAGGTGACCTTGCGCCGCCGCCACCGCCAGTCGGCGCAGCCGCGCGAGCAGCGGCAGAGTGTCACGCGCCATGGGCGTCGTCCCGCAAGGCATCGGCCAGGGCGGCAAAGGCTTCGGCCGCCGTCGCGGCCTCCCCCTTCGGTTGGGTCAGCACCGCCTCGATCCGTGGGGCGAGGCGCAGCGCGCGGTCGGCGGCGGGATCGGCGCCGGGGCGATAGGCGCCGAGGCGCACGAGGTCGGTCAATTCGCCGGCCAG
>JBBRWI010000382.1:0-2521 GCA_038249305.1 Acetobacterales bacterium
CGGGCCGGGGCGCCGCCTTTTCTTGGCGGTATCTTTTTGGGGGCACCTGCGCGGGTGCCGCCACCGGCCGCAGGCCAAGACGCTCACCCAGCGCGGGGCGCTGCGCGCGCGCCGGCAGATCGGCGGTCAGGCGCGTGCCACAGTCCAGCACCACCCCCACCCGCAGCACGGCGCCCAGGTAGCGGATGGAGTCCACGGCGCCGGCCAGCGGCCCCTGTGGATCGGCCGCGAGTTCCTCCGGCCGCAGCACCATCAGCCAGGCCCCGTTGGCCTGCTGCGCTGTGCCGGGCCAGTCGATGCCGAGCGCACGCGGCACGCCCCGTATTACCTCGGTCTCCAGCAGCGTGGCCTGGCCGACGAATTCGGCAACGAAACGGCTGGCGGGGCGCAGATAGACCTCGGCCGGCGGCGCCGCCTGCTCGATCCGCCCATCGCGCATCACCACGACGCGGTCAGAGATCGCCAGCGCTTCCTCCTGGTCATGCGTGACGTAGAGCGCCGTCATGCCCAGGCGATCGGTCAGCGCGCGAATCTCGTCGCGCAGCCGGTGGCGGATGCGCGCATCCAGCGCCGCAAGCGGCTCGTCCAGCAGCAGCATGCGCGGGGCGGGCGCAATGGCGCGGGCGAGCGCCACGCGCTGCTGCTGCCCGCCCGACATTTCGTGCGGATAGCGCCCGAGCAGCGGCGTGATGGCGACCAGCGCCGCGACCTCCTGCACCCGGGCGGCGATCTGGGCCTTCGGGCGGCCGGCGACGCGCAGGGCAAAGCCGATATTCTCGGCCGTCGTCTTGGTGGGGAACAGGGCGTAGGACTGAAACACGAAGCCCATCCCGCGCGCGGCCGGCGGCGTGGAGGTGGCCTCCGCCCCGTCGATCACCACGCGCCCGGAATCGGGGGCCGTGAAGCCGGCGGCAATGCGCAACAGCGTGGTCTTGCCGCAGCCCGAGGCGCCGAGCAGCGTGACGAACTCGCCCTCGCTAATCGCCAGCGACACGCCATCGACAGCGCGCGCCGTGCCGAAAGTCTTGTGCACGCCCTCCAGCAGCAGGCGCGGCCCGGTGGCGCTCAGCGCTGGAACCGCTCGGTAAAGGTGCGGCGGAACGCGGCCTGATCCACCGGGCGGCGCATCTGCCATAGCGTTATGCTGTTCAGATCGACCAGCCCATGGCCCGGCACCGCGGTGGCACCGACCAGGCTGCTCAGCACGCGGGCCGCTGCTTCGCTCGCCATGAAGTCGAGGAAGAGCTGGGCTTCCGCGCGGTTGCGCGCGCCGGCCACCAGCCCACCGCCCTCCATAACATTGGGGGTGATGCGCCCATAGACAATTTCCACCGGACGGCCCTGCGCCTTCAGCGCGTGGCAGGTGGTGTCGAAGGACAGACCGATTGCCAGCTCGCCGCGCGCCGCCATCTGAGCGCCAGCCGAGCCGCCGTCGGCGTACTGCCGCACATTCTGATGCAGATTCTCAACGAAATTCCAGCCAAAAGCATCGACGAAGGTGGTCAGGATGGCGACGCCGGTGCCCGATCGCAGCGGCGAAGGCAGCGTGATTTCGCCCCGATATACCGGGCGGACCAGATCCTCCCAGGCCAAGGGCATGGGCAGGCGGCGCTCTGCGAGACGCTCGGTGTTCACCACCATGCACATGGTCGTGGCGAAATGCATGACGTAGAAATCATCCGGCTCGCGGAACTGCTCGGCGATGGCGGCGTTGCGCGGGCGGTAGGGCTCGAAGACCCCGGCTGTCTTGAGCTGTTCCAGCGCCAAGTTGTTCACGAGATACACCACATCCGCCTGCGGGCGCTGCCGCTCGGCGATGGCGCGCTCGGTGATCGGGCCGGTGGAGCCGGAGACAAAGGTAACGCGGATGTCCGGATGCGCCTGGCGGAAGGCAGCAACAAGCGGCGTGTTTACGCTGTCGCTCGCATTGTAGATGACAAGCTCGCGCGCCTCGGCGCGAGGGGCTGACAGTGCCAATAACAGGGCAGTGCAAAGACCAAGGATGGTGCGCATCGGGATCCTCCTCACGCGGCGGGCGTAACCTACCAGTCAGTCTCGATACCCGGAGGGACCCGACAGGCGGATGACAGATCGGTGGCCGTCCCGTGACAGAGCATGGGCGAAACGCTGGGCGGCCTCGCATGGATTCGCCGGCCGGGCGTGCGGCGTTTGCGCGACCGCACCGACGCCATAGTGGTCGAGCGGGTGCTGGCCGGGTCCGACCGCACCCGATGGTGACCAACCCGCCCTATGGCTACGACCCCGCGTGGCGTAATGCGGGGATGGCCCGGGAGACGTTGCGGAAGCGGAAGCGGCGCTGCCCTCCCTGGGCCGGTAGGCTTGGGCCTGCTCGCACAGCACAAGGCCAGCCCGGTCAGCAGTAAGCATCCGGTGAGCACCGCGGCATGACCTGTCTGTTGGTCAGGACCTTCGGAAGCGCTCTACCTTCGGCGCGCTGGTCGCCGATAATGCCTCGCGGGCACGCGATGCCAAACGGCGTAGACGCGCGCCCGCCGTGTAC
>JBBRWI010000383.1:0-2517 GCA_038249305.1 Acetobacterales bacterium
CCCGGCGATGGAGGCGACATTCACCATCGCCCCGCCGGCGGCGGTCAGCGCGGGGGCCGCCGCCTTGGCGCAGCGAAACACGCCCAGCAGGTTGACGCCGATCACCGTGCCCCACATCGCCTCGGTGATCAGGTCGAGGCTTTTGGGGGCGATCGCCTGGCGGGTGCCCGGGGTGCCGGCGTTGTTGACCAGGTAGTCCAGCCGCCCGAGATCACCGACGGCTTGGTGGACCATACGGACCGCATCATCGGCGTCGGACACATCGCCAGGGGCCGCGATCGCACCGGGCAGGGCCGCGATGGCCTCGGCGCCGCGCGGGTCACCGGCCAGGTGGTTGATCGCGACCCGGCAGCCCGCGGCGGCCAGCATGGTCGCGGTGGCAAGCCCGATCCCCGATGCGCCGCCCGTCACCAGCGCCGTCTTGCCCGAGAGTTCGTAGCGGATCATGTATTGCCTCCGGTCAGGGTGCCGATGTCGCGGAGTGCCCGCTTCAGCGCGAGCAGGCGCCGGTCGCGGTCCTGGAACCACGCCTCGGGGCTGCGCGCCGACCAGTCGTACCAGCCGGCCCCCGCGCGTACGCCGCTGCGTCCCGCCGCCAGCAGCGCATCCAGCGCAGGGCTGTGATCGATGTTCGGGGGCGGCTGTACCATCTGGTTGCGCAGCGCGTCGCGGGTCAGTTCCAGCCCGGTGAAATCGGCCTTGGCCAGATGGCCCAGGATCGGCAGGCGCAGCGCCAGCCCATGCACGATGGCAGCGTCGATGTCCGCCGGTTCGGCATAGCCACCGTCGAGCAGGTGAAACACCTCGGCCGAAATCGCCGCCTGGATGCGGTTGGCGACATAGCCGGGGATGAAGCGCCGCATCACCACCGGTTGCTTGCCCAGCGCCGCGATCATCGCCCGCGCCTGTTCGATCAGGTCGGGCGGGCATTCCGGCCCGGCGACGATGTCCACCAGATCCACGAGATAGGGCGGCGCATACCAATGCTGGATCATCGCCCGCGGCTGGCGGCGTGCCGGGATCAACGGAAAGGGGTCGAGGTAGGAGGTGTTGGAGGCGATGATCGCCGTCATCGGCGCGGCTTCGTCGATTTCGGCGAAGAGCGCGCGCTTGGCCTCCGGCTGTTCGATGATCGCCTCGACGATCCAGTCGGCCTCGGCCACCGTGTCCGGCAGCGCCGCATGGCATGTGACCATGGCGACCAGGTCTTCGGCGGAGAGGGAGGCTTCGCCGGCGTCGGCAAGGGTGCTGCGCGCGGCCTCCATCAAGGCGGGCGCCCGGCTGAGCGTAGGCGGGTGGCTGTCGGTCAACCGCACCCGGTGCCCGCCGATGCCGAAGACGAGCGCCAGGGCGTGACCCATGGTGCCGGCGCCGATGACGGCGATATTGGCCATGTCTTTTCTCCCTCAGCATCCGAGGGTGGCGTCTGCGTCAGCCCCCGTAAAGCCCGGGGGTCGTGACGGTACCCTCCCGCAGGTCGCACGCCAGGGCGGTACGATCGCGTGCATGCGGATCGCCAAAGCCGCCGCCACCGCTGGTTTCCACCCGCACAACATCGCCGAAGCCCAGGCGGTTGCCGTCGGATTTTGGCGGCAAGGGCGTCTCCACCCCGTCGCGGATCAGGGTCAGCCGCCCCAGGCTGCCCGGGCCGCCGCCCGCGAGGCCGAAGGGCGCGAAGCGAAAGCGTTCCATATTGGCGCCGAAACTCGCGGCAGGGCATTCCACCCGCCACTCCCGCAGCAGCCCCAGGCCGCCACGAAACTGTCCGACACCGCCCGAATCCGGCAGCAGGGCGTAGCGGCGGATCGACAGCGGCATGGTCGCCTCGATCATCTCGACCGGGATGTTGGCGTTGTTGTGCATGCCCGCGGCAAAGGCCGAGGCGCCGTCGCCGCGGGGGGAAGCGCCGACGCCGCCGATCTCGATCTCGACCAGCACCTCGCGCCGGTGGTCGGCGTCCACCGTCTGGATCGAGGCGACGTAGGAGCCGCCGTAATAGGCAGCGGGGATGCGGTCCGGGACCGCCTGGTGCAGCGCGCCGAACATCGCATTGGCCAGGCGGTGCACCACCGCGATGCGATGCGCGACCGGGGCGGGAAACCGGCAATTCACCACGCTGCCCAAGGGGGCGATGATGGTGATCGGCCGGTAGCAGCCGGCATTCGGAAAAAGCTCGGTGTCGGCCGCTGCCATCAGCGCGTAAAAAACGCCGCAGGCGCTCATCCCGATGGTGCAATTCACCGGCCCGGCCTGTTGTGGCGCGCAGCCCGACAGATCGACGGTCGCCGAATCGCCGGCGATGGTCACCGCCACATGCAGGCGGACGGGGTCGTCGGAGATGCCGTCGTTGTCGATGAAATCCTCGAACTCATAGGTGCCGTCGGGCATGGCGCCCAGCGCCGCGCGCATCTGCGCCTCGCTCATGTCCAGCAGCCGTGCCTGCGCTTCGATCAGTGTCGCGGCGCCGAAACGCCGGGCCAGGCGGGTGATGGCGGCGGCACCGACCGACAGGCTGGC
>JBBRWI010000384.1:0-2492 GCA_038249305.1 Acetobacterales bacterium
CTCCAACTGCGCGACCGCGCCCGCGCGCTCGGCATCGGCCGCGACCAGCAGCGGCCTGGCACCGGCCATGGTCAGCCGGGCGGCAAGCTTGACGAGCGTCAGTGTCTTGCCCGCGCCATGCGGTCCCATCAGCAGCAGCGGCCGTGCGATGCCATCGGGCAGGGCCGCGAAACGCAGGCGGCCGGGGGTGGGGATCGGTGTCGTGGACGTCGCGGGCGGTTCGGGTGCTGCGGGTTCCATGGCCGCCGTGACCTCGACGCCGCCGGCGACCCGGGCCGAGCCGAGGATCACCGCGTCCTCGCCCATCTCCTCGCGGATCATGGCCATCGCGATGGCCATGCGGGAGGCGCGAAAGGTTTTCAGCCGCATGGGCTGACCCTGACTTGCCGAGGCTTACGAGGCGATGAAGAGCGCAGGGCGATGGCCTAGATCGTGCCGATGGTGCGGATACGCGCGCGCGCATGGATCTCGGTCTGCGCCAGCACCGAGGTCGCCGGGCGGAACCGCTCGACGATGGCGCGGACATGGGCGCGGATGCCGGCACTGCATACCAGGACAGGGGCTTCGCCATTGCGGGCTGCCGTGTCGAAGCCATCCTTCACCGCCTGCATGAAGCCATGCAGTTGCGACGGCGCCATCGCAAGTTGCCGGTCATCGCCGCTGCCCATCATCGACTCGGCGAAGGCCGCCTCCCATTCCGGCGACAATGCCAGCAGTGGCACGTAGCCATTGGTGCCGCGCGCCGCGTCGCTGATCTGCCGGGCCAGGCGGGCCCGCACGGTCGCGGTCATGGCCGCCAGGCCGCGCGACCCGCCGGCGACGGATTCCTGCATGCCTTCCAGGATGGTCGGCAGGTCGCGCACCGAAACACGCTCGGCCAGCAGCGCCTGCAGCACGCGCTGAACGCCGCCGACGGTGACCTGCGACGGGATCAGATCCTGCACGATCCTCTGGTGCTCGCGCGGCAACTCGTCGAGCAGTTTCTGCGTCTCGGCGTAGGACAGCAGTTCGGCCATGTTCTCGCGGACGATCTCGGTCAGGTGCGTCGCCAGCACGCCCGCCGCATCGACCACGGTAAAACCGCGCGCGAGGGCTTCCTCACGCCGGACTTCCTCGATCCACAGGGCCGGCAGGCCGAAGGTGGGCTCCTGGCAGCGTTCGCCGGGCAAGTCTGGGGCATTGCCGGTGGGATCGATCGCGAGGACCATGGGCGGGCGCAGGCGGCCGCGCGCAGCCTCGATTTCCTTGACGCGCAGCGCGTAGTGGTCGGGCGGCAGTTCTAGGTTGTCCTGGATGCGAACCGACGGCAGGACGAAGCCCATCTCGGCGGCGATGGTGCGGCGCAGGGCCTTGATCTGCTCCGACAGGCGCGGCGCGTCGCCGGCCGCCAGCGACAACAGCCCATAGCCAAGTTCCAGTCGCAGCGGGTCGGTCCGCAATGTCTCCGAGATCGGTGCTTCATAGGGCGGGGGCGGCGGTGGTTCATCCTGGCGCGCGGCCTCGACCCCCGCGCGGCGTGCGGCGAAGGACGCCGCACCGGCAGCACCCGCGATGGCCAGGAAGGGCAGCATCGGCATGCCCGGCAACAACGCCATCAGCGCGGCGGCCCCCGCCGCCAGCATCAGCGGCTTCTCGCCCCCCCCCAATTGCTTGACCAGCACCTGGTCGGCGGTGCCGTCGGTGCCGCCCTTGGTGACCACGATGCCGGCGGCGACCGACACCAACAGGGAGGGGATCTGCGACACAAGCCCATCGCCGATGGTCAGCACGGAGAAGGTCGTCACTGCCTCGCCGAACGGCATCCCGTGCCGGAACACCCCGATGCCGATGCCGAAGACGAGGTTGATGATCGTGGTGATGACCGAGGCGATGGCGTCGCCCCGCACGAATTTGGCGGCACCATCCATGCTGCCGAAAAAGGCGCTCTCCTCCTCGAGGTCCTTGCGGCGGCGGCGGGCGTCGTCTTCCTGGATCAGCCCCGCCGAGAGATCGGCATCGATCGCCATCTGCTTGCCCGGCATGGCATCGAGGCTGAAGCGGGCGGCGACTTCGGCGATGCGGCCGGACCCCTTGGTGACCACCATGAAGTTCACGATCAGCAGGATCGCGAAGATGATCATGCCGACCAGCACGTCGCCGCCCATCAGGAAGCCGCCGAAGGCGGCGACGACGTGGCCTGCCGCCGTCGGGCCCTCATGCCCCTGGCGCGATTTACTAGAGGCCATCACCTCTTCCATCTGCGACTGCAGCATCTGGTAATAGAGGGAAAAATCGTCGAGCGCGGTCTCGATCTCAGCGGCTTGGTCGGGAGTCAAGTGAAGTTCCCGCTTCAAGTGCGTCAGCGTCTGGTCTTTGGTTGAATCCTTCCAGCCTGCCGCGACATGTTTGGCCGACACGGGCTGGGAAACCAGCTTGTAAATCACCGCTCCAGCCAACGCTCCACAGAAAAACACCATGCTGAGCGTGAGCAGGATCCGCGGATTTTTCCAGGC
>JBBRWI010000385.1:0-2428 GCA_038249305.1 Acetobacterales bacterium
GTCCAACAGCAGCAGCCTGGGTGCCGTGGCGATCGCGATGGCCAGTTCCAACTGGCGCTTTTCGCCGTGGCTGAGCGACCCGGCGGGGACGGCTGCGCGATGCGCGAGGCCGACGGCATCCAGCGCCGCCAGTGCCGCAGCATTCAGCCGGGTCTCGGTCGAGGCCGGGCGGAAGAAGCGGAACGACGATCCGCTGCGCGCCTGCACCGCGAGCGCGGTGTTCTCCAACGCGGAAAACCCCGGGATGATGCTGGTGATCTGGAAGGATCGCGCCAGCCCGCGCCGCGCGCGCGCGGCCATCGACAGATGCGTCACATCCTGGCCGCAGAAGAGGACCTGGCCGGAATCCAGCGACAGGCGTCCGGTGATCTCGTTGATCAACGTGGTCTTGCCCGCGCCATTGGGGCCGATGACCGCGTGGATTTCGCCCGGCACGACGTCCAGGCTCACCCCATCGGTGACCTGCAGGCCGCCAAAGGCCTTGCGCAGGTCACGCAAGGCCAGCAGCGGCTCAGCCACGGCGCAGCCCCCGCAATGTCTTGGGCAGCCCGGCCAAGCCGCCCCGCAGGAACAGCACCGACAGGATCAGCAGCGGCCCGAAAACCAGGCGCCAGTGTTCGCCGAGGAAATGGGCCAGGTATTCCTCCAGCGCGACGAAGGCGAGTGCGCCGATCATCGCGCCATGCAGACCGCCCAGCCCGCCGAGAATCACCATGAACAGCAATTCGCCCGACCGCTGCCAGGAGATATAGGCGGGTGCGACGAACTCGGCCGAATTGGCCAGCAGGAAACCGGCCATGCCCCCCAGGGCGCCGGCGATCACATAGGCCGTCAGGCGGTAGCCATAGGGCGCGAGGCCGACCGCCTGCACGCGCAGGTCATTCTCCCGGGCCGCGCGCAGCACGCGCCCAAAGCGGGAGGCCAGGACCAGGCGGCACACCAGCCAGGTCAATGCCAACGCACCGAGGCACACGTAGTGGAACCACAAGCGGTTCTCCAGCAGCCGGCGCCCCAAAACCTCGGTGCGGCCATACAGCGTGTAGCCGTCATCGCCGCCATAGGCCGACAGCGATGCCGCAGTGAAGAAGGCCATCTGGCCGAAGGCCAGCGTGATCATGATGAAGTGCACGCCCGCGGTGCGGATCGCGATGACACCCGTGACCAGCGCGAAGGACGCTGCCGCCGCCATCGCCGCGGGCAGCACGACCGCAGCGTCGGTGATGCCCGCCTTGTCCAGGATCACCACCGCATAGGCGCCGAAGCCCAGCATCGCGGCATGGCCCAGCGACACCAGCCCGGCGCCGCCGACGAGCAGCGCCAGCGACACCGCGGCGACACCGAAGATCATGCCGCGCGCGAGCAGGGTCAGCACATGGCCCTCGCCAAAGCCGACAAAGGGGGCCGCCGCCAGCAACGCCAGAATTGCCAGCGCCGGCCCGTCGCGCCGCATCAGGACCGCACCGGGAACAACCCCGCCGGCCGCACCGCCAGGATCGCCGCCATGGCGATGTAGATCAGCATGGAGGCCAGCGCCGCCCCGGTCTGCCGCGCCGAACTCGCATCCATGAACAGCCGCATCAGGTCGGGCATCAGCGATTTGCCGAGGGTTTCGATCAACCCCACCATGAGCGCCGCGATGAAGGCGCCTCGCACGCTGCCGATGCCGCCGATGACAATGACGACGAAGGCCAGGATCAGCAGGTTGTCGCCCATGCCCGGTTCGACCGACAGGATCGGGGCCGCCATCACCCCGGCGAACCCCGCCAGCATGGCACCGAACCCGAAGACGCCCATGAACAGCCGGCGGATATCGACGCCGAGTGCCGCGACCATCGGCGCATTGGTGGCGCCTGCGCGCACCAGCATGCCGATCTTCGTGCGCTCGACCACCAGCCAGAGCAGGCCGGCGGTCGCGAGGCCGGTCACCAGGATGGCGATGCGATAGACCGGATAGCGCAGCCCGGACATAATCTCGACGCCGCCCGACAGCAATTCCGGGATCGGCACCTGCAAGGGCGCCGCCCCCCAGACCAACTTGACGCCCTGGTTCAGCACCAGGATCACGCCAAAGGTCGCCAGTACCTGCGACAGGTGGTCGCGGTCATACAGATGCCGGAACACCAGCCATTCCAGCAGCAGTCCGAAGGCGAGCGCTGCCGGCAGCGCGCACAACAAGGCCAGCCAGAATGACCCCGTCCAGGCAGCGAAGGCCGCCGCCAGATAGGCGCCCAGCATGTATTGCACGCCATGCGCGAGGTTGATGAAGTCCATCACCCCAAACACCAGCGTCAGCCCCGCCGCCACCAGGAACAGCAGGATGCCCAGTTGCAGCCCGTTCAGCCCCTGGACAAGCAGCAGGGTCGCGGACATGCGCGCCTCAGCGCATGCGGCATTCGGCGGCCCAGGGATCGACGTTGTTTTCCAGCAC
>JBBRWI010000386.1:0-2375 GCA_038249305.1 Acetobacterales bacterium
AATATCGGATCAGATGGAATCATCTGATCCGATTTCTTGCTCTAGTTTCAACGGCTTCTAGAGCACGAGATCGATCCACTTGGATCGATCGTGCTCTAGGCCGCGCGCGGCACGACCCGCGCTCCGGCGCATTCGCGCAAAACCCACGCCCCCTCCATGGCGCCGCACCCCCAACCCGCTAGTTCACCGCGATCCGCGCATCCCGCACCACCGCCCGCCACCGCGCGAGATCCCCCGCGATCAGCTCCCCCAACACCTGGCGGCTGCTCGCATCCACGACAAAGCCGATGCTGCCCAGCCGCGCCACCACCTCCGGCGCCTTCAACGCTGCCACCATCACCGCGTTCAGCCGGTCCAGGATCGCCGCCGGCGTCGCCGCCGGCGCCACCACCCCCGTCCAGGACCCCGAAACCAGCTCGGCCAACCCCTGTTCCGCCATGGTCGGCACATCCGGCGCCTGCGCGAAGCGGACCGGGCCTGCGACCGCGATGCCGCGGATCGTGCCGGCGGTGATGTGCGGCCCTGCCGTGGCGGCGTTCAGGACCGCGACCGGGGCGGTGTTCTGGATGATCGCGGTCGCCGCCGCGGCGCCGCCCGTGAAGGGCACATGCACCCCATCGGTCCCCGTGCGCAGGCGGAACAATTCATACCCCAGCTGTTCCGACGACCCGATGCCCGAGGACGCGTAGTTCACCCCGCCCGGCTGCGCCTTGATCCAGGCGACCAGTTCCGCGACCGTGCGCGCCGGCACCGATGGGTGGACGACCAGCATGTTCGGCGCGTTCATCGCCAGCGTCACCGGGGCAAAATCCCGCAGCGGGTCGTAGCCCGGATTGGCCATGGTGACCGGGTTGATGGTCAGCGTACCGCTGGCCGCGACCAGCAGCACATGCCCATCGGGCACCGCGGCCGCCACCAGCCGCGCGCCGATCGCCCCGGTCGCCCCCGGCCGGTTTTCCACGATCACCGGCTGGCCGAGTGCTGCCTGCATCCCCGGCTGCATCACCCGGGCACAGAGGTCGGTCGGCCCGCCGGGCGGGAAGGGCACCACCAGCGTGACCGGCCGGGTCGGCGCCCAGACTGCCTGGGCACGCGCGGCCGGCGCGGCGGCCAGAAGGGGAAGCAGGACCAGGGTATCGCGACGATGCATGCGGGGGGCTCCGGACGGGTGTTGCGGGAGTGCAGCATGTCGCGGCCGATGGTGCACCCTCCTGCGCAAAATTCGGCCGAAGGGGTTGAGACAACCTCCGCTACGTTGTCTATCATTGCCTGGTCATGTTCATGCGATGCGTGGCCACACCACTGCACCGGGAAGCGGATGCCGAACGACGACGCCAGCCGCTTACCCGTCCCGTCCCATCGCTGGTGGAAACTGCTGCCGCCGCAGGCCGTGGACCTGCTTCTGGTGGCCGCTGTCGCGTTGCCGGCGCTCTGCTTCGCCGCCGTCGCCGTGTACGACCGCAACCAGACCCTGGCGATGGCCGAACGCGACCTGCTGGCCACGCTCGACACGCTGCACGGCCACGCCGAAAGCCTGTTGCGCTTCCAGGCACTGGCCTTGGGGACGGCCGATGAATGGCTCCGCGACAAGTCGGACGCCGAATTGATCGCCACCTCAGCCGTCCAGCACGCGCATCTGAACGCCATGCGCCGCCATTCGGGTGAGGCCCTGCGCCTCGTGGTGTTCGGGGCGAACGGCCGCCCGCTGGTCGATTCCGACCGCGCGATCCCGCTGCCGGACGTTGATGTGAGCGACCGCTCCTACTTCCGCTGGCATCGTGACAATCCATCGGCCGAGCCGCGCGTCGCGGCACCGGTCCGCAGCCTTGCGAGTGACACGCCCATCTTCTTCGTCACCCTGCGCCGATCCGGCCGCGACGGGTCGTTCAAGGGGGTGATCGCCGCGGGCATCCGCCAGGACACCCTGATCGACTTCTGGGACAGCGCGACCCCCAACCCCGGCGCCGCGGTCTCGCTGCTGCGCGACGATGGCATCATCCTGGCGCGGCGCCCCGCCATCGACCCCGACGAACGGGCGGCATTCCCACCGGGGTCGCCGGTGGCCCGGGCCATCGCGGCCGGCGCCGAACGTCGTGTGATGACGGGCATATCCGGCGTCGATGGGGTCGAACGCCTGTTTGCCTTCCGCCGGCTTGACCGCTTCGGCGCGAACATCACGCATGGGGTGCCGCGGGCCGAGGCGCTGGCCCCCTGGCATCTGCGCCTGTGGCTGTATGGGGCCTTTGCGCTGACGGTGGCGGGCGCGCTGTTCGCGCTGGCGCGGTCGGCCAAGCGCCGCGCCCGCGACCTGCACGCGCTGAACGAAAGCCTGGAGCAGCGCGTCCAGGCCCGCACCGCCGCGATCAAGGCCGGCG
>JBBRWI010000387.1:0-2306 GCA_038249305.1 Acetobacterales bacterium
CGGCCCGTCCAGCCCGGCGATCTCCCGTATCAGCTTGCGTTTAACCGCGACGCCGAAGGACTCGAAATCCTCGGCCACCACCATGAAGGCACCGATGCCGCCCACAACCGCCTCCTGGTAATAGGCGTCCAGCGGGATCGGCGGCTGGCGGCCGAAGGTCGGGCGGTCGTTGACGATGGGCAGGCCGTTGATGGTCACGCCCTCGGCCACCAGCCGGTCGCGCTCCATTTCCGCCGGCGGGCCGCTGTTGTTCACCCCGTCGCCGGACACATCGATCACCCGCCGCGTGCCCTCGAACGGCGCTTCGGCCAGGGCCGCGCGGCCGGCCCGCAGCGCGCCCGAGATCGAGGTCCAGGACAGGGAGGCGCGCGGTGCCTCGGCCAGGGTCGCGGCCCATTGATCCGCGTCGCGCTGCCCGCCGATGCGGGTCCAGGGGATGACGATGCGCTGGTATTCGATGCCGGCCCATTCGATGTAGCACAGCCCGACCGCGCCGATCATGCCGCCCTGGATCGCGCGCACCACCACCGCGTCGCTAACTGCGGTGCGATAGCCTTCGCGTTGCAGCCGCGCCTCATCCTCGTCGATCGAGCGGGAGACATCGACCGCCAGCACCAGCAGCACATCCACCGGTTCATTGGCCCGGGCCGGGCGCGCGATCGACACGGCGGCCCCCGCAGCCAGAAGCGAACGACGAAGCATCACGCCCTCCTGAGTCGCTGAATTGCCACCTATGCGAGCGCGTCCGCCCGACGCCACGCAAGGGAAATCGGTCAGCGCGGGGGCAGGAATCCGACCAGGCGTTCGGCCTCGGCGACAATCGGATTGGCAATCGCCGCGGCGCGTGCAGCACCTTTGTGCAGGGCGGCATCCACCGCAGCCGGATCGTTCAGCAGGCGTTTCATCTCGGCCGCGATCGGGGACAGGTGGGCGACCAGCGCCTCGACCAGCACTTCCTTGAAGCCGCCGAAGCCGCGGCCGCCCTGCTCCCGCAGCACGTTCTCCGGCAGGGTTCCGGTGATGGCGGCCAGGATGCCGACCAGGTTGCGGGCCTCGGGCCGGGCCTCCAGCCCCGCCATGTGGTCGGGTATGGGTTCGGCGTCGGTTTTCGCGCGGCGGATCTTCAGCGCGATACTGTCGGCGTCGTCGGTCAGGTTGATGCGCGACTGGTCCGAGGGATCGGACTTGCTCATTTTCTTCGTGCCGTCGCGCAACGACATGACGCGCGCGGCGACGCCCAGGATCATCGGCTCGATCCGCGGGAAGAAATCGGCCCGATAGTCGTGGTTGAATTTTTCCGCGATGTCATTGGCCAGTTCCAGGTGCTGGCGCTGGTCGTCGCCCACGGGGACCGAGGTCGCGTGATAGGCCAGGATATCGGCCGCCATGAGGTTCGGATAGACATACAGGCCGGTGGACGCGGCCTCCCGATCCTTCCCCGCCTTGTCCTTGAACTGGGTCATCCGGTTCAGCCATCCAAGCCGCGCCACGCAGTTGAAGATCCAGGCCAGCCGCACGTGGGCTGCGACATGCGACTGCACGAACAACACGCAGCGTTCGGGGTCGATCCCGCAGGCGATCAGGGCGGCCGCCATTTCCCGCGTTGCCGCGGCCAGTTCGCCCGGGTTCTGGAACACCGTGATGGCGTGCTGGTCCACCACGCAGAACAGGCTTTCGTCGCCATGCTGCATCGGCACCCAGTTGCGGATCGCGCCGAGGTAATTGCCGAGGGTGGGCACGCCGGAGGGCTGGATGCCGGAAAAGACGCGGGGCATGGGGGGCTTTCGGTCGGAAGGTCGCGCGGTGTTCACCCCGTTAGGGCATCCGTCAAGCCACGACCATTGCGCCACCCGTCCATGCATGCGTAGCATGAGTAGGCAATCAGGCCGGATCAACCGGCCACGGCTGCCCGAAACCGGGCGCCGGGCGTGAAGAGGAGTTTCAAGGATGACGAACTACGGGATATCTCGTCGCGCGGCGCTCGGTGCCGGCGTGGCTGGTGTGGCGGCCTCGACGCTGCCGCTTTTCAATGTGCATGCACAAGGCACGGCTGGCACGCTGCGCTGCGCCTTCTGGGATCATTGGGTGCCCACCGGTAATGGCGCGCTGCGCCAGCTTTGCGGGGAATGGGGCGAGAGGAACCGGGTCACTGTCCAGCTCGACTTCATCAACACCACCGGCAACCAGTTGCAACTGACCGCCGCCGCCCAAGCGCAGTCGCGCAGCGGGCATGACATCATCTCGCTCTCGCCCTGGGATGTCGGTGCCTATGCCGACCGGCTGGAACCGGTGGATGACGTGATCAC
>JBBRWI010000388.1:0-2289 GCA_038249305.1 Acetobacterales bacterium
CACGTCGAGCGCCACCAGAAGCGCCCGGCGCGGTACCAGATGCACGAAGGCGCCGGCGACCGGCGCGATGCCGACATAGGCCACCATCTTGATGGCGAAGGCCGTTCCCAGCACCGCCCCCGCATCGGCGCCCGCGAGGTCAAAGGCCAGCAGCCCGAGCGCCACGGTCGCCAGACCAGTGCCAAGCAGGGAGAGCACCTGCGCCGCGAACAGGTGGCGGTAGGTCAGGTTGGCAAGCGGGCTGAACATGGCGCTTCAAGCTCCGTGGCGATCCCCGCCGGCCGAAGCCGGCGGCGGGCCACTTTCAGGGGCGGATGACGCGCGCGTAATCGCCCGTCGTGCGCAGCGTGACGCTGACATCGCGGCCGGAGCGGTTGCGCCAGAACCAGCCATGGGTTCCATCGAAGATGGCGGTGAACTCGCCTTGTTCGCCAGAGGAACCGCGGCCGTTCCGATAGCTGTGCGCGGCGTTCCGCCCGGGATTGGGCGGCTCGCCGTGCAGGTCGAAATTGACCGGCCCGGTGGCGGTCCAGCCGTAGCTGGCCCGCGCGCCGCGGCGCATATCGAGCTTCACTTCCAGGCCCTGGTTCGGCCGGAGCGTGATGGTAGTCTCGTCGGTCCGCGGAGCCGTGGCGGGTGGCGCCGTCTGCGCAGCGGCTGAGCGGATGAACAGCCCCGCGAAGATTGCTCCGGGCAGGCTGGAACGCGGGCTTGGCGTTGCGGCGGGTGGCGCGCGGTCGGCCTCGGCCTCGGCTGCCAACTGCATCTTCAACTCGCCCATCTCGGTCAGGCCAAGCGGCCGGCCGATGCCGGTCGGATCGATGCCGTATTCGGCGGGCAGCACCACCGTCACCAGAATGGCGATGGCAGCAACGGCCGCGACGGCGGTGGAGCGCAGCAACTGCTTCGAGGAAGGCAGCTCGGCGCGGGTCGGAAGATCGGTGTTGTACATGTCAGGGATTCCTCACGAGACGAACCAGCCGGTGAGCTGATACCCGATCAGCAAAAATCCGGCGGCCATCATGACGACGTTGGTGGTGTAGGCGTGGCGCAGGAAGCTCGGGCTGCGGCGCCAGAAGCCCATGACGATGAGAATGGCGCCGAGGGCCAGCAACTGGCCGATCTCGACGCCGACATTGAAGGCCAGCAGATTCGGCAGCAGCCCGTCCGGCGAGATGTTGTAGTCGAGGATTTTCGACGACAGGCCGAAGCCGTGGCAGAAGCCGAAGATCAGCGTCGCCAGCTTGGTGTTCGGCTGGAAGCCGAACCAGCGCTGATAGGCGCCCAGATTGTCCAGCGCCTTGTAGACGATCGATAGCCCGATGATGGCGTCGATCAAATAGCTGTTGATCCCGATGCCGAAATAGACACCGGCCAGCATCGTGGTCGAGTGGCCGAGCGCAAACAGGGTCACATAGATGGCGATGTGCTGCAGCCGGTAGAGGAAGAAGATCACACCGAACAGGAACAGGATGTGGTCGTAGCCCGTGACCATGTGCTTGGCGCCCAGATAGACGAAGGGCAGCAGATGAACGCCGGTGATCTCCTGGATGTATCCTCTGTCACCCTCGGCCACGGCATGGGCGAGCGCCTCGACGGTCGCCCCCAGCAGGGTGAGGCCCAGGACACAGACCCATAGCCAAGGGATTCGCGAAAGGCGCGCGGCGCCCGCGATGGTGGGATTCATGATGTGAGACCGCTCAAGTGAAAGATTGGGGAACTGTCCGAAGACGGCGGCATGGTAAGCTCAGCCGAACCCGCGGGGCGGCCGATCCATCCTGCTGCGAGGCGCCGGAGCCAAGTCCTTCTGCTCGAGCCTTGCGAGCCGGGCGCGCGGCATCCAGCGCGGCGCCAGGTTGACCGCCGGCAAAGTCACCGCCTCATGCACATGGTCGGTGATCGCATGATCGCCGGCATCGTGGGTCCCGGGCTGGCCGGGATCATGAGTGAAGTGAACGTGGTCGGCGGCACCATGCATCGACACTGCCGCGAGAGGCGGTGCGAAGGTGCAGACAAGCAGGACCACGAGCAGCAGCCTGCCGATGTGTCGGAATCCTCTCATGCGGCGCAGCTGCTCCGCTCCAATCGCCGCAGCGTCGGTAGCAGATTGACGGCATCCCTACCAGGGGGATAGGACGCTCTCATGAATGATCCCCATATCCACGGCTCCCATCCCGAGATCGCAAAGCGCTTGAAGCGGGCCGAGGGCCATCTGCGTAGCGTGGTCGAGATGATCGAGGTGGGTCGGTCGTGCCTCGACATCGTGCAGCAACTTCACGCGGTGGAAGC
>JBBRWI010000389.1:0-2276 GCA_038249305.1 Acetobacterales bacterium
AAAGCCTCGATCCAACGCAGAGGATGTTCGGGTTCGAGTTCCACGAGGTGCTCCAGCAGCGTCTGCCACAATCCGGCATGGGTCAGCCGCCGAAAATACCGCGCGATGGTATCGGGCTTGCCGTAGCGTTCGGGCACGTCCCGCCAGGGGGCGTGCGAGCAGGCGACGTGAAAAATCGCGTCGATCCGCTGGCGCAGGTCACCGACCTGGCGCCCGGCCGGGGACCGCGAGTGCAGATACGGATAGAGCGCATGCCATTCGAGGTCGGAGAGCGGCGCCCAGGGGCGGGCGGGGGTATGGGGGCGGAGTGGGGGCATGGGAAGAGATGTAGCATGGGTGGTAAGAAATAGGTATTATTTCTTTTTCGCAGACCCGCAATGTTTCGGCCGGGCGCGGATGGCCCTGCGGTCCAGGCGATGAATGGCCGCAGCAGAAATCGTGTTCCGGCTTCGGTGATGGTGCCCGTCGTGGGTGGGTGTTCCTACGCGACCGCTCCCTCCAGCGTCTCCACAATCCGTTCCTGCGCGACCCGCGCATCCTCCACTGCCACCGCGCAATCGGCGAGGCTTTCCTGGTATTCGGCAAAACCCTGGGCCAGGCCTTGGGTCGCAGCCCGCAGCGCGGTGATTTCGCCGCGGAAGGCCGCGATCGCCCCGGCCTGTTCCGCCAGCGCCGCTTCCAGTTTCCGCAAGGCGATGCGCAGGCGGTCCTGCGGCGCCTGGGGGAAATTCAGGATGGTGGCATCGGTCATGGCCTGCTCCTTCGGCATGTGTGAACCAAAGACTAACGCGGCCGTCGTGCATCCGTCTCTAAATGGTTAATGTCACGATGATGCAACAGATTGCCGCCGCCCCGGACAGGCCCCAGCGCAGCCGCAGATACCCCGGCGGCACCCAGCCCCGCCGCGCGCCCAGCGTCTCGACCCCCGCCGTCGCCATCAACCCCGCCGCCAGCAGCCACAGCCCCAAGCCCGGCGGCAATAGCAGCGCCACCCAGGCGACCAGCGCCGGCACCACCCCCAGGCCCAGCCGCGGCCAGGCCGCAGCGGCCTCACCGGGCAGCGGCCGCAAGGCCAGCCCCCAATGCACCGCGCCCAGAAAAGCCAGGATTGTCGCGCCATAGGCCGCCGCCGCCGGCCCGACCCAGGCCGCCGGCGCCAGCACCGCCCAGGCCGCCAGCCCGGCAAAGGGCAACACCCCTGCGGGGCCAAGGATCAGGGCGGGGCGCGGCGGGTCGGAGATCATGCCCGCCTGTTACGGGCGTGGCGGCCCCGGGGGCAAGGCGAAGTCGGCAGGTTGCGCCCTGGAGGGGGCGTGGCCCCCTCCACACCTCCCCCACCAGGGGCCGCTGCCCGTGGAGCGGCATATGTTGGGCGGATTCAACATTGGTAGCGAACACCACTGATTTCCTTGAAGGGTTACGGTGGTGCGATGGTAGTTCAGAGACGTTGGTTGACGGTGGTGGACCGTCCGATCATCGAGCTGCGGCGGCGGGACGGCTGGAGCATCCGCATGATTGCGCGGGAGCTCGGCCGCTCGTCGGGCACCGTCTGCGATGAGATCAGGCGGCACGGCGATGCCGCGGGCTACCTGGCGGCAACAGCCGGGACCGATGCTGCGGCCAGCCGCCGCCGGTCCGGCCGCAAGCCACGACTGGCGCCGGATGGGCCGCTATTCGCTGATATCGCTCGTCTGCTAGAGCAATATCGGATCAGATGGAATCATCTGATCCGATTTCTTGCTCTAGATTCAACGGCTTCTAGAGCACGAGATCGATCCACTTGGATCGATCGTGCTCTAAGGCTTGGTTGGTCACCCGAGCAGATCTCGGGTCGGCGCAAATGGATTGAGAATGGCATGGAGCAGCCCTCTGGCCTGAGGGTCTCGCATGAGGCGATCTACACCGCGCTCTATGCCCTGCCGCGCGGCGAACTGCGGCGTGAGCTGTTGTCCTATCTGCGCCAGGCCAAGCCAATGCGGGGCCGCAAGCCGAACGGCGCGGCAAACTCTGCGGCATGACCAATATCAAGGAGCGGCCTGAGGAGATTGAGGGCCGCCTGGTGCCGGGTCACTGGGAGGGCGATCTCATTCTCGGTGCCGGGGGCGCCAGTGCCGTGGGCACGCTGGTGGAACGCACCACCCGTCTGGTCTTGCTGGTGCATATGCCCACGCGCCGCGCCGATGTTGCAGCCTCGGCCTTCGCCGGCGCGCTGAACGCCATCCCCGCGCCCCTTCGCAAGACGCTGACCTACGACCAGGGCAAGGAAATGGCCGGAC
>JBBRWI010000390.1:0-2218 GCA_038249305.1 Acetobacterales bacterium
CCGACCCTGATGGCCAAGATCGCCGGGCGCTGGGCCGACGGCGTGCCGCTGGTTTCGGCACCGACTTTCGCCGACTGGCAGGCGGTGGTGGCGCGCCGTGCCGCCGCCGAAGCGGCAGGTGACACCGCAACCATCGCGGCCTTGAACCGTGCCCTGGTCGATTTCACCTTCGCCGGCGATCCGACGGGGGCAAAATGCCCCTTCGGCTCGCACCTGCGGCGGTCCAATACGCGCGACATGCTGGACCCGCACCTGGGCACGGGCGACCCGAAGCAGTTCAACGGATCGGTGCTGAACAACCGCCGGCGCATTTTGCGGCGCGGCCTGCCCTATGGCGCGGCGCAACCGGGCGGCGACGATACCGGGGAACACGGCATCGTCTTGCTGGCCGCCTGCACCAGCCTGTTCCGCCAGTTCGAGTTCGTGCAGCAGCAGTGGATGCAGTACGGGCTGGATTTCAACGCCGGCAACGATACCTGCCCGATCATCGGCAACCATGGCGCCGACGCCAAATTCGTCATTGCCAGCGACCCGGCCAGCGGCAAGCCGCCATTCATCTGCGACCGTCTGCCGCAGTTCGTCGAAACACGCGGCGGCGACTACTTCTTCGTGCCGAGCATGACGGGGTTGCGGATGATCGCGACCGGCGTGGTGGACCCGACGTGATCGGGGCCCTGGTTTCGGGGCTACGCATCCGCCTTGCGATGGCCTGGGCGGCGCTGGTCGCCGTGGCCGTCCTCGCGCCAAGACTGGTATCGGGCGACCGGGTGGCGACGCTCGCCGCATCGGAGAACCAGCGCCACGTCTTTGCCCTGCTGCGCGCGGTGCTGCCGAACATCGTGCTCGGACGCCGCTTCGTCATGGCCTATGACAACACCGGCACGGCCATCGTCACCCGCCACACCGACGTGACCGAGGTGCTGGAGCGCGAGGCGGATTTCGCCGTCGTCTACGAGCCGAAGATGCGGGCGATTACTGGCGGGGAAAACTTCTTCCTCGGGATGCAGGACAGCCCGGCCTACACCCGCGACGTCTCCAACATGCGGCTGGTGGTCAGGCGGGATGACGTACCGGACATCCTGGTGCCATTGGTGGCACGGCTTTCGTCCGAGATCGTGGCCGCCGCGCCGGGCCGCATCGACGTCGCGGCGGAACTGACCCGCCGCGTGCCGGCGCGTCTGGTCGCCGCGTATTTCGGCACGCCGGGTCCGTCCGAAGGCGCGATGATCGACTGGACCACGCGCATGTTCTGGTACCTGTTCGTCGATCTGGCCGGGGTTGAATCGATTCGCGAAGGCGGGCTGAACGCCGCCGCCGCCATGCGCGCCTATCTCGACAGCGCCATCGCCGAACGCCACGCCCATCCGACCGAGGCCGATGATGTGCTGAACCGCTGCCTGGTCTTGCAGCGCGCGGGCACGCCGGGGATGGATGACCTCGGCATCCGCAACAACCTGATCGGGCTGCTGATCGGCCTGGTGCCGACGCTGTCGAAGGCATCGGTCCAGGCGTTGGCGGTGCTGCTGGACCGGCCGGAAGCGCTGGCCGGCGCGCAGGCGGCGGCGCGGGCGAATGACGACGCGGGCCTGACCGCCTTCGTCATGGAGGCCTTTCGCTTCGATCCGATCAACCCGGTGATCTACCGCCGTGCGGCGCGGGACAGCGAAATCGCGCGCGGCACGCTTCGTGCGCGCCAAATCCCAAAAGGCACGATGGTTCTGGCGTCAAACCTGTCCGCGATGTTCGACCCCTTGGCGGTGGCAGCCCCCGACGCCTTTCGCACCGACCGGCCGGCGCGGGACTACATGCTATGGGGCTACGGCATGCACGCCTGCTTCGGTGGCCACATCAATCGCGCGCTGATGCCGCAGATGCTGAAGCCGGTGCTGAAGCTGAAAGGGCTGCGGCGGGCGGCGGGGGCGGCCGGGCGTGTCCAGGGCTCGCCCTTTCCTGAGAATCTCGTGCTGGACTTCGACCGGGGCTAGAGCACGATGCGTTCAGTCGAACGCATCTCGTGCTTTAGAAGTATTTGATTCTCGAGCATGAGCCCTAGATTTTGCCAGTGTCTCTATCCATTCAAACGATTCCGTTTGAATGGATGACGCTCTAAGGCTGCGCGATCAGGACGCTGGTCAACAGCGGCGTGCGTGTCGGCACGCGACGGAAGCGCGAAAAGCCGGCCTGGCGCAGCAGCGCCTCCAACTCCTCGGCGGTGCGC
>JBBRWI010000391.1:0-2213 GCA_038249305.1 Acetobacterales bacterium
GCGGCTGCGCAGCCGCACCAGGCCCCTGGCCAGGATGCCGCAGACCTCACGAAGGTGCGGCGGGAGGTGAGCGTTCAGTCCCACGGGCGATGGCTTCATACTTAGCCCTACCCGCCTCGGCGGCGATCCGTCTCATTCAGGCAGGCAGGCGCGCCAAGGCCTCGTGATAGCGGCGCCACAGCAGCGCGACCTTCTTCTTGACCGTGCTCGGGTCCGGGTATTGGTTGCGGGCCGCAAACCACTCCAGCATCTGCCGAATGATCGGCGCCTGGCTTTCCGGAAAGCCATCGATCTGCATGGATACCGCAAGCTCGCAGTAGAATTCGTCCCAGTCGTATTTCGGCGGTGCCCCGCGCTTGCCACTTCGGGCGACGACGGGCACGGGCGCGGCAGAGGCTACGGGTGCAGCCTGCTCTGCCTCGAACCGCTCCCGCTCGACATGCCGAACAACCAGCCGCTCTCTGGGGACGTTGAATTGCTCCTCCCCATCGGAAGGCACCCAAAGACAGCGGTACATCCCGGGCTCCGCGCGAAATGCGCTCACCCCGTGCGCACCTGTCATCATCACGTGCCAGGCGTCGTGCGCCCACAGGTCCAGCGTCCCGCTGAATCGAAAGCGGCGCTCGGGCATGTCGACGAAATGCCCTTCGTCCACTTCCTCGACGCTGCCATCTTCGAGCGGCAGCTGCGCCACCACGATCGACAGCGTGAGTTCGCCAGCGATGGCGAAGTTGGCGATGTCGATCTCGCTCACGCCCCAGCGTTCACTTACTTCGGCCAGCCCATAACAGGGCTTCCTCACAATCCGGCCGCCCACGACATTCATCCCTTCCCGACAAAGCGCAACCGCCGATACGCCTGCACTACTTTCGCCATATCCTTCCGCATGTCGGGCGGCAGTCGCTGCGCCTCAACGAACAGATCATCCATCCGCACGCCGAGAATGGCGGCGGCGCGCTCTATCAGCTCGTCGCGGGGCGGGTTCTCCTGGTCACGCTCGATGCGCGACCAATAGGCCGCGGAGATTTCCAATCGCTCCGCGAGATCGTTCAACCCGATGCCGAGCGCAGTCCGTCGCTCGCGGATGACCGATCCAAAGCTCACCGTTGCTCTCCTTGAACCAGGCCGTAGCGGCTCAGCCGCACGGCGATAAAGCGTTCCGACACGCCAAAGTCGCCCGCCAGCGCGGCGACAACGCCCTCGATCACCTCGGGTGGGTTGTCGGCGGCCAAGACGCGACAGCCCTGCCGACCTCGATGCAGCGCATGGACGGTGCGCAACCGCTCGGATCGCGCGTGCACCAGCATCCGGAGATGGAGCTGCACCGGGGGAGCGAGCAGCGCACCCATGAATTCATTCGCCCGGCGCTCGGAGACCGCTGTGGTCCGATCGAGCAAAGCGCTCGGGCCGGCGGTCACCGCGCGGTAGCGCCGTGCCGGTTCGCCGAGCGCCACGGGCACGTCGAACACCACATGGCCCAGCTCATGCGCCGCGGTGCTGATCGCGAGGTCCGGGCGGCCGGCCACCATGCGCGCATTCACCGAGACCAGCGCCGTACCTGGCATGTCGGGATCCGTCTCGCAGACGCCGAGGACCGCCTCCCCGGAGGCATCATGCACCGGATGGTCAAGCTCCCAGGCGACCAGGATTGCCCGACCATTCGCCGACACTGTCCGCGTGGCGGCGACCAGCGCGGAGAGCGGGAGCGCGAATGCACCATGCTCCGTCATGGCCTGGCGGCGCACCTGCGCGGCGACCGCCCAGAGGGTCTGGGCCGACAACGGCCGAGGCGCGCCCGAGGCGGCGTGATGCGGGTACTCAACGGTGATGGACATGCCGGGATCATGACGAACTGCTGTGCGATTGGTCAACAGCAATGTTCCCCTCATGTTCGCTTACCCCCGATATCCACAGGCGACCGTATCGGCGAGCAGTTCCCGCGTGGATGGGGCGTAAATCGCCGGGCTATCCATCTGATTTCAGGCGAAAATGACCATAAGTCATTGAATTAGCATTGGGGAATAAATCCCAGGGCGCTTCAATTCCCCATTGCGCCCCATTCCGCCTCTTCGCCCCGGCAGGTCGTGTGGTTGTTTCTGGACGTCATAGCCGCCCAGCAGGAGCCCCGCCCGATGCCCACCAAGCTTTCCCTCGCCGATCTCGACGTCGTTCACCCCCTCGCCGAGCGCTACGCGCGCCGCCTCTGCCGCACC
>JBBRWI010000392.1:0-2196 GCA_038249305.1 Acetobacterales bacterium
GAGGCTCATCGCGCGAGCCTGGTCAGATCGGGCTGGTCCAGCACTTCATCCTCTCCGGTGATCTCGACGATGCCGAAAACCGGCAGGCTGCCAAAATCGTCGCGCGGCGTGTCGCGGCGATGCAGCGTGCGAAAGGTTTCGCGCTGACGGCCATCCTCGATCCGGCGGGACAGGGCCAGCACGGTGCCCGGGTCGTGGCCGGCGCAGAGGGATGAGGCGAAGGCGATCTCCTCCTCGGCGGCGGCCGCTGCCGCGGCGTTATCCGGCGCGCCCAGGGCCGTGCGGATATGGGCCGCCAGCGCCGCGACGGCGGCGGCGCGGGCGGCGGCATCGCAGGGTGCCGCCTCCACCAGCGTGGACCAGCCGAAGGAACCCAGCCCCAAGAACCCGCTGCGAAACGCCTGGCGGCGCTTGCCGGTCATCGCCGCCGGGTCCTCGTCCCAGAACATGAAGCCGCCGGCGACCGCCCATTCGCCCGGTGCCGCCGCCGTCTCGAACACCACCGTATCGGAGGGGTCGAGCCGCAAGGTCCGGGGCAGCATCATGCGCCGATCACCCGGCGATGACGGGTGCCGTCGCGTTCCCAGATCAACTCGGCGGTGCCGAGGTCGATGCCGCGCCGGGCGCCGGCGGTTTCCGCATCCTGCTCCAGCCGCGCGAGGAAGCGGTCGGCGACGGCCTTTGGCCCATCGCGGTCCCATTCCGCGATCCCGGCCATCAGGTGCCGGGCCCAGGCGGCAGTCAGTTCGGCGGGGTCGGTGTCGGTCCAGCCCTCGGCTTCCAGGCTGGTCTGGTCGGGATCATGGCCGGGGTCGCGGCCGGCGGGGATGGCGAAACGCGCCTCGACACCGACCACCAGCCAGTCGGGCATGGCGTCGGCTGCGGCGCCCTCGGGTGCCGCCAACCGCGCCCGGCCGACCACCCCGGCATTGACGAGCAGGGTCGCGGGCCAGCGCAAAGCGACCGGGATTTCCGGCGGCCCCACGGCCGCGACCGCATCGGCCAGCGCGTTGATGGCGACAAACAGCGCCAGGCGCGCGACGCCGAGCGGCTGCTCGGGTTCCAGCACCACCGCCGCTTCCAGCCGGCCGAGCGCCCGCACCCATGGCAGGGTTCCGGCGCCATGCGTGGAGGCCAGGGCGATCGCGCGCGCCATCGCATCCCCGGCTTCCCGCAGCGGGATCGGGGTGAACAGGCTCGGCAACGCGGGCAGGCCATCGCGCAGCATTTCGGACTCCCCTCCCCCTTGGACGCGGCGCCCGGTATATGGCGGCGGCGGTCGGATACCAAACGCCCGCCGAAGGGACCGACATGACCACCGCCACGATTTTCGTCTGCACCTGCGAAGACACGATGACGCCGGACCCACAGGTGGTGGCGCGCGGCTGCAAGGGCGATGTGCGCGGTGCGGAACAATTGTGCCGGGCGCAGCTCGACCGCTTCCTGGCCGCGATGGGCGCGGGTGATGTGACCGTCGCCTGCACCCAGGAAGCGCCCCTGTTTGCCCAGGAAGCCGAGGCTGCCGGCCACACCGGCGCCCTGCACTTCGTCAACATCCGCGAACAGGCCGGCTGGTCGGACGAAGGCGCGCGCGCCAGCCCGAAGATGGCGGCCCTCCTGGCTGCCGCCGCCGAACCGATGCCGCAGGTGCCGCAGGTCACGCTGGAAAGCCGTGGCGTGGCGCTGTTGCTCGGCCGCGATGGGACGGCGCTCGACGCCGCCGCCCGGCTGGCCGAAGCGCTCGACGTGACCGTTCTGCTGACCGGGGAGGAGGCGGTTGCCCCGATGCGGGAGGCCGCCTTTCCGGTGCTGCGCGGGCGGGCGACCGCCGCAACCGGCTGGCTTGGCGCCTTCGAGGTCACCGTGGCCGATGCCGCCAGCCCGAAACCTTCATCGCGTGGCGCCTATGCCTGGGGTCCGGGGCGGCCGAAATCCACCAGCCGCTGCGACCTGGTGATCGACCTGACCGGCGGGCCGGCGCTGTTCCACGAAACCCGCCAGGGATTCTTGCGCGCCGATCCGAATGACGCCGCCGCCGTCGCGGCCGTCGTGGCCGCGGCATCCGGGCTGGTCGGCACCTTCGACCAGCCGCGTTTCATCACCTTCGATGCCGGGCTCTGCGCGCATAGCCGCAACAAGCGCATCGGCTGCACGCGCTGCCTTGACCTTTGCCCCGCCGGCGCGATCACGCCGGGC
>JBBRWI010000393.1:0-2185 GCA_038249305.1 Acetobacterales bacterium
ATGGCGTATGCCCTGGCGTCGGCAGGGTCGAAATCCCGGGCAGCGGCGACGCACCCGGCGCGATTCGCGCGAGGCGCGGGCTTTCGGCCAGGCTCCGCAGGTCCGGCACCAACGGGTCGTCGATCGGGCGGGACAGCGCCCAGTCCAATTCCTGCGCGCCGATGTGGATCGTGGCGCGCGGAAACATCGGCCAGTTCAGGCTGTGGTCGTAATGCGAATGGGTCAGCAGCACGTCGGTGACATCGGCGGGCGCCAGGTGATGCGCCGCCAGCCGCGCGACCAGGGTGCGGCGCAACGAGAAACTGCCCGTGTCGAGGATCACCACCCGCCCCGGGGCGCGGGCCAGGGCCACGCTGCTCCAGCCCAAGCCGCCATTGCCGCGCGATTTGCCGGGGTAACCCTGCACGAGCACCGCCACATCCCACACCAGGCCGACCGACATCAGACCGCGGCGGCGTGGCGCGCGCGGTCCACCAGGCGGTCGAGGACGGCGACGAACTGCGCCGTTTCCCCCGGGGTCAGGGCGTCCAGCAGGGACTGCTCCAGCGCGCGGTCCTGCGGGCCCATGGTGTGGCACAGCGCCTCGCCCTGGGCGGTGCAGGACAGCGCCTGGCGGCGCACATCGCCCGGGGCGGCGCTGCGGGCGACATGGCCCGCGCGTTCCAGCACGCGCACCGCCCGGCTGATCGCCATCTTGTCCAGGCCGAGCAGGTGGCTCAATTCGCTGCCCGAAATGCCCGGGCGGTCGAGGATGGCAACCAGCACGCGCCATTCCGGCAGGCTGATGCTCCACCGCGCCTCATGCACCCGGCCAAAGGGGCGGGCGGCCAGGCTCACGAGCAGGAACAGGCGCGCCAGCGCCGGCGCCTCGGTGGCCGGGATGTCGATCGCTGGCGCTGCTATGACGCGCGCCCCGGCGGGGTGTTGATGGGTTGGTTCTGCATTCACCTTAACTGCGTAACATCGTCCAAATGACAAGACAAAGAGCGGCAGATGAAATCGCGGTAACCAGACGGTTCGGCACCGCTCATCCCCGGCGTCATTCGCCGGGCGCCGAAAGCGAGGCCCGCGCATTGAGCGCCGCCGGTTCGAACCCTGCAACCATCTTGTAGTCCGCCGCCGCGGCCCGCAATGCGTCGGCCGGGATCACAGCGCCGATATCGGCGAAGCCGCCGGGCGCCCGGTCCTGCGCCATCTGCATCACCCGCTCCGGCCCGTTGCGCCGATTGGCCAGCACGATGGCGCCGGTCGCCGGGCGGCGGGCCTGCTCGTAGTTCGCCAGCGCCGCATCCGGGGTCGCGGCGGTGGCCAGGTGCCAGGCCAGCACCCGCGCATCGACGATGGCCTGGGAGGCACCGTTGCTGCCGATCGGATACATCGGATGCGCCGCATCGCCCAACAGCGTGACGCGCCCATGCGTCCAGCGCGGCAGCGGGTCACGGTCCACCATGGGGAATTCATAGACGGCCGCGGCGGCACGGATCAGCGCCGGCACGTCGAGCCAGCCGAAATCCCAATCGGCGAAACGCGGCAGGAAGGTGTCGCGATCGACGACACGGTTCCAGTCCGCACGCGGGAAATCATGCGGCGGCACGCGGAGTTCCGCGATCCAGTTCACCAGCGCGCGGCCATCCGGCAGGTGGCCGATCGGGTAGCAGACGAATTTCTGGTCCTGATGCCCGGCCATCACCATGCTGGCCCCGGTCAGATAGGGCGGGGCCGCCGCCGTCGCGCGCCACAGGATGCAGCCATTCCAACGCGGCGGGCCTTCGTCGGGGAAGCAGCCGGCGCGCACTGCGCTGTGGATGCCGTCGGCGGCGACGATCACATCGGCGGCGGTGCTGCTGCCATCGGCGAAGATGGCGACGGGGCCGGCCTCGATGCGGACCAGCCGCCGGCCGTGGCGGATCGCACCCGCCGGCAGCCGGGCCTGCGCGGCCGCGAGCAGCAGCATCTGCAAGCCGCCACGATGGATCGAATACTGCGGCCAGGCGTAGCCCGCGGCGCGGCCGCGATCCTCCTGCCAGATGCGCTGGCCGAAGCGGTTGGCGTAGATCAGTTCGCGGGTCTCGATGCCGGTCGCGGCCAGCCCTTCGGCCAGGCCGAGTTCGGTCAGTTCGCGGACCGCATGCGGCAGGATGTTGATGCCGACGCCGAGGGGCCGCATCTCGGCCACCGCCTCGGC
>JBBRWI010000394.1:0-2177 GCA_038249305.1 Acetobacterales bacterium
CGCTGGCGTGGCGCACCTCCTCATTCATCGACATCGGCTGCGCGCGAGGCGGTGCGTCTGCGACGGGTGCTTCTGGGGGCGCAGCTTCTGGGGCCGCAGCTTCTGGGGCCGCAGCTTCTGGGGCCGCAGCTTCTGGGGCCGCAGCTTCTGGGGCCGCAGCTTCTGGTGCGGCCGCCTCGGGCGCCGGCTGTTCCGGGGCCGCGGCTCCCGTCGGCGGCGCCTCGGCATCGGGCTGGAATTCGGCAGGAACGCCCGCCTCCGCCAGGACCTCGGCGGCCAGCGTGTCGCCATTGGCCGCGGCCTCGGTCAATGCGGCGGCCAGGGCCGCCTCATGCGCGGCGTCTATCTCGTCCTGCGCCGCGTCCTCGGCGGCTTCGGCGGCCTGGGCCGCGAGCAGGCGTTGCCGGTCGGCGACCGGGATCTGGTAGTAGTCCGGGTGGATTTCACCGAAGGCCAGGAAGCCGTGGCGATTGCCGCCGTATTCGACGAACGCCGCCTGCAGGCTGGGTTCCACCCGGACCACCTTGGCCAAATAGATGTTGCCCTTGAGGGGCAGGCGGTCGGCGGCTTCGATGTCGAAGTCGTCCAGGCGGTTGCCGTCCAGGACGACCACCCGTGTCTCTTCTGGGTGGGATGCGTCGATCAACATGCGCTTGGTCATGGCGCGAAATACTCCCTGCCCCGGCACGCTTGGGGTGCTGCGGGGCGGCATGGGGTGGCGGGCCCGAGTGTCGGACGCTGAGACACGACCTGGCGCTGCATTCGGCGCATGGTGGAGTGTCTCGTCCTTTCCCTCGGCGGGACGCGCAGGATGCAGCGGCCCGTTGGCGATGCGACGTGCTGGGTCATGCCCCGGAAAGGCCCCGCGGCCGGAGGGGCCACAGGCACGGTCGGACCAGCGGCAGGCGCGTGGTGGGCATGGCCGCCTCGATGATCGAGGAGAGCCAGGCTTGCGCGCACCCGGTCGCGTGCGGCGGCGCGAACAGGGATGCCGGCGAACGGGCGGCGGCAACACGGCCGCTCCATGCCTGCAAGAATTGGCCACCCTGCCCGATCGAACGGGCGCGGCGCTGGCGAATGCCGCACCGTTCCTGCTAGGGAACGGGCGGCGTGCCGACGCCGACGGAGCAGCCAGCCCCGAATGCGCCACCAGCGGCGCGAGCCGCCGGGGCACTTCACCATAGGAGGCCGACACCACAACCGCAACCATGCGGTCGCAATGCCGGGCCAAAAGGGGGCCGCCGCCGCGGGACCCCATGAATTGCAGGATCTTGCGCCGTTTTTCTCGATTCAAAAGCAAGCCGTGCTAGGCTATAGACGAACCTTCGCTACCGCAGGTTGTCGATTTTGACATTTCCTCGCCGCCACCTGTCCACCGTCCTGATCGGCCTCGGCGCGTCGCTGGCGGCGCCGGCCTTGGCGCAATCCGTCGGATCGCGACCGTCGCCCGCGCGCCGCCGCTTGCCGCTGGTCGTGCTCGACCCCGGCCATGGCGGGCGTGACCCCGGGACCATCGGCAGGACGACGGGCGTGCATGAAAAGATCATCACCCTCGCCGCCGGCCAGGAGCTGCGCCGTCAACTGGAAGCCACCGGCCGCTGCCGGGTGGTGCTGACCCGCACCACGGATGTCTTCATCCCGCTGGCCGGTCGCGTGGCCTTTGCCCGGCGGCGAGAGGCGTCGCTTTTCTTGTCGCTGCACGCCGACAGTGCGCCCGGTGCGCGGGGCGCCAGCGTCTACACGCTGAACGAAACCGCCACCGACGCCTTGTCGGCGGCCTTGGCCCGGCGGGAGAACAACGCCGATCGTGCCGGCGGGTTGAACCTGCCGCCGGTCAGCGCCGAGGTCGCGCGCATCCTGATCAGCCTGGTGCAGGCCGAAACGCGGGAGGGATCGGACCGGCTTGCGCGATTGGCCGTGACGTCGCTGGGCGAAGCCGTGCCGTTACTGCCGAATACGCATCGCCAGGCCGGCTTTGCCGTGCTGAAGGCGCCGGACGTACCCTCGGTTCTGGTCGAAATGGGCTTCCTGTCCGATCCACGGGATGAAGCGGCGCTGCGGCGGCCGGAGCATCGGGCGCGGGTGGCGGCAGCGCTGTCGCGGGGCGTGATCGCCTATCTCGCGGCAACGCCCGGGGCCTTCGGCGCGGGTTGACGTCAGACGATCGCGTTCCGACC
>JBBRWI010000395.1:0-2148 GCA_038249305.1 Acetobacterales bacterium
CCGCCGCGCGCATCGCATCCTGGGCATGGGTTTCCTGATGCTGATCCGGCGCCTGGACATCCGCGCCGCCCTGAACGGCCCGCCCTGGCTGCTGCCCGATCCGGATATGTCCGAAAGGCTGCTTTGCCATACGCTGCCTGCGGTTTTGCGCGGCGACCTCGGGGTGATCCGGCTGCTGCGACGGCTGTTGCGGACGCTTGCGGGGAAAAAATCCATCCCGCGCTGCGTGCGGCTGGCCTGGCCGTGATTGACCACCGCCCGGAAACCGACCGAGGCTCCCGCCCCATGCATCCCATCGTGCAAAAACTCGTCGCCGCCCGGGTCATCCCGGTCATTCGCACCAGCACACCGGCGCTGGCCGCGACCGCCGTGGACTGGCTGCGCGAGGCCGGCATCGCGACCATCGAGATCACCCTGACCATCCCCGGCGCCATCGACCTGATCCGCAGCCTGGCCGCCGACCCCGCGCTGCTGGTCGGCGCCGGCACCGTGCCCGATGCGGCCGCCGCCCGCGCCTGCCTCGATGCCGGGGCGCAGTTCCTGGTCACCCCCTGGACCGACCCCGCGGTCTGCGCCGTCGCCCGCCGCGCCGGGGCCGCCATGCTGCCCGGCGCCTTTACGCCGACCGAGGTCCGCGCCGCCCTGGCTGCCGGCGCCGATGCGGTCAAGATCTTTCCCGCCTCCAGCGGCGGGCCGGGGCATCTGAAGGCGCTGTGTTCGGTCTTCCCGGGCGTCGCCTTCTGCCCGACCGGTGGGGTCGATCCGCGCAGCGCGCCCGACTGGTTCGCGGCTGGCGCGGCCTTCGTCGGCATGGGCGGGAAACTCGCGGACGAGGCGCTGATCGCCGCCGGCGACCGCGCCGCCGTGCAGGCCGCCGCCCGCGCCGCACTCGGCCTCGTCGCCACATGACGCCGCAGCTGCTCTGCCTCGGCGAGCCGATGCTGGAACTGAACCGCCAGCCGCCCGACGCCGCCGGCCGCGCCTTGTATCTTGAGGGGTTTGGCGGCGACACCTCCAACGCCGCCATCGCCGCCGCCCGCCAGGGCGCCTCGGTCGGCTATGTCTCGGCGCTCGGCGACGACGCGGCCGGCCGCGCCTTCCGCGCGCTCTGGACCGCGGAGGGCGTGGACCACGCCACCGTCCGCACCGACCCCGCCGCACCCACCGGCCTGTATCTGGTCACCCATGACGCGGCGGGCCACCACTTCGCCTTCTTCCGCGCCGGCTCGGCGGCCAGCCGCCTGGGCCCGCAGGATCTGCCGGCGCCGGCGATCGCGGCGGCGAGGATCCTGCACCTGTCGGGGATCAGCCAGGCGATCTCCACCGCCGCCTGCGATGCCGGGTTCCGGGCCATCGCCATGGCCAGGGCAGCGGGGGCCCAGGTCTCCTACGACACCAATCTGCGGCTGCGGCTCTGGCCGGCGGCGCGGGCCGCCGCGGTGATCCATGCGGCCATCGCCAGCGCCGACATCGCCTTGCCCTCGTTGGAGGATGCGACCGCGCTGACCGGCCTCGCCGACCCCGATGCGGTGGCGGATTTCTACCTGCGGCTCTGCCCCCTGGTGGTGTTGAAATGCGGCCCCGCTGGGGTGCTGGTCGCGACCCGCGACCAGCGCCACCGGATCGCCGGCCACCGGGTCGCCAGCATCGATGCGACCGGGGCGGGCGACACCTTTTGCGGCGCGTATCTGGCGCGGACGCTGGCGGGGGACGATCCGCTGGCGGCCGCCGGCTATGCCAATGCGGCGGCGGCGCTGGCGACCACGGGCTATGGCGCGGTGGCCCCGATCCCGCGGCCGGCGGCGGTCCGCGCCCTTCAGGAAACCTCAACCCCCGCAGGCGCAACATGACCGGAGCAGGAGAGCCCGGGATGCGGATTGAACACGACCAGCACGGCATGGCCCGGGTGATGTCCTACGATCTGGGCGACATGGTCCTGCTGCGCAGCGATGAGGGTGGGGAGATGCCGATGGGCCGCGCCGGCGACTGGGGCGCGGTGACGCGGATCAGCCCGGGGGGCGCCCACCTGGATATCCGGATCGCGGGGCACTCGGCGTCACGCAAGGCGACGGTGCGGGCACTGACCGACATCCCGCTGCGTATCGTGCAGCCCTGCGACGCCAGCGGCCAGCCGCTGGTGCTGCCGCA
>JBBRWI010000396.1:0-2138 GCA_038249305.1 Acetobacterales bacterium
GGTGATCCGGCTGCTGCGACGGCTGTTGCGGACGCTTGCGGGGAAAAAATCCATCCCCCGCTGCGTGCGGCAGGCCTGGCCATGAGGCTAGAGCAATATCGGATCAGATGGAATCATCTGATCCGATTTCTTGCTCTAGATTCAACGGCTTCTAGAGCACGAGATCGATCCACTTGGATCGATCGTGCTCTAGGCGCGCGCCGGATGCACTGCGGCCCAGTGCCGCGCGATGGCGCTGCGCGGCGCGATCCAGACCTCCGACCGGTGGCGGTCGATGTGGTCGAGCAGCCGGACCAGCGCCATCGCCCGCGCGGGCTGGCCGATCATGCGCATGTGCAGCCCGATGTTCATCATCTTCGGCTGCCCCGCGCGGCCTTCCGACAGCAGCATGTCGAAGGCGTCGCGGATGAAACCGAACCAGGCGTCCCCGGTGCCGATGGTGCTGGTGAACTTGCCGTCGTTGTTGGTCAGCGAATAGGGCACGACCAGATGCTGCGTGTCGCCGACCCGGGTCCAGAACGGCAGGTCATCGGCGTAGGAATCGCTGTCGTACAAGAACCCGCCATGTTCCACGATCAGGCGGCGGGTATTCTCGGACGGGCTGTAGCGGCAGTACCAGCCCTCCGGCGTGACGCCGAGGGTCTGTTGCAGGCTGGCCACGGCGCGGGCGATGCGGGCGCGTTCCTCCGCCTCGGTCAGCAGGAAATGGTTCTCCCACCGCCAGCCATGGCAGCAGATGTCCAACCCGGCCTCGCGGATCGCCGCCGCCGCCGGCGGGTTGCGTTCCAGCGCCAGGGCGCAGGCGAAGATGGTGGGCGCGACGCCCTGGTTGGCGAGGATGCGCATCAGCCGCCAGAAACCGGCGCGGGCGCCGTATTCGAACATGCCCTCGGCCGCGAGATCCCGCCCGACGACACCGCGCAGCATGCCCTGGGCATCCGACACGCCCTGTTCGGTGGCCGCATCGCCATCGCCGATCGAGGGTTCGGAGCCTTCCTCGAAGTTGATGACGATGTTGAGGGCGAGTTTCGCGCCCCCCGGCCATTGCGGGTCCGGCGGGGTCCGGCCGTAGCCGATGAAGTCGCGCTGCACCGTGTAGGTCATCAGAAGGCCATCCATCCGCCGTCAACCAGCAGATTGTGCCCGGTCACATACGCCGCGTCATCCGAGGCGAGGAACAATGCCGCCCCGGCCACATCCTCCGGCGTGCCGAGCCGCGGCCAGGGGGTGCGGGCATGGCTGTAGTCGATCCACTTCGGCTCCACCGCGCGGCCGCCCTTGCCGGTTAGGATCTTGCCCGGGGCCACGGCGTTGCAGACGATGCCGGCCGCGGCGTAATCCACCGCGACCTGGCGGGTGAGATAGACGACGCCGGCCTTGACGGTGCCATAGGCGATGTCCTCGGGGCTGGCGACCATGCCGTGCTGGCTGCTGATGTTGACGATGCGGCCGCGCACATCGGCCAGGCCCCCGTCGGGTGGGGATTGCCCGACCATGGCGCGCACCGCGGCCTTGGTCATCATGAAGACCCCCGTCAGGCCCACGGCCAGCATGCCGTCCCATTCGGCGCGGGAGACATCGAGCAGCGGCTTGCCCAGGCGGCCCACGGCGTTGTTGACCAGCACATCGATGCGGCCATGCCGGGCCAGGGTCTGCGCCACGGCGGCCTCGCAATCGGCCTCGTCGGACACGTCGGCGCGGAGCCAGGTGCAGGACAGGTTCTCGGCGGTGGCGATCGCGTGGGTGGGGATGCCGCCTTCCAGAACCTCGGTGGTGATGTCGGCGATGACCACATGCGCGCCTTCGCGGGCAAAGCGCAGGGCAATCGCGCGGCCGATGCCGGAGGCGCCGCCGGTGATCAGCACGACGCGATTGTGCAGCCTCATGTTTGGTCCGCCAGGGTCGCGATCTCCGCCCGCAGTTCCGCGATGCCGGCCCCGGTCTGGCTGCTGGTGGTGATGATCGACGGCAGGGCCGCGGCGCGGATGCTGATGAGGCCCGCGGCCTCGCGCTCCTTGGCGCGCAGCGTTTCGGCGGGCATGCCGTCGGCCTTGGTCAGCACCAGATGAAAGGCGACGGCGGCCTGGGCCAGCAGGTCCATCACCTGGTAGTCCACCGGCTTGATCTCGATCCGCGCA
>JBBRWI010000397.1:0-2134 GCA_038249305.1 Acetobacterales bacterium
CCTTGCTCGCGGACGGGCATGAAGTGCTCGGGATCGACAGCCTCACGCCCTACTACGACCCGGCGCTGAAGCAGGCGCGTCTCGAAGGTCTGCGCGCCACGCCGCACTTTGCCTTCCAGGCGGTCGATATTGCCGACCCCGGCGCGCTGATGGCGGCCTGGTCGGGCTTTGGCCCCGAGGCCGCGGTGCACCTGGCAGCACAAGCCGGCGTCCGCTGGAGCCTGTCGCATCCGCATGCATACGCCCATGCCAACGTGGCGGGGACGCTTTGCGTGCTGGAGGCGGCGCGGCACCATCCGGTGGCGCATCTGCTCTATGCCTCCTCCTCGTCGGTCTATGGCGGCAATGACAAGGTGCCCTTCGCCGAAACCGATCCGGTGGAGCGGCCGGTATCGCTCTATGCCGCGACCAAGCGGTCCTGCGAGTTGATGGCAAGGACCTACGCGCATCTCTATGGCGTGGCGTCCACGGGGCTGCGCTTCTTCACCGTCTATGGCCGCTGGGGCCGGCCCGACATGGCCTATTGGCTGTTCACCGATGCGATCCTGGCCGGGCGCCCCATCCAGGTCTTCAACCACGGCCGCATGGCGCGCGACATGACGCATGTGGATGACATCGTGGGCGGCATCCGCCGTCTGCTGCCGCTGGCGCCGGTGGCCGGCACGCCCGGCCCGGGGCAGCCCGATGGCAGCGTGGCGCATCGCGTATTGAATCTCGGCGGCGATCGCCCTGAAAGCCTGGGCGACCTGATCGCCGCGATCGAGACCGCCTGCGGGCGCCCCGCCGAGCGGGTGTTCCGGGGCATGCAGCCGGGCGATGTGGAACGCACCTGGGCCGACATGTCGGCGATGCGCGAACTGGTCGGCTGGTCGCCCGGGATCAGGATGGCCGATGGCGTCGCCGATTTCGTCGCCTGGTACCGCGGCTGGAATCGCGGTTAGAGCACGAGATCGATCCAAGTGGATCGATCTCGTGCTCTAGAAGCCGTTGAATCTAGAGAAAGAAATCGGACCGCGCATGGCTCGATGCTGAACCTCAGCCTGCAGGCGGTGGACCAGGGGCTGCGCCATCTCGCCGATACGACGGCGTTGCTCGGCACCTACCTCGGCAATGCCGGCTGGGCGATGCGCGCCTGGGCGCGGGACAATCCCGATGTCGTGACCCGCTACCTCGCGGCCTATGTGGATTAGATCCGCTGGAAGCTGCTGGGCAACTGGGGCGGCACGCCGCCCGCGCCGGACCGCTACCTCGACCTGGGGTATTGGGAACGCGCGTTGACGGGGCTGTAGCGCCTCAGGCGACACTCTGGGCCAGCGCGCCGGGCGCGAGCCCGGCCAGGCGCAGCCCCTCGGCATAATGCGTGATATCCGCCGGGCGCAGCGGCGCACGGCGCAGCGCGGTCGCCATCGTCAGCCCCGGTTCCAGCGCGAGCAGCCGCGCCAGGACCACGGCGGCCTCCGCGTGGTCCCCAAGGTGCCCGAGGCACGCCAGCCAGGGCCGCAGCGGAAAGGAGAAGGCGGGGTTGAGTTCGCTGACGGCCCGCGCGGCGACCGCGGCTTCGCCGTGGCGGCCGAGCAGCATCAGTGGCACCAGCGACGCCGCGTCGAAGAAGAAGCCAAAGGGATGCAGCGGCGCCAGTTCCTTGTAGCGCGCCAGGCGCCGCAAGGCTTCCTCGTGCCGCCCGGCGTAGCATTCCGCGAGGCCCGAAAACACCCAGGCCATGGCGAGGTTGGGGTTCATCGCCAGCGCCCTGTCGTGCAGCGCGGCCCCCTCCTCCGGCCGGTGGTGCAGATAGGCGCGGACATGGCCGCAGATCGTCAGCGCCTGGGCATCGGCGGGGTCGAGCGCGATGGCGCGGCGGGCCAGCGCCTCGGCCCGCAGCATCGCGCTGGCCTGGTCGGGCGCCCAGCCCTGGCCGACCTGGAACAGGTGCCAGGCGGCGTGCCAGGCCTGGGCGGCGGCGAAGCCGGGATCGAGCGCGCAGGCGCGTTCGAGCAGGACGCCCGCCGCATCGAACCCGGCGCGGTCGAGCGCGGTCAGCCCGGGAATGGCGCGCAACAGCAGTTCATAGGCCGATGGATCGGCCGGGTGCGCGGCCTGCGCCCGCCGCGACTCCAGCAGCAGGAGTTCGGGA
>JBBRWI010000398.1:0-2101 GCA_038249305.1 Acetobacterales bacterium
CTCCCGCCCCGAGGTCGCCGCGGTTTCGCGCAGGATGCGGGCGGCGGCCTGCGCCGCCTGCGCCTCGGCCGCCACGGTTTCGACGACATGGGCGACCTCGCCCTCGAAACTATCGGCCAGGCGGGCCTGTTCGGTCGCCAAAGTCCAGGCCAGCATCGGCCCGACGTAGTTGCCGCGGGCGTCCGTGATGGCGGAGATGGTGACATCCAGTACCTCCGCGCCCAACCGCAGCCGCAGCCGCTGCGGCAGGCGCGCGGGGTCGGACATGGTGTCGCGGCGGGCCGCGAAATCGGCGTGCAGGGCCGCGATCGGCTGGCCTTTCAGGGCGGCGGCCGCGCAGGGCAGCGCCTGTTCGACCCGCGCCAGGGTCCGCACGCTTTCCGCGTTCATCGCGACGATGCGGAAGTCGTCGCGCGGGTCGAGCATCAAAACGCCGACCGGCAGTTGTTCCAGCATCTGGCCGCGCGAAAATGCTTCTGCGGCGGTGTGGCGAAGGGTTTCGAGCGCGGCAGCGGTGCGGCCGATCTCATCGCCGCGACCGGTATCCGGCACCGGCTCCGAGGTCTCGCCGGCGGCGATGCCGCGCGTCGCGGCCGCCAGCCGGCCGAGCGGCGCGCCGATCGACCGGCCGACCAGGAAGGACGACAGCAGCAGCAGCACCGCGATCACGCCGCCGAAGGCGAGCGTGGTGGTCTCGGTGCGGGTGACGCTGGTGGCCAAGGTCGCGCGGCTCTGCGCGGCATTGGCATCTGTCGCCTGCCCAGTTTGCCGCATGGCCTCATCGAAGCGTAGCAGCGCCGGCTGGGTCTGGTCACGCCGAAGGGTCACCAGGGCCTGGCCAGCGACAATCACTTCATCGGCGGCTTCGGCGATCGTGGTGGCGACGTCGGCCATGCGCCGCCCTTCCTGTTGCAGCCTGGCCTCGGTCAGCAACGACTGCAGCCCGCGCATGTGCACCCGCTGCTGCGCCGCACCACGACGAACCCGGCGCAGTTGTTCGGCATCCCCGGTCGTTATGTAACGCTGCACGCCCAGCCGCACGTCGTTCACGGCCGTATGGAAGGCCGTCAGCCGCTGGCGCGCGTCATCCGCGTTCGGGCTTTCGCGCAGTTCGAAATCCAGCAGGTTGGACACCGCCTCGAACACCTGGTCGTAGTCGGTCATGCGGGGGAACAGCCGGGTATCGCGCGCGGTCAGCAGTTTTTCGCGTGCCTGGGCTTCGGCAGTCGTGGCCTCGGCGAGTGCGGCGAGGGCCGGCAGCGCTGCGGCGAAACCATCCCGCAAAGGGCCCGGGGTCAGCAACGGCAGCCCGGCCTGGACGGCGGCCCGGCTCTCGCGCAGCGCCGTCGCCAGTTCCCCAGCCAGGCGGGTGACGCCGGGCACCGTCTGCTCCACGGCGACGTCCCGGGTCAGTGGCAGGATCACCGCGGCCTGCGTGCGCGCGCGGTCGATCACGTCGCTTGCCTCGGCGGCGCGGGTCAGGGCGGCCTGTTCGTTGCCGATCCGGGACACCTCGGTTTGGACCAGCGCCACGAGGCCGCCCATCAGGCTGAGCGTCACCGCCGCCGAAAGGGCGAGTTTCTTGCCAACGGACAGGTTGTTGAACAGGCGCATGGCAGGGACCCCGGGTGCATGCGTCGACCCTAGGATCGTCGGACTTAAAGCCGGGTTACTCACCCATGCCCAGCAGCGACCCGCGCGACCGCGCCTGCCGCAACTGGTCCATGAAGACCCAGGCCATGACGGCCAGCCAGACCAGGTTCAGCACGCCCGCCGTGGCTAGTTCGGCCCAGGCGATGCGACCTTCCAGCAGGGCGGCGCGCATGCCCTCGAAGACATGGCTCGCGGGGATCAGCCAGGCGACCTCCCGCATCCCGACGGGCAGGATCGAGACCGGGTAGAAGACGGCGGCGAAGGGCGCCAAGCCGAACAGCACCGACCAGGCCAGCGCCTCGGCCCCCGCGCCATGGCGCAGGATCAGCGCGGTGACGCCCAGCGCCACGGCCCAGCCCATCGCCACCAGCAGCACGAAGAAGGCGATGACCACCGGCCCCATGGCGAACAGCCCAAAGCCATAAAGCAGCGATGCGAGGCCCACCGC
>JBBRWI010000399.1:0-2084 GCA_038249305.1 Acetobacterales bacterium
CCCGATGCGCCGCCGCAGCGCGCCGCGCCACAACGCCCCGAGGTTCTCCGCAACCCCCGCGCGCCGCGCGCAGCCCTGGGCCCGGCCGATGGCGCATCGCCGGTTGCCACACCGCCCAATACCTACTGGCTCTATGGCCTGCATGCGGTCGAAGCCGCCCTGCGCAACACCGCCCGCCGCGGCCACCGCCTGCTGCTGACGGCCGATGCCGAGGCGAGCCTCGCCGCCCGCTTGCCGCCCGAGGCGCTGACGCGTGGCCGCCTGACGCCCGAACGCGCCGACCGGCAACGCTTCCAGACCTTCCTGACCGAGGATGCGGTGCATCAGGGTGCAGCCATGCTGGTCGAACCACTGACCAATTCGCAGTTGGAGCGGGTTGTCGCGGCCCGGCCGGGCCCGGTCGTGCTGCTTGACCAGGTGACCGACCCGCGCAATGTCGGCGCCATCCTACGTTCGGCCGCGGCCTTCGGCGCCGCTGCCGTTGTGCTGCAATCGCGCCACGCGCCGCCGGAAACCGGCGCCATGGCGCGGGCCGCCTCGGGCGCGCTCGACCTGGTGCCGATCGTGCGGGAGGTGAACCTCGCCCGCACCATCCAGTCGTTGCAGAAGTTGAATTTCTGGGTGGTGGGCCTTGCCGGCGATGCCAGCCGCACCCTGGCCGAGGCGGGGCTCAGCGCCCGCCGCATCGCGCTGGTGCTGGGGTCGGAGGACGCCGGGCTGCGCCGCCTGCAGCGCGAGACCTGCGACGAACTGCTGCGGTTGCCGATGGCCGAAGGGGTCGAAAGCCTGAACGTCTCGGCCGCCGCCGCCGTGGCGCTGTACGAGGTCTCGCGGCGCTGAGTTTTTCCGCAGGGAGTGCGTGATGTCCGAAGCCGCCCAGAGCATCCTGCAATCGCGCCGGGACCGCGGAATGCTGGCGCCCCTCGGTGCGCTGACCCCCACCGATCCGGCCGCGGGCTATGCCGTGCAGGTCGCACTGGCGCGGCTGATGGGCGACCTGCCGCCGGCGGGTTTCAAGATCGGCGCGACGACGGCGCAGATGCAGGCCTACCTCGGCCTGGACGGCCCGGCCGCGGGTTTCGTGCCGGCGGCGGGCCTGCACGCGACCGGGGCGCGGCTGGCCTTCAACGATTTCGTGAACCCGGGGGTGGAATGCGAGATCGCCCTGCGACTCGGCCGCGACCTGGCGCCCGGCCCCTGCACGATCGACAAGGCGGCCGGTGCCATAGCCCAGGTCTTCGCCGGGATTGAGATTGTCGAACGACGGTATGAAGATTTTGTCAGCCTGGGTGCCCCGACGCTGATCGCCGACCAGGTTTTTCACGCAGGCGGCGTCATTGGCGAACCGGCGCCCGGCTGGCCCGGCATCGCGCTGAAAGCGGCACGCGGCCGGATTCTGGTGGATGGCGACGAACGTGCGGCGGGGGTCGGCGCCGATCTGCTGGGCGATCCTCTGGCCGCCTTGGCCTGGTTGGCCGATTCGGGGGCAGCCCACGGATTCGGTGGGTTGCGCCGCGGACAGGTGGTGTTCCTGGGCTCGGTGACGCCGCCGATCTGGCTGGATTCGCCCTGCACGGTAGAGGTCGATTTCGACCTGCTGGGCCGCGTGCGGCTGGTGTTCGTCTAGAGCAATATCGGATCAGATGGAATCATCTGATCCGATTTCTTGCTCTAGATTCAACGGCTTCGAGAGCACGAGATCGATCCACTTGGATCGATCGTGCTCTAACGGCGGCTCCGTTCACGATCTTTTATCGAATTGGCGTTCATACAGTCCCGGCCGCAGTTGCTTCGCGGATCCGTGCCAAAAGGGCCCATGGGTAAGGAACCCTTGCAGCATGCGCCCCGTCGATACTCGTCCCTCTGCCTGGCCCGACCTGTCCGACGATCAACAACTCGTCCTGGCGCGGGAAGCCCTGCGGCGTGCCGCCGAAACAATGGCCGAGCATGCCGATCTGCTGGCCGTTGAAATGGAACGGGGCACCCTTCTGGACCAGGGCGGTCCGGATGCGTTGCGGTTGTTCGCCAGTGTCGTGCGATCGACAAACTCGGATGCCTTTGGCCGCGCCGGCCATGCCTGAGCC
>JBBRWI010000400.1:0-2080 GCA_038249305.1 Acetobacterales bacterium
CCATGCGCTACATCTCCACTCGCGGCCAGGCCGCACCCCGCGGCTTTGAGGGCGTGCTGCTCGCCGGCCTGGCCGAAGACGGCGGGCTTTTCGTCCCCGAGACCTGGCCGACCCTCTCCCCCGCCGAATGGCGCGCCCTGCGCGGCTTGCCTTACGCCGAACTCGCCACCCGCATCCTGCGGCCCTTCATCGGCGATGCGGTGGCAGAGGCCGACCTGCTGCGGATGTGCCGGCAAGCCTATGGGACCTTCGCCCATCCGGCGACCGCGCCGCTGGTGCAGATCGCGCCCAATACCTTCGTCCTGGAACTGTTCCACGGCCCGACCCTGGCGTTCAAGGACGTGGCGCTGCAACTGCTCGGCCGATTGTTCGACCATGTGCTGGCCCGGCGCGGCGAACGCATCACCATCGTCGGTGCGACATCCGGTGACACCGGTCCGGCCGCCATCGAGGCCTGTCGCGACCGTGCCGCCATCGACATCACCATCCTGCACCCGCGCGGCCGCACCAGCGACGTGCAACGCCGGCAGATGACGACCGTGCTGTCGCCCAACGTCCGCAACATCGCGGTCGACGGCGATTTCGACACCTGCCAGGACCTGGTGAAGGCGATGTTCGCGGATGCGCCCTTCCGCACCGACATGCGGCTGGCGGCGGTGAATTCGATCAACTGGGCGCGGATCGCGGCCCAGATACCCTACTATGCCTATGCCGCGCTGAACCTCGGCGCGCCCGACCGCCCGGTGGCGCTGGCGGTGCCGACCGGCAATTTCGGCAATGTGCTGGCCGCCTGGGCGGTGCGGCGGATGGGTCTGCCGGTGGAGCGGCTGATCGTCGCCGCCAACCGCAACGACATTCTGGCCCGCTTCTTCGCGTCCAACGACATGTCGATGCGGGCTGTCGAGCCTTCGCTGTCGCCCAGCATGGACATCGCCGTCAGCAGCAATTTCGAACGGGTCCTGCATGACGCGCTGGGCGGCGACGGGTCGGCGACGGGCGATGCCATGCAGCGCTTCCGCGCCACCGGTCACATGCCGGTGCCGCCGGCGGCCTGGGCCGAATTGACAAGCCTGTTCCACGGCTTTGCCCTGGACGACGCCGGCACCGTCGCCGAGATCAACCGCTTGTGGCGGGACGCCGGCTACCTCGCCGACCCGCATACCGCCTGCGGCACCGCGGCCGCCGCGGCCCTGGCCCCGGCCGGCATGCCGACCATCGTCGCCGCCACCGCCCACCCGGCAAAATTCCCCGATGCGGTGGAGCGCGCGACAGGCATCCGCCCCCCGCTGCCAAGGCACCTTGCCGACCTATATGAAAGGCCGGAACGTTTCGACGTCCTGCCCGCCGACCTTGCCACCATCGAAGCCGCCGTTCGGGGCCATGGCCTCCGCAACGCCGCCTGAAGGATTTGTCCCACATGTCCGACGCCGTTCGCGTCACCACGCTGCCCAACGGGCTGACCATCGTCTCCGAGCACATGCCACGGGTCGAAACCGTTTCCATCGGCGCCTATGTCGCCGCCGGCACCCGCAATGAGGACGCGTCGGAAAACGGCGTGTCCCACTTCCTGGAACACATGGCCTTCAAGGGCACCGCCAGGCGGGACGCCGCCGCCATCGCGCGCGACATGGAGGACGTGGGCGGCCACCTGAACGCCTATACCGCCCGCGAGAACACCGCCTACTACGCCAAGGTGCTGAAGGAGGACCTGCCCCTCGCGGCCGATATCCTGGGCGACATCCTGACCCATTCGACCTTCGAGCCGGAGGAGGTGGAGCGCGAGCGCGGCGTGATCCTGCAGGAGATCGGCCAGGCGAACGACACGCCGGACGACATCGTGTTCGACCACTTCCAGTCCACCGCCTATCCCGACCAGCCGATGGGCCGCCCGACGCTCGGCACCGACACGCTGATCAAGGCGATGACCCGCGACACGCTGACCGGCTACATGCGCACCCACTACGGCGCCAAGCACATGGTCGTGGCCGCCGCCGGCGCGCTGGACCATGATGTCCTGGTCGAACTCGTCGCCCGGCACTTTGCCGACCTGCCCGAGGCAGCGCCGCCCCCGGCCGCCCCC
>JBBRWI010000401.1:0-2056 GCA_038249305.1 Acetobacterales bacterium
CGGTGCTGGTTCTGGGCGGCGAGTCCGATCCGCTGATCCCACCCGATGCGGTGCGGCGCTGTGCCGCCTGGCACGGCACCAGCGCGCAGTTCCTCGCCGGCACCGCGCATCTGATGATGCTGGATTCCGCCTGGCCGCAGGTCGCCGACGAAACCCTGGACTGGGCTGCGACGATCGCCTGACCCCCGGCACGGCGATTGCCTGCCGCGGCAATGCTTCCTTGCAGGACACCCGATGACCCCTTCCTACGACGCCTACGCCGTGCAGGCCGCCGCCCTGATCGGCCTGCCGCTGCCGCCCGACCGGATCGCCGCCGTCGCCGCGAACCTGGCCGTTGCGGCCGGCATGGCGGCGCTGGTCTTTGCCGTGCCGCTGAGCGTGGCGGACGAACCCGCGCCGGTGTTCGTGGCCGCCCCCGCGCCATGACCGCGACCCATATCGCGGCCGATGTCCGCGCCGGGCGCCGAACCGCGGTTTCGGTGGCGCAGGCGGCGCTGGCCAAAGTCGCCGCCGGCAACCCGCGGCTGAACGCCTTCACCCATGTCGATGCCGCGCGCGCCTTGGCCACGGCGGCGGCGGTGGATGCGGCCATCGCGCAAGGCCGGGACCCTGGCGCCCTGGCCGGCGTGCCTTTCGCCGTCAAGAACCTGTTCGACCTGGCCGGCATCGCGACCCTGGCCGGGTCGAAGATCGAGCGCGACGCAGCCCCCGCCGCGCGCGATGCCTTCCTGGTGCGCCGGTTGCTCGCGGCGGGTGCGGTCCCGATCGGCGCGCTGAACATGGATGAATACGCCTACGGCTTCACCACCGAGAACGCGCATGACGGCCCGACGCATAATCCGCATGATCTGGCGCGGATGGCCGGCGGGTCCTCGGGCGGGTCGGCGGCCGCCGTGGCGGGGGGGCTGGTGCCGCTCAGCCTGGGGTCGGACACCAATGGATCGATCCGCGTGCCATCGGCCATGTGCGGCATTTTTGGGCTGAAGCCGACCTATGGGCGGCTGTCGCGCAGCGGGTCGTACCTGTTCGCCGGGTCCTTCGATCACCTCGGGCCTTTTGCCGGGACGCTGGAGGATCTGGCGCTCGCCTATGACGCGCTGCAAGGCCGTGACCCCGATGACCCCGCCCAGACGCCAAGCCCGGTGCAGCCGGTCAGCGGCCTGTCCGGCATCGCCGGCCTGCGGATCGGCGTCGCCGGCGGCCATTTTTCCAAGGGCGGGCACCCTGAGGCGCTCGCCGCCGTCACGGGCTTTGCCCGGGCGCTCGGCGCGACGGTGACGGTCGATCTGCCGCTGGCTGCCGCCGGCCGGGCCGCGGCGTTCCTGATCACCATGGCCGAGGGCGGCAACCTGCACTTGGCGGATCTCAAGACCCGCCCCGACGACTTCGACCCCGCGACCCGCGACCGCTTCCTGGCCGGCACGCTGATCCCCGCGACCTGGCTGCTGCAGGCGCAGCGCGTCCGTGCCGCCTGGCGCATCCAGGCCTTGGCGGCCTTCGCGACGGTGGACTGCTTCCTGACCCCGACCCTGCCCTGCGTCGCCCCCCTGATCGGCCAGGCAACGATGGAGATCGATGGCGCAACCTTGCCGGTGCGACCGATGCTCGGTGTCTATACCCAGCCGATTTCCTGCATCGGCCTGCCGGCCATGGCGGTGCCGCTGGCCGATCCGGGCGGGTTGCCCCTGTCGGTGCAACTGGTTGCCGCGCCCTGGCGCGAGGATATCCTGTTCCGCGTCGCCGATGCCTTGGTGCGGGCCGGCGTCGCCGCCGCGCCGGAGGTCCCCGCCTGATGCAGATCGACATCCCCGAGGTTCTGGCCGAGGTCACCGCCCGGTTCCATGCCTATGAGATCGCGCTGACCACCAACGACGTCGCGGTGCTGGATGGGATGTTCTGGCAGCACGCCCAGGTCGTTCGCTACGGCGTGACCGAGAACCTGCATGGCCATGCCGAGATCGCGGCATTCCGCGCGGCCAGGCCCTCGGCCGGGCTGGCACGCGATTTGGTGCGGACGGTGATCACCAGCTTCGGTCGCGATTACGCAACGGCCAGC
>JBBRWI010000402.1:0-1944 GCA_038249305.1 Acetobacterales bacterium
CACGCGCCTGCTGGCTGACCGGGCTGAGGCGCGCGAGCACCGCGCCGGCCGCTACGCGATCACCATGGTCGGCCGTCAATTCGATGAGCGTGCCAGGCACTTCGAAGCCGATGCGGGAGAGGACCTGCGCCTCGATCGTACCAAGGCCGAATACGGTCACGGGCACATCCTGTTGGAAGGCGGCGATGGGCACGGCCAGCGCGCGACGCTGCAAATACCAAAAGACGCCGCCGGCGGCTGTGACAAGGAACAGTCCGGCGAGCGCGAAGCGGAGAACCCGCCGAATGCCAATTCCGCTCATATCGTCATATCTGCCCTCCGCAGCCGCGATTCTGCACGTGATACGCAAGTTTCTCGATCCGCGGTAATACATCCCCGCCGAGTGCGGCATCCGTCGTCTGTTCGTCCCATGCGCGATGGAAGCACAGCAGCCAGCCACGCACCTCCTCGGCGCCGATCGCGGCGCGCAGATGGCGGCGTCGCAGCATCGGGAGGCCATGGCGCTCGATATAAAGTGACGGCCCGCCCAGCCAGCCCGACAGATATTCGAACAGGCGCTGCTCGGCATTGGCCAGGGTCGGCGGGTGCACGGCGCGGCAGGCGGCAGCCTCCGGCAGCGTGTCCATCAGGGCGTAGAATCGGTGGGTGAGGCGCCTGATGCCCGCCTCCCCGCCCATCCGTTCATAGGGCGTCATCGGCCGAACCATCGCCCGGTGCGCTGGCTATAGGTGTCCCAGGCTGCGCCGAAACGCGCTGCCAGATGAGCTTCCTCCCGCTGGATCGCCAGGCGCGTCACCGCTAATGCGGCAATCAGCGCGGCCGGCAGGAACCACGGGTTGGCGAAGGCCAGCGCAGCGCCCGTCATGGCGATCGTGTTGCCGAGGTAGATCGGGTTGCGCGACCAGGTGAAGGGGCCGCTGGTCACCAACGCCGTCGCCGCGCGATGCGGCAGGATGTTGGCCCGCTGGCGCGACATCGTCGCCATCGCGGCGACGTCGAGGGCCAGGCCAGCCAGCAGCATCGCCCAGCCGAGTGCTGCCCAGGCGGGCGTGCGCAGCCATTCCGGCCCGGGAAGCACGATACCGAGCCCGATCGCTGCGATAGCCGCCATACCGAACAGAATCGGCGGCCAGGGGATACGATTTGGGGCGGCTGCCGCGTCCGCCATCGTCTCCATCTCCGCGCCTACAGGGCGCGCTTGGAGAAGTACCAGTCCGTCGTCTCGTAACCTTCGCCAGCGCGCGCAGCTGCGGCGGCGGCGGTCTTGGGCGGTGGCACGATCACCTTCTCGCCAGGCTGCCAGCCTTCCGGGGTGGCGACACCGTTCGCGTCCGAAGTCTGCAGCGCAGTCAGCAGGCGCAGAATTTCCTCGATGCTGCGGCCATTGCTCATCGGGTAGTAGAGCATCGCTCGCAATACGCCCTTGGGATCGATGAGGAAGGTCGCGCGCACAGCCTGAGTATCGGCCGCACCCGGATGCACCATGCCGTAGGCGCCGGCCACCTCCATCTTGATGTCCTCGATGATCGGGAAGGGAATGGCGACACCGAACTTTTCCTCGATGTTTCGCACCCAGGCGAGATGCGCGAACAGGCTGTCGATGGACAGTCCGAGAAAGTCGCAGTTCAGCGCCGCGAAGCGTTCATGCGCGCGCGCGAAGGCAATGAATTCAGTGGTGCAGACCGGCGTGAAATCGGCGGGGTGGGAGAACAGCACCAACCATTTGCCCTGGTACTCAGCCAGGCTGCGATCGCCATGCGTGGTGTGCGCATGGAAATCAGGGGCGGCTTCGTTGAGGCGCGGCAATCCGGTTGCGGGCGTTGTCATCATCTGGCTCCTTGCTGGTTGAGGATGAGAGATTCGGTGCCTCGCGCCGGATGCGTGCGCGATGGTCGCAACAGGCCGCGCCAGGTCGAAGCGTTGGCCAGTCAGTTCGGCCGACAC
>JBBRWI010000403.1:0-1927 GCA_038249305.1 Acetobacterales bacterium
GATAGACGTCTGCGTTGGGGTTCGTGTTGGGATTGCCGGCGATGCTGCGGAGCGTGTTGTCGCAGGTGTTGGCGGTGTTGCCGGTCGCGGCCCGGCAGGCGGCGGTGGAGCCGAAGAGCTGCGTCTCGGTGAAGCTTTGGGGCGTGGACTGGGTCCGCGCATAGGCCGCGAACAGCGTGGCATAGGTATCGAAGGAGGCCGGGCGCGAGCCTGGCGTGGTGCCGACCGGCAGCGGCGTCTCGCTCTGCTCCTGCAGCACCACGGCATCCCAGGCCTGCCGCGCCACATTGCCGCGCAGATACCAACCGGCCGGGTTGGTGTTGAGGTATTGGCCGCGCAGCGTCGCCGCGTAGCGCGCGGAAATGGCGACGTCGTAGATCAACCCCGCCTGGGTCGTCAGCATCGCGAAGATGCCCGGGACCCCGCCCCTTGGATGCGGCTCGAAGGCATTGGAGGCGGCGGTGTTGCCGAAGCCGGGCTGGGTGGGTGCAGTCAGGTCGCGGACATTCGCCGCGTTGTAGGACATCACGGGGTCGGCCCGCCCGAAGGTGTAGCTGTTGCCGACGAAGAGGATGGAGATCGGCTCGGCCGAGACGGCGGCAGGCAGGCCAAGGGCGGCGGCGAGAATGCCGGCCCGCGCAAAGGCATGAAGCCCGCGCAGGGATTGGAACGTCACGACGATGATCTGCCAAAAAAATTATTGTTCAGGTTTCATACTTCACGGTCACGTCTTTCGCATTGGGCTGGACTGGCGGCGTCGTCCAGCCGGCGGTGCCGAACCCTGGGGACGCGGCCAGTATCGGACCGCCGCGGCCTAGAATCGGCGCCCCAGCACTTCATAGGCGGCACCGGCCGCAAGTCGTTCGGCGAGCCAGCGGGCGTCGCGCATATAAAGCGTATTCGGAAACCCCGGCCCCTGGCGCGGCGACAAGGCGCGCGTGGCCGGATCATACGCCGCGGCCGTAAACCCCGCCGCCGTCATCAGCGCGTGCACCGCCGCATCATCGCCATGCCCGTTCGTCTCGATGATCGCGGCACGAAGGGTCGCTGCCGCCAAGGTCCGGCCAGCGCCGCGCAGGATCGGCGCCTCATGCCCTTCGACATCCAGTTTCAGCAGCACCGGCACCGCGCTGGCCAGCAGCGCGTCGAGCGTGGTCATCGGCACGCTGACCCCGCCCGTGTCGCGGCCCGTCGGCAGGATGCGATTGGCGGCGCCGAGCCCGGCCGAAAGCCGCGCCGGACCCTCCGCCTCGCCGAGTGCGGTCGGGTCGATGGCGACCAGTGCCGCGATGCCGTTCAGCGCCAGGTTTTCCGCCAGATGCGGCAGCACAGCCGGCGCTGGTTCGACAGCGCGCACCGATGCGCCGCAGACGCCGGCGGCCAGGATCGTATAGGCACCGATATTCGCGCCGACATCGACGAACAGGTCGTCCGGCCGCAGCAGGTGCAGCAGGAAACCCATCTCGGCGGGGTCGGTCAGCCCGACATAATAACTGCCGGTCGCCGAGGACAGGCCGCGCCGCAGCGTCAGCCGCGTTGCACCGACGTAGGGTACGATCATCGGCCGCCCGGTCAGCCGGGACACCGCCTGCCAGCGCAGGAAGCGCCAGACGGCGGCCCAGGGCGCCTGGCCTGCCAGCGGATGCGCCCGGATGTGGCGCAGCAATCGGACCAGCGTGGCCATTGGCACGGTTCGTTGTGGTCAGGCGTGGATATCGACGCCATGGCGGGCCGCCAGGTCCAGCACGAACTGCCAAGCCACGCGGCCCGACCTGGCGCCGCGACCGACCTGCCAGGCCTGGGCTTCGCGCCGCAGCACCTCGGGCGCGACGTCGATGCCATGGGCCGCGGCATAGGCTTCGACCATGGCGAAGAAGGTCGGCTGGTCGCAGTTGTGAAAGCCGATCCATAGCCCGAAGCGGTCGGA
>JBBRWI010000404.1:0-1926 GCA_038249305.1 Acetobacterales bacterium
GATAGCACCGCAATGCGTGGCGCAGTTTCCAGAGATTCTGGCGTCGGCAGAATATCTTCCCGCTAAGGGGCTATTCCAGCGAAAAATCGCGCGCGAAGGCGCAGTTTCTGCGGCTGCAGCGGAAGGTCTTCCGCAGCGCAGCAATACTCGGAAACCCACAGGTCAGGCGCGGACACCCGAAAAGCGGGTCTGCCAATCGACGCGCTCTTCATCGGTGATCTTGCGGAACAGGTTTTCCGGCACGCTGAAGGCATGGCCCGGCGGCAGCGTCCGCATCGCGGCCGAGATGTCATGCGGCCATGACTGATCATCCGTGCCCATGGCGGCCAGCATTGTCGCCGCCGCATCTGGAATGAACGGCGCGGACAAGACGGCATAGACCCGGATCAGGTTCAGCGACAGACGGATGATCGCCTGCGCCTGTTCGGGGTCGGTCTTGACGACAGACCATGGGGCGGCGGCTTGCAGGTATTCGTTGCCGATCACCCAGATCGCGCGTAATTCGGCGGCGGCCTTGCGGACCTCCATCGCCTGCATCAGGCGGGTGTAATCGTCGATCCGCGCGCCAAGGTCGGCGATGAGGGCGGTTTCCAAGGGGCCGAAGTGGCCGCCGGCAGGCACGTCATTGCCGAACTTGGCCACGGCGAATTTGGTCACACGGCTGACGAGGTTGCCCAGCACATCGGCGAGGTCCTTGTTCACGGCGGTCTGGAAGTTTTCCCAGGTAAATTCGCTGTCGCTGGATTCGGGCGCGTGGGACAGAAGCCACCAGCGCCAATAGTCGGGGGGCAGGATCGACAGGGCCTGATCCATGAAGACCCCCCTGCCCTGCGAGGTTGAGAATTGGCCGCCGTCATAATTGAGGTAGTTGAAGGACTTGAGGTAGTCGACCATCTTCCACGGCTCACCCGACCCAAGGATCGTGGCGGGGAAACTGAGGGTGTGGAAGGGCACGTTGTCCTTGCCCATGAACTGGTAATAGGTCACGTCCGCAGCACCCTTGTCGGTGCGCCACCAGCGTTCCCAGTCTGCGTCAGGCTTGCCATTGGCATCGGCCCATTCGGCGGTGGCGGCGATGTATTCGATGGGGGCGTCGAACCAGACGTAGAAAACCTTGCCCTCCATCCCCGGCCAGGGCTGGTCACCCTTCTTCACCGGAATGCCCCAGTGCAGATCGCGGGTGATGCCGCGATCTTGCAACCCGTCACCGTCGTTCAGCCATTTCTTGGCGATCGAGGTCGTCAGGATCGGCCAGTCACGCTTGCTGTCGATCCATGCCTCCAGCTTGTCGCGCAAGGACCGCTGGCGCAGGTAAAGGTGCTTGGTTTCCCGCACCTCAAGGTTTGTGCTGCCAGAGATCGAGGAGCGGGGGTTGATCAGATCCGTCGGGTCCAGCTGCTTGGTGCAGTTTTCGCACTGGTCACCGCGCGCGGCCGTATAGCCGCAGTTCGGGCAGGTGCCGGTGATGTAGCGGTCCGGCAGAAAGCGGCCATCGTCGATGGAATAGACCTGCTTTTCCGACACTTCCTCAATCAACCCGTTTTCCGCCAGACGCCCGGCAAAATGCTGGGTCAGGCGGTGGTTGCGCTGGCTGGAGGAGCGGCCGAAATGATCGAACGACAGCCGGAAGCCGCGCGCAATCTCGGCCTGCACGGCGTGCATTTCGGCGCAGTAGACATCCACCGGTTTGCCAGCCTTGGCGGCGGCAAGTTCGGCCGGGGTGCCGTGTTCGTCGGTGGCGCAGATGAACATCACCTCATTGCCCATGGCGCGGTTGAAGCGGGCGAAAAGGTCAGCGGGCAACTGGCTGCCCACAAGGTTCCCAAGGTGCTTGATCCCGTTGATATAGGGAATGGCCGAGGTGATCAAAATCCGTGCCATGGGTCCGCCTCTGATGCTGCGTCGCGCGCGACATGTAGCCAAACC
>JBBRWI010000405.1:0-1926 GCA_038249305.1 Acetobacterales bacterium
ACCCCCTCCCCCACGGTTTCGAGCCCCATCCGGCCGCCCAGTTCGGCGATGGTCGCAACGATGGCCGCGGCACTGCCGCCCTGCTCGATCTCGGCCACGAAACTGCGGTCGATCTTCAGCCGGTCGAAGGGGAAGGCGTGCAGTTGCGACAGCGATGCGAAGCCCGTGCCGAAATCATCCATCGCGATGCGCACGCCCATCGCCCGCAACGCGCGCAACTGGTCGAGCGTATCGGCGCCATGGCGCAGCAACGCGCTTTCGGTGATCTCCAACTCCAGGCGCGACGGGTGCAGGCCGGTGCTGTCCAGGGCCGCGCGCACGGTGTGAACCAGGCGGCCATCGGCGAATTGCAGGGCCGCGACATTGACCGCGATGGACATCTCCTCCGGCCAGGCCATCGCGGTATGGCAGGCTTCGCGCAACACCCAGGCGCCGATCGGCAGGATCAGGCCGCTGGCCTCGGCAACCGGCAGGAAGCTCGCGGGGGCGACCAGGACGCCGTCCCGGCGCCAGCGCAACAGGGCTTCGAAGCCCAAGACCTCGCCATGGGCGGTCGAGACCTGCGGCTGGTAGTGCAGTTCCAGTTCGCCGCGCGGAAGGGCGCGGCGCAGGGCCGCTTCGGTGCAGAGGCGCGCATGCGCATCCGTCTCCAAACCGGGCGCGAAGCCGATGGCACGCGCGAAGCCAAGATCGGCGCGGCCGCTGTCGAGCGCGAGGCCGGCCCGACGGAGCAGGTCATCGGGCCGCGTGCCGTCGCGCGGCGCCAGGGCGAATCCCGCCATGGCCCCCGTCACGGCCAGGGTTGCCTGAAGGGAATAGGGGCGGCAAAGCTGCTCGACCAGTCGCCCGGCCAGGGTCGCGGCGACCTCCTCCGTCGCGACATCGGGGATCAGCACGGCAAAGGCGGCACCGCCCAGGGCAGCGACCAGGTCGGGCTTGCGCACGCCTTCGCGCAGGCGCGTGGCCGCCGCCCGCAGCATCGCATCACCGATCGCATGGCCGAGGGTGTCGTTGATCGCGGCCAGCCGGTCCAGTTTCAGCACCACCAACGTTGACGGGCCCGCGGCCAGGGCAACCGGCAGGCAGTCCAGGAAAGCGAGCCGGCCTGGCAGCCCGGTCACACGGTCAGCGGCCGGACTGTCCCGTGTCAGCCCATGGGGCAGCCAAGGCGAAGGGACGAGGCTGATCGGACCCGGCGCGGCGCCCGGACCCAGCCGCACGCTGCTGGCGCCCAGGGAGAACCGCGGGGGATGCGGTTCGCGACGGCGTGCATGGAGGGCGCAGACATCGGCGTGATCGGTATGCGGCATGCGCTCAATCCATGGCAGAGACGCATCGTCGCGGGATCGGATGAACAAAAGATTGTGATGCCGGCGCTAAAGCGTCGGTGGATCACCGCAACCGGATGTGCCGCTACCGCACCCTTTCCAGAATCGTCGCGTAATTGGCGACCGCGGCCCCGCCCATGTTGAACACACCGGCCAGATCCGCCCGCGGCAACTGCATCGCGCCCGCCTGCCCCGCCAGTTGCATCGCCGCCAGCACATGCATCGACACGCCGGTCGCACCGATCGGGTGGCCCTTGGACTTCAGCCCACCGGAACGGTTCACCGGCAGGCGGCCATCGGCGGCGGTCCAGCCCTCCAGGATCGCGCGTGCGCCCTGGCCTTCGGGCACCAGGCCCATCGCTTCGTATTCGATCAACTCGGCGATGGTGAAGCAGTCGTGGGTTTCGACCAGGTCCAGGTCGGCGATGGAGGTCCCGGCCGCGGCATGGGCCGCCGCCCAAGCGCGGGCGCAGCCCTCGAAGCGGATGATGTCGCGGGCGGAGATCGGCAGGAAATCATTGACCTGCACGGCGGCCCGCACGCGCACGGACTTGGCCAGGGCCGCGGCGGTATCGGCATCGGCCAGCACCAGGGCGGC
>JBBRWI010000406.1:0-1885 GCA_038249305.1 Acetobacterales bacterium
ATGGTGCCCAGGAGTGGAATCGAACCACCGACACTGCGATTTTCAGTCGCATGCTCTACCAACTGAGCTACCTGGGCCCAAAGTCATCCGACCATAAAAAGGCCGGACGCCGGTCGAGACCGCGGGATTACCCAAACCCCGGCCCCCTGTCCACCCGCACGCGGTCAGTCCTCATCGGGGGGCACCTCGTCAACCGGGTCCTGCGGCGACCCGGGCACGACATAAACCCCCGTCAACCACCGCCCCAGATCGACCTGGCGGCAGCGGTCCGAGCAGAACGGCCGGTGTGGCGCGGCCGGTGCCCGTCCACAGATCGGGCAGGGGCGCGGCGTGCTAGCCATGCGCGTCCTCCAGCCTGGGCCGATGGGCCTCGGGATCGGGGCGCAGGGCCAACGCATACCCCGTCCCGGCGGCAAAGGCCTCCAGCGCTCCCGGCAGGCCTTGCAGCGCGCCAATGACGGCGGGGCTGGCCCGCAGCGCCAGGGCAGCGCGCGGCATGGCCCGCGCCTCGCGCAACGCCGCCCGCAACGCCGCCAGGCCCTGGCCCAGCGGGCTGTTCATCAGCTCATGCAGGGGCGGATACAGCCGGGCCCGCCGCACCTCGATGAAACCAAGGCCCGACAGCCCGACCACGGTCGCCAGCGGGTCCGGTTTCAGCGCCGCCTTGAAGGGTTCAAGCAGTGCCGACCGCGCCTTGGCCGGCATCCCAGCCGCATCCAGCAGGATGCCGCCTGCGAGATGCCGCAGCCGGATCTGGCGCGCAGCCTCGACCAGCGCCGCCTGGTTCAGCGCACGGGCGGCACTCGCATCCCGCGCCGCATGCGGCCCCGCGTCCACGTCGATCGCGGTCAGCGCGCGGGTCACCTGGATGGTCAGTCGCCCGCCGTTCGGCAGCGGCACCTCGGGCTCGGCCAGTGCCGCGAAATCATCCTCCGCCGCGTCGTCAAAGGCGCTGGCCACCAGGCCGACGCGCCCCAGGCCCAGGGTCGCGCGCAGGCGCCCCGCCTCGGCCGCGTCGTCGGTGACGACGGCCAGGCCGGGAAACGCCTCGGCCATGCGCAGGGCCGCATCCGGCCCGCGCGCGATCAGACAGGGCGCCGTACCCGAGACATCGGTCCCCGCCGGCACGCGGGCAGTAAGACGCGGCCCCTTGCCGCCCTGGGCCGCGCGGGTCACCCGCACCGCCAGGATCGCGCCCTCGGTGATGTCGCGGTCGCGCGCCTCCGATTCCGGCAGGAACCCGGTCTCAGCGTCCGGCATCGCGACGAAGACACCTGCCATGGCGGGCGCCACCGACACGACGCGGCCCAGCACCAGGTCGCCCACGCCTTCAGGGCGGGCGGGGCGTTCCACCCAGGCGCCCTCAAGCACCCCCTGGCGCCACATCCCGACCCGGCGTTCACCGGGGGAGACGGAGGAAAAGATCGCGCTGCGAGTCACGGCACCAGCCACCCCAACCCGCGCAGCATCTGCGCCGTTTCGAACAACGGCAACCCGATCACATTGGAATGACTGCCTGACAGGAAACGGCAGAACCCCTCGGCAGCGCCCTGGATGGCGTAGCCCCCGGCCTTGCCGCGCCACTCCCCGCCCGCGAGGTAGGCGTCGCGTTGCTGGGCGGTCAGCCGCTGGAAGCCGACCACGCTGCACACCAGCCGCCGCGACCGCCGCCCGCCGGGGTGGATCGCCTCGACCCCGGTATAGACCCGGTGCCGCCGGCCCGAGAGCAGATCGAGGCAGGCAGCCGCCTGGGCCTCGGTCTCGGCCTTGGGCAGGATGCGGCGACCGACGCCGACCACCGTATCGGCGGCCAGGACCAGGGCATCGGGATGCAGCGCCGCCACGACCTCGGCTTTCTGCCGCGAAAGTCGGGCGGCCAGCAGGC
>JBBRWI010000407.1:0-1854 GCA_038249305.1 Acetobacterales bacterium
CCCGGGATTGGCGCCCCGGCAGGTCGCCGCAAAAGCATCGGAGAGAAATTCCGGCCGCTTGTAGAGGCCCTTGGCCCAGGCTGCGGTCATGCAGAGTTCCTCCAGCCGCAGGATTTCGTCCAGCGTGCCCTCGGGGAAGCGCAGGGCAAAACTCTCGCCGATATGGCCCAGAACGTCTTCGATCTGTTCGATCGACAGGCCGATTTCTGTTTCCAGCAGGGCGTGGCGGGTCAGGCGGGCTTCATCGACGCCGTATTCGTCGCGGATCAGTTTCACGATCCAGCGAAACATGGTCATCCAATTGGTCACATCATCGGTCGGTCGAGACATGCTCCAGGCGACCTGTCGCTGTGGGAGGACGGGCTTTAGCCGTCCAAAGGCGAAGGAAGCGTTACGCCGGTTGCGCGATCGCGCGCAGGCTTTCCGCGAGGCTCGTGAACAGCGGCAGCCCGTCGGTGCCGCCCATCAGCGGGTCCACGTAGTCCTCGGGGTGGGGCATCAGCCCGAGCACGCGCAGGTTGGGCGACAGGATGCCGGCGATGTCCCGTGCCGCGCCGTTGCGGTTCTCACCGGCATAGCGAAAGGCCACCAGCCCCTCGCCTTCCAGCCGGTCGAGCGTCGCGTCATCGGCGAAGTAGTTGCCATCGCCATGCGCCATCGGCGCGCGGAAGGTGGCCCCCTGTGGCCAGTGGCTGGTGAAGGCGGTGCCGGCGCGTTCCACACGCAGCACGCAATCCATCGACAGGAAACGCAGGCCCGCGTTGCGCAGCAGCACGCCCGGCAGAAGCCCGGCCTCGCACAGGATCTGGAAGCCGTTGCAGACGCCGAGCACATGCCCGCCGCGCGCGGCAAAATCCCGCACCGCGGCCATGATGGGCGAAAGGGCCGCCATCGCGCCGCAGCGCAGGTAGTCGCCGTGGCTGAAGCCGCCGGGCAGCACCACGAGGTCGGTTCCCGGCGGCAGGGCGGTGTCGCGGTGGAACACCATCGCAGGCTTGCGGCCTGTCGCGCGGTGCAGGGCGATCGCCATGTCGCGTTCGCGGTTGGTGCCGGGGAAGAGGATGATCGCGGCGTTCATGGTGGCTACCTGGCCCAGACGTTGAGCCAGTGCATCCCGCCCAGGATCACCAGCGTCGCGACCACGGCCAGCGTCGCCGCGGTCACCCAGCGATTGGCCTTGGCCTTGATCGCGGCGACCAGGCCGCGCGGCGCCGGGCGCTTGGGCGCCAGTTGCGCCACCCGTTCATCGCGCCAGCGCAGCCCGGTCGCGATCAGCACCGTCAGCACCGCCACGATCAGGACCGAGGTCTTCATCATGGCGGGTCAGGCGACCTCGACCCGGAAGGATTCGATGACGGTATTGGCCAGCAGGCGGCGGGCCATCGCCTCGGCCGCGGCGCGGGCGGCGGCGGGGTCGGTTTCGGCCAGGTCGAGTTCGATGATCTTGCCGGTCAGCACCAAGCCCACGCCGGCAAAGCCGAGTTCGCCGAGCGCGTGGCCGATGGCCTTGCCCTGTGGGTCGAGCACGCCGGTCTTGGGCATGACGGTAACCCGCACCTTCATGGCCGGGGCCTCACTGCATCAACTCCGGCCCCTTGAGGTCGCGCACCCCCGCTTCGGGCAGGATGCCAAGCCGGCGGGCGACTTCCTGGTAGCCTTCCTCGACCTTGCCCAGGTCGCGGCGAAAGCGGTCCTTGTCCATCTTCTCGCCGGTCTTGCTGTCCCAGAGCCGGCAGTTGTCGGGGCTGATCTCATCGGCCAGGACGATCCGCATCTCCTCGTTCTCATACAGGCGGCCGAATTCGATCTTGAAGTCCACGAGGACGATGCCGACGCCGAGGAACAGGCCCGTCA
>JBBRWI010000408.1:0-1773 GCA_038249305.1 Acetobacterales bacterium
CGGCGCTGCATGCGATCCTGCGCGTCGGCAGCATCATCGGCGCCAATCCGGCCGCGGTGGGGCCTTATCCGTTCCTGATGGGCCTGGGCCTCGCCTCACTGCTGCTGGCTAGCCTGGCGCTGTGGCGCCGGCGCGACGCCCGGCGGCTGTTCGCCTGGAGCAGCATCGAACACATCGGCATCGCCGCTATCTGCTTTGCCATCCCCGGCGGGGCGCCGGCGGGGCTGCTGCACATGCTTGGCCATTCGCTGCTGAAATCGGCGGTGTTCTTCGCGGTGGGCCGGGCGGTGCTGCTGAAGGGCAGCCAGAAGATGGCCGATATCTCGGGGCTGGTCGCTTCTGATCCGCGCCTCGGCTGGGGGCTGCTGCTCGGCATCGCGGGGCTGGCCGGGCTGCCGCCGTTCCCGCTGTTCGTGTCGGAGGTCTGGCTTCTGCTGCTGGCCGGTGGCGCGGCACCCTGGCTGCTGCTGCCGCTCGGCCTGGGGCTGCTGGTTGCGGGGGTGGCGCTGGTGACCGCCTTGCAGCGCCTGTGCCTCGGCCCGGCGACGCCGGATGTCGCGCCGCCGCCCACCCCCGCGCTGGCGGGGGCCTGGACCACGCTCGGGCCGGTCTGGCTGCATCTGGCCGTCGCCGCCGTTGTCGGGTTCGGCTTGCCGGGGCCGATGGGCGCGGTGCTGGCCGCCGCGGCCCGGGTGATCGGGCGATGAGCGGGCCGGCCACCACGCTGATCCGCTCGGGCCGGGCTGTCGCCCTGGGCGGCGCCACGGCGCGGCATGTGCTCGCCACCGATGCCTGGGCCGCGCTGCCTGGCGCCCTGGCCAGCGAACCGCGCCTCGCGCTTTTGGGCCTTTGGGGGGAGGCCGGGGTGGTGCATGCCGCCTTCCTGGATGAGGAAACCGAGGACGTGCTGCTCGCCTCGGCGGATGGCGCGGCCTATGCCGCGCTGAGCCCGGCCCGGCCGGGGGCGGCGCTGATGGAACGCGCGGCGCGCGACCTCTGGGGCATCGATGCGGTCGATGCAGTGGACCGCCGGCCGTGGCTCGACCACGGGCGCTGGCCAGTCACGGCACCGTTTTCCGCCCGGCCCAGGCCGCGCGAAGGCGCCGCACCGCAGCCCGTTTTCCTGCCGGTCGCGGGCGATGGCATCCATACAATCCCGGTCGGACCGATCCATGCCGGCATCATCGAACCCGGTCATTTCCGCTTCCACGTCCAGGGCGAGGCGGTGGTGCGGCTGGAAGTGCGCCTGGGCTATGCCCACAAGGGGACGCTGGGGCTGATGCGGGGCAAGAGCCCGCGCACGGCCTCGGTGTTCCCGGGGCGCATTTCGGGCGACAGCACGGTGGCCCATTCGCTCGCCTTCGCCCGCGCGGCCGAGGCCGCGGCCAGCCATGCCCCACCGCCGCGCGCGGTCTGGCTGCGCGCGGCGATGGCGGAATGCGAACGCATCGCCAACCACCTGAACGATTGGGGGTTCGTCTGCAACGATGCCTCCTTCGCCTTCCCCCAGGCCCGCACCGGATTTCTGCGCGAAGGCCTTCTGCGCGCCTGCGAAGCCGCCTTCGGCCACCGTTTGATGATGGACCGCGTGCTGCCCGGCGGGGTCGCGACCGACCTTTCCGCCGGTGGCATCGCCACGCTGCGCGCCGCCATCGCCGCCATCGCGGCCGAGGTGCCGGGGCTGCTGCGCATCTACGACAGCCACGCCAGCCTGCAGGACCGCATGGTCGGCACCGGCATCGTCGCGACCCATCTGGCTGCGCGCTATGCCGC
>JBBRWI010000409.1:0-1769 GCA_038249305.1 Acetobacterales bacterium
AAGGACAGCTTCTCGCTCGACGCCTCGGCGTGGAAATCGATGATGATGGCGGCAACCCCCCCCACCCCCAGCCGATAAGGCGCCAACAGCGCCTGGGTGCCACGGAACGGGTCGTCCAGCGCCTCCATGAACAGCCGCCCCATGGCCTGCAGCACCAGGGCGCGGCGACCATCGGGCAGCACCACCTCATAATGGCCGCGGCCCGGTGTACCGGGCGGATAGTTCAGCGGGCGGATGACGCGGGGCTCGGTTTCGAGGAAGGGAATGATCTCCTTGCGGTCCCAGGCGTGGTTGCCGAGCGTTACCACATCGGCGCCGGCAACGAGGAAGGCACGCGCCATGTCGGGTGCGAGGCCGAAGCCGTGGGACGCATTCTCCCCATTCAGCACCACAAGGTCGGCGGCCAGGCGGGCGCGAAGCCCGGGCAGGTGGGCGACGATGGCATCACGGCCCGACCGGCCCACGACATCGCCCAAAAAAAGAATACGCACGCGGTCAGGCTCCTGTCGCGATCAGGCCGGTTTCGGTGGCGATCAGCCCAAGGCGGCGGTCGTTCGGCCCGGCGGGCACCTGCGGCACTTCCTGCACGGCGAACGCCGCACCCACCGCGATGGCCGCCGGCAGCCCGGCCAGGGCCCGGTCGTAGTAGCCGCCGCCATAGCCCAGCCGCCGCCCAGCCCGGTCGAAAGCCAGCATTGGCACCAGCAGCCAATCGGGATCGAGCCATTCGCCATCGGCCGGGTGGCGCGTGCCCATGACGCCGGTGGCCAGCGGCGCGCCAAACCGCCAGTGACGGAAGCGCAGCGGCTGGCCACGCGGCGGCGTCACCGGCAGCACCAGGCGATGGCCACGGCGTTCCAGGGCGGCCAGCAGCGGGCGGGGGTCGATCTCGGTGCCGATCGGCGCGTAGCCCGCGACAACAGCGTCGGCCGGGGGGCGGGCATCCGCGAGCAGGTGGTCGGCCATGCCCACCCCCAGCAGCGGATCCTGCCCAGCCCGCATGATCAGGGCGGCGCGCCGCATCGTTGCCTTGGCGGCGCGCAACATCGGATCATCGGGCGTGTCGCCGGCCACGTCCTGGTCCATCAATGCTCTACCTGGAACGCAAAAAGGCGCGGAGCCGCCATGGCCGTCGGCTTGTCATCCTCCATGGACCTGCTGGTGCAGGTGGGCGCCAGATACCCGGACCACGATCCGGGCAGAGCCAGCTCCCGGAGGTTGCTCATTGGCCCCGGGGATGTGCTTGCCTCAACAAACCGGGCAGCCCCGCCCGACAGACTTAGGCCCGGTCGAGGGTTGCGGCAATGCCTTCGATCCGGTCGGCGAGCCGGGCGATGCGTTCAGCCAGGCGTGGGTCGGCGGGAACAGCCCCGGGCGGCGCATTCGCCCCGGCGCGGGCGGCGGACAGGTCCACCCGCATGTCGTGCAACTCATCGGCCAGCAGCAGCCCGGCCAGCAGCAGCAGCCGCGACTCGCCGTATTGGCCGCCCATGGCGCGGATCGAGGTGACCCTTCGATCCAACTCGGCCGCCAGCGCCACGAGATGCGCCTCCTGGCCATCCTCGCAGGAGACCGGGTGCGAATAGCCGCCGACGCGGACGGTGACCTGGGCCATCGGGCCTTATTCCTCAACCGCAGCGCTGTTGGCCGGGACCGGCGGCTCGGCGGCCGCGCGCAACCGCGCCAGGGTCGCATCGAGCCGGTCGGCCAGGGCTACGAATTCGGCCCGATTGGCCGCAGGCCCAGGCAATGCGCCGCGGGCATCCAAG
>JBBRWI010000410.1:0-1769 GCA_038249305.1 Acetobacterales bacterium
ACGCTCGCCCTCTGCCCCGCCCTGGCGCCCGACCATCTGTTCGCCGCCTATGCGCTGGCCCCCGGCGGGGTGTTGCTGGCCGACCGCATCGTGGCGGCGCTGGCCGCACATCTGGCGGCGCGCGGGGTAGCCTTCGAACGCGCCCAAGTGGTCGAGGTCGATCCAGCCCGCGCGACCCTGCACCTGTCCGACGGCACCAGCCGCGCCGGCGACCGCCTGGTCGTCTCAGCCGGCCCCTGGGCGCCGCGCCTCTTGCCAGGCCTCGGCGCCAGGGTCACGGCGTCGCGCCAGGTGCTGGCCTACCTCGCGCCGCCGCCGGGGCTGTGGGAGCGCTCGCCGATGCTGCTCGACCTGCCGTCCTTCGACGAGGCCGATAAGGGCGGCTTCTACGCCGTCCCGCCCGTCGCCGGCACGCCGCTGAAGGTCGGCGATCATCGCTTTTCGCTGGCCGGGGACGCCGAGGATGACCGCGTCGCCAGCCCCGCCGAGATCGAGGAAGTCCTGGCCTTCGTTCGGCCCCGCCTGCGCGATTTTGGTGCCTATCGCGTGCTGGGCGGGCAGGCGTGCTACTATGACGTGGAGCCGCGGGAACGATTCATCGTGGAACCGCTCGGCCCCGATGCCTGGGTGATGTCGGGCTTTTCCGGCCATGGCTTCAAGTTCGGCGCGCTGCTTGGCCTGGCCATGGCCAGCGGCGACCCCGAATTGCCAGCCTGGGCCGCCGGCCAGGCACCGCCATCGGCCGCGTTGCGAAGGAATTGGGCATGACCACCGCCGCCGACGACCTGATCCTGGGGCTGACCCGCATCGTCGATCTGCCCGGCCTGACCGCCGCCGCCGGCGCGCCGCTCGACGCCGCCGACATCGAGGCCGTGATCCGCGAGGCCGAACGCTTCGCGCGCGACGCCATCGCCCCCGGCTGGCAGGACGCCGACCGCCATGGCGCGCGGCTGGAAAACGGCGTGGTCCGCGTGCCGCCGCATTATGGGCCGCTGTATCAGCAGTGGATCGAGGGCGGCTGGCAATCCCTCGCCGCCCCGGTGGCGCATGGCGGGCAGGGGCTGCCGCATGCGCTGTGGTCGGCGGTGCAGGAATTGTGCAGCGCGGCCGACATGGCCTTTACCCTCGGGCCGCTGCTGACCGCTGGCGCCGTCGAATTGCTGGCCCATCACGCAACCCCCGACCAGGCCGCGCGCTGGCTGCCCGACCTCGCGTCGGGGCGCTGGACTGGGACCATGTGCCTGACCGAACCCCAGGCTGGCAGCGACCTGTCCACCCTGCGCACCCGCGCCGAACCCGACGGGCAGGGCGGCTACCGACTGTTCGGCCAGAAGATCTATATCACCTGGGGCGACCACGACCTGGCCCGCAACATCCTGCACCTGGTCCTGGCCCGGCTGCCGGGGGCGCCCGAGGGCTCCCGCGGCATCAGCCTGTTCGCCGCACCCAAGACCATGCCTGACGGCCGCCGCAACGGCGTCGCCTGCGGCGGGCTGGAACACAAGATGGGCATCCACGCCAGCCCGACCTGCATCATGCTGTTCGACGGCGCCGAGGCCGAGTTGATCGGCGAACCCCACCGTGGCCTGCCGGCGATGTTTGCCATGATGAACGCGGCCCGGCTGGGCGTCGGCGTGCAGGGGGTGGGGCAGGGTGCGAGGGCACTGGCGCTGGCCGAGGCCTATGCCGCCGGGCGGGAACAGGGCGGCCGGAGCATCGCAACCTTTCCCGATGTCGCCCGCATGCTGGCCGAAATGCGCAGCGTGACC
>JBBRWI010000411.1:0-1730 GCA_038249305.1 Acetobacterales bacterium
CTAGAGCAATATCGGATCAGATGGAATCATCTGATCCGATTTCTTGCCCTAGATTCAACGGCTTCTAGAGCACGAGATCGATCCACTTGGATCGATCGTGCTCTAGCGCCGCGCCACCACCGCCACCGGCCCTCCGCCATCCGGGCCCTGGTGTTCCGCCCCACCCGAGACAAACGCATCCGTCCGCCCCGTCGCCGCCGCAATCACACCCCCCACCAGCGCCCGCGCATGGCGCGTGGCATTAATGTCGCTGTCGTCGTTCATGATGTGGCGCAGCCCACGGATGCGGCCCGAGGCCGCGGGTTCCGCCTTGGCCAGCATCGCCACCAGCCGTGACGCATCGGCCAATTGCCCCGGCCCCAACGCCAGCCCGGCCCCGGCCAGCGCCCGGCGCACGGCGTCGAGGTCGATGCCATCGGCCATCACGTCATGCGCGATCACGAGGTCCCCGGCCCAATCGGCGCTCATGCCCAGCACCACCACCTCGTTCCGCGTCAGTTCCACCCCGGCCGAACAGGCGGCGCGACCGCTGAAGGCCGTTGCATCGCGCAGCACCATGTCATCGGTGACGGCCGCGATCTCCCCCAGCGCCAGCGCCACGCCCAACGCCGAGGCGCCGCGCGAATACCCCATGCTGGCATAGGTGTCGTGGGTCACGACGGGCGCCTGCGCCACAGCGATGCGTTCGCTGGTAAGCAGCGGCGTCTTGACCTGGACATAGTGCACATCGGTGATGCCGGCCTGCGCCATGGCTTCACGCACAGCGATGGCGGTGGCTGCGGCCTGGGCGGCTCGGCCCAGAGCCTCGGGCGGCAGGTCGGGGGTGAAGGCGGTGCCGATGGCCAGCGCGCCCAGGGGATTGGGCGCGCCGCCCTCCACCACCGAAAACACCAGCCAGTGTGGCGACAGTCCGCCCTCGGTGCCGCCGCTCATCACCATGGCGACCTTTTGCAGAACCGCTTCCGGCGTCGTGCCCAGGCGCTGCGCCAGCATCGCCGCCAGCGACTGCACGGCAAAGGCGCGCGTAAAATCATTGACGCAGCCATTACCCTCGGTTTTGCCCAGGATCGCCACGATGCCGGCAGGGTCCAGCGCGCCGCTGTCGATCAGCGCCGCGAGCGGCGCCACATCGCCGGGGTGTGCGGCGGGCAGGCGGTGGACCAAAGCCTGGCGCGCCATCAGCCCTCACCCCGCGCCTTGGTGAAGCCATCCAAGCCGCCAAAGCTCTGCAATATCTCAAGACGCATCCAGCGGTGCTGGCGGGACAGGCGCTGCAACCGGTCGGCGATCTCGGCCACCCCCTCCCCCACCAGCGGCTTGGGCAGCGGGACGCCGGCGCAGAAATGGTCCACGACAAAGGCGTTGCCGCCCATCGGCGGCCAGACCTGCACGCCGCGGTTGGTCAGCCCGTTCAGGCGCAAGGCCGTGCGCTCACTCGCCATCACCAGCGACGCGCCGAGGCTGGTCGGCGCCCGCTCGCTGTCGATGAACACGTCGTGGCCCACCATCCCCCCCGATGCCGCGGCGATCGCATAGGTGCCGGGGGGCGCGACGTCGCCGGTCGGCTTGCGGCCTTGCTCAAGCATCACGGGGCCCATGCCGCCGGCGATGGCGGGTGCGTCTGCGCTTTTCGCATCCGGCGTGTCCTTGCGTAGGCGGCTGAGCCTTTAGCCACCCAATGATGAGCCGGCGATGTCTGGTGAACCGAAAGCCGCCTCGATCGTCGCACC
>JBBRWI010000412.1:0-1720 GCA_038249305.1 Acetobacterales bacterium
ATCCCCTCCGGGCTCAAATAGCTGAACATCGCACATGTCTGACGATCCGCACCGCGCATCAAACCACTCCCCAATCCGCGCAAACAACGAATCAGATCAGGGCCGATTTGACCAGCCGAATTTCCGCAGCCTGCTAAAGCGCGATGCCGAACAGCGCCGCCGGATTGTCCCGCGTCATGCGGCGGATGTCGGCGTCGGAGAAGCCTTCGGACTGGGTGAGCATGATGTATTGCCGGAGCGCCTCGACCGGCGGCGGCAACAGGTAGACCCCGCTGTCGGACGACAGGATGCAGCGATCGCCCGCCGCCCGCATGCGGGGCGCGAAATCCTGGATCGTGCTGCTGCCGCTGATCTTGTGTTTTTCCTCGTCCACATGCGTCAAGCCCACCTGGGTCGCGTGGGTCAGGATGAAGAAGGACAGTTCGACATAGCCACCGAGCGCGGTGATCGCACCGATGGCATCCACCGGGTAGCGACTGCCATGGGTGCGGATGCGGGTGACACCGCGCTTCCGCGCTTCCTCGGCCAGCGCCACTGCCTCCGGCGCACTGACATGGCCGCAGTCGAAGACCACGTCCTTCTGGGCGCAGAGGTCCATGATCGCCGGCACCGGGTCGGGCACCAGGCCGTTGTGCGGCACGGAAAAGGTCGTCTCGATGAAGGCTAGGGAGCGGCCTTCGCGTTCGGCGATGAACTTCGTGTGGTGCGTCGGCAGGGAGACGAATTTTGCCCCCGTGCCGGGGCCGTAGCCGTAGCCGATGGCGGCTTTGGCGACCTCCAGCGTCACCCCGCCCGCGGTCGGCTGCATGATGACGCCACCAAACGCCTCGCAACCCAGATTGCCCAACTCCTCATTGGCGAGCGCTGCAAACCCCGAGGTGTTCTGGAAATTGCACATGATGCCAATGCCGCGCATCCCGGCGGCGGCGGCCTGGCGCACCGCGTCGAAGACATTGACGCTGCGGCCGGACAGATGCGGTGCGCAATGCACGTGGCAATCGATGGCGCCGCGCAGCAGCGTGGTCCCTGGGGGTTCATGTGGCATGGGAGGACCCTCGGTTCAGCCGGCGTTCGAGTTTTTCGCCAAGCATCTTGGTGGGAAAGCAGATCGCGACATACAGCAGCAGCACCGTGCCGAAACACAGCAGCGCCGAAAAGCCCTTGGTGTTCATCACCTTTGCCGCATAGGTCAGTTCCAGCACGCCGATCTGGCTGGCGATGGAGGTTCTAACAGGGTCGCGGCGGCGGAGCCCGCGGCGAACAGGGTGCGTCGGTCGGGTGGCCTCCTTCAATGGCGCAGGATACGGGCGGTGAAATCGCGCAGCCGGTCGGATTTCGGCGCGTCCAGGATCTGCGCCGGCGGCCCGACCTCGACCACGCGGCCCTCGTCCATGAAGACCACCAGATCGGCGACTTCGCGGATGAAGGCCATCTCGTGGCTGACGATCAGCATGGTCATGCCATCGGCCTGCAACGAGCGGATGGTGTCCAACACCTCCCCGACCAGTTCGGGGTCGAGCGCCGCGGTCACCTCGTCCAGCAGCAGGATTTCGGGCTTCAGCGCCAGCGCCCGGGCGAGGGCGACACGTTGCTGCTGCCCGCCCGACAATTCGTCGGGGTAGGCATCGACCTTGGCGGCCAGGCCCACGCGGGCGAGCAGCGCGCGGCCCTCGGCCTCGACCTCGGCCGCGGGGCGTTTCTTGACCAGCCGGGGTGCGAC
>JBBRWI010000413.1:0-1643 GCA_038249305.1 Acetobacterales bacterium
GGCGAACCGCGGGCTGGGGTGGATGCTCGATACCTCCCAGGCGAAGGAATTCGCGCTCGCGCATTGGCTGACGAGCGGCGCCTCGGGCGGGCGGTTGTTCGTGCGGGTGTTCGATGGGGCGGGGAATGTGCGGGCGGACATCGCCGGCGACGTGCTGGCCTCGATCACCACCATGCAGTGGAACGGGCCGGCGAAGGGATGGAACGCTGGCGCGCCGATGGATGATGCCAACCTCAACCGCCGGCAGACCATCCGCGTTGGCCCGTCTGTGGCCTACGCGCAGGTGGGGGTGATCGGGTTCGATGGGCCGATCGACCTGCAGTCGCTGAGGCTCTACGGGCTGCCGGAGGCCGCGCCTGCGGTGCTGAATGGCACGCCGCTGCTGCCGCTGTCGGGGCAGCGGGAATTCGCGGCCGAGGTGTCATGGGACCTGCCCAGCCTGGCGCCGGGGGCGACGTCGCTCATCGACGTCACGGTCAGCGGGGCACGGGCGGGCGACATGGCAACGGCGTCGCTGGTGTCGTCGACGCGCTTCATCGAACTCGATGCAGCCGTTTGGTCGAACAACACGGTGCGGGTGATGGCGCGGAACATCTCCGGCGCGACGTTCGATCTGGCAGCCGCGACGCTGTCGGTGCAGGTGGTGAAGCGGCGGGTCGCGTGACATAGCGGCAATAGCGAACCAAAAGGTTAACCAGTTCGGGCGGCGACTTCTCGGGCTTAGTCGCCACCAGTGCCGCCGCCGCCGTAAAGCCGGCACCGTGCGTCCGGCGGGCACGCATCATTATCCGCTCTCCTGAACCGCGGCGGCTTCGCCGCTGCCAGGCATGATTGCCACTCGATCAGGCTGCCCTAAATCCCGGCGCCACCTCTTCGGCTACGTGGTTTTGGGTGACGGCATCGCCGTTTCTTTGCCTGTTTCCGTGACATCCGGTTGCGCGACCTCGCCGCTCGAAGGGTGATGATTGGCCGGGTTGTCCTTGTACTCGTCCACCTGGACGCCTCTGCCGTCTAAGCTCCGTCCGGGCTTCCTTTGCGCCTTGTCGCGATTGCTGAGGATATCATTCTTCCTCACTTTCTCGTCTTCAATCTCGGTCATTGCCCCGGTCCCACTGCTTTGTCCTGCGGCCATCTTTCGTACTCCTGGTTGTTTTAAGGGTTTGCGGTGCCTCACAAGCGTCTAGGCCATAGCCTCGGCAAACTGTTCCGCGCTGGCCCATGCGCAAGGCGATATCATCGGTCGCCGCGCTTGATGCCATAATGCGCCTCGAACTTCTCCTCGTAGGCCTGATCAACCGTCGTGGAGGAATCGTATTCAGGCGCGTCTTTGATTTTTTGACGAACCATGTCGACGTTCACGAGTTGGCTACCCCAGTCGATCGTCTTCACTGAATTCGGGGAGATCAGCACGCTCTTACCGAACCACCAGTTTTTCGTATCGATGACGAGGTATCGGACGCTCCAATCGGCATCCTCGATGAGAAAATCCTCGACATGGCCGATCTCACCGTCGCTGGCATGGATGTAATACCCGGTGACCGCCGCGACGCTGCGCAAATGAACGTCGTCCGGATCGCATTGGTCATCGATCAGGTCCTTCTGCCGTTCCGCCCTGGCCACGTTCGGCATCGCGCCGCCCATAC
>JBBRWI010000414.1:0-1635 GCA_038249305.1 Acetobacterales bacterium
CGGCCTTGGGCGGCTCGCCCGAGGCATTGGCGGTACCAACCAGATCGGCGGCGGTGAGCGCCACGCCTTGGGTGGTGGCGAGCGCCAGCAGGCGAAGATGGTGCTTGGCCGGCACGAGCCCACCGCTGCCGCCGCGCGACTTGGGCAGCGCCCAGCGATGGACGGTGCAGCGGTCCAGGCCGAGCAATCGGGAGAGGGGTCCTGCTCCCCCGAAACGGGCGAGAACGGTGTGGGCGGGTTCGGGCATGGGGAGATGGGTAGAGTGTGCGGTGACGGAGAAGCAATGCACTATTTGCAGGAAATATTCTTGGCCTCACCCATGTTGCATGTTACGCAACACCATCCCCGATATCCACAGCCATACACACGGAAACCATGCTGAATTCTCTTGCAAAGGCGATCGCCATGTCCGCAATCCCCTCCGACTCCAATTCCCATCGAGCGGGCCGCATGCCGTGCTGACCATCGACGAAATCCGCGAGGGGCTGTCCCGACCGGGCAAAACACAGAAGGGCCTCGCCGCCGCACTCGGCGTGGATAACAGTCAAATCAGCAGGTTGTTGGCGGGTAGGCGCCATATGCGCGCCCACGAGATCCCCATCATCCTGGGCTATCTGGAGATGGGCGGTGCGCCAGGCCCGGGGCGGACGCGCACAACGATCCCGGAGGTGGTGCAGATAGGTGGCGACCGATTCGCGATGCTGCCGGTCTATGAGACCAGCGTCTCCGCGGGCCCAGGGATGGAGCCAGAAGACGGCTCTCCGGTTCATCGCATCGCGTTTCGTGCGGATTGGCTGCGCACCGTCACGAAGGGCAGCATCAGCGACATGGTGGTGCTGAATGTGGATGGCGATTCGATGGAGCCGACGCTTAGGCAGGGCGATACCGTGCTGGTCGACATGGGCCAGCAGCGTCCGCAGCAGCGGGATGGGAGCTACGTGATCCGAACCGATGGCGGTCTGCAGGTGAAGCGTGTCGCGGCCCACCCGGTGACGGGCCGGATCACGATCATTTCTGACAACAAGGAGCACTATCCAGCCTTCGCCGATTTGGCGCCGGAGGAGGTTGCGGTCATCGGCCGGGTGCTTTGGCTCGGCCGGCATTTGGGAAGCTGATCGGGCGCATATTGGCTGCAATGAGTGCATTGCACTCGGCGCGCTGATTCTGTCATCAGCGGGGCGTGCCAAACACGTCCCGCTCCCCCATCAACGCCCACCTCCCGCCGCACCTTCGGGAGGTCTGCAGCATCCTGGCCGCCGGCCTGGTGCGGCTGCGCCGCCGCGCTGCTGAGGATCTCGCGCGGGATGCCGAGATAGCTCGGGAGGCGAGAGACGGTCGCCTTCACTCGACTGCCCACCAGCGCCTGCATGCGAACCCCAACAGGAAGGGACTCGCATGACCAGACGATCCACCGCCGCGCTCGCGCCGGCGCCCACCATCCCGAAGATCCCGCCGACGCAGGTGCTGAGCCGCCTCGCCGCACTGCAGGCGGCGCCGACCGCCACGCTGAAGGACCAATGGCGGGAGTTGTTCGGCAAGGAGCCGCCGCCTTGGAACCGCGCCTACATCCAGAGCCGTCTCGCGTATCGGATCCAGGAGCTGGCCTATGGCGGGCTGAAGCCCGAGACGGTCGAC
>JBBRWI010000415.1:0-1615 GCA_038249305.1 Acetobacterales bacterium
AGCCCGGGGACGCTGCGCGCCTGCGCGTCAGTATGGACCAGCGTGTCGAAGATCGTGTCGGCGATGGCGTTGTTCGGCGACAGTTGGTGGAAATGCGGGTCGAGGCTGGTGATCGGCGCGCCAACCGCCATCACCATTGTATCGGCCGCCCGTTGCGCCGAGGCGCCATCGCTCGCCAGGATCGCCGACACGACGGCCACAGCCGCCACACGGAATTTGGTCATGAAGGTCCCACCCGTTGCTTTGCGTGCGATGCTAGCAGCGCGCGATGGCAGTCGCTAGAGCACGATCGATCCAAGTGGATCGATCTCGTGCTCTAGAAGCCGTTGAATCTAGAGCAAGAAATCGGATCGGATGATTCCATCTGATCCGATATTGCTCTAGGCTGTCATGCGTCGCGCGGCCGCCGTACTCAAGCCGAAGGTTGCACCAGGATGTTTCAACGTCGCCACGCATTGCTCGCCCCAGTGGCAGCGCTGCCGCTGATGGACCGCGAAGGTCAGGCGCACCTGTTGCAGGCGGCGGCGAAGGTCGCGATGGATGATGTGGCCTTCATCCCGCTGTTCCAACTGGTCAACATCCGGGGTGTGCGGCGCGGCCTGCGCTACGACGCTCGGATGGATGAAAGCACGACGGCGATGGCGGTGCGGCCGGTCACGTCGTGGCGGCTCAATCCTCATCCTCCGCCGGGGCGACCGGCAGGATGGCGGTTTCCTTGGCCGAGGCGATCGCGATGATCGTCTCGGTCCGCTCCACCCCGGACTCGGCCCTGATGTCTTCGGCCACGAAGGTTTCGAGCGCCGCGAGGTCGGGCAGGCGCAGTTTCAGCAGATAGGTCCATGACCCGCTGACCGCGTGGCATTCCAGCACCGGCTCCAGGCGCCGCATCGCCCGGCGAAAGGCGATGTCCTCCTTGCCGGCACGCAGCGACACGAAGACGAACGCCAGCAAGGCGCAGCCCGCGGCCACCGGGTCGAGGTCGGCGCGCCAGCCGCGGATGGTGCCGCGTTCTTCCAACCGCTTCACACGCTCGGCCGTGGCCGAGACCGAAAGCCCCGCGACCTTGGCCAGTTCAGCCAGTCCCGCGGCGCCGTTTTCCTGCAGGGCGATCAGGATATTGCGGTCGATCTCATCCATGGCCGCATCCTAGACACGGAAACGCGGCGAAGGGGAGACGTTCGCGGCCCCCCGCCGGTCAGACGTAATGCTCGGCCAATGGTGCGAAGCCGTTGAAGCGCTGGCTGGCATAGGTCGTCACATAGGCGCCGGTGGCCAGGATCTCGACCCGGTCGCCCTCATCCAGCGCCATCGGCAGGCGGTAGTTGGAGGTCTCGTAGAGCGTGTCCGTGCTGTCGCAGGTCGGGCCGGCGATGGTGACCGGACCCTCATGGCCACCGTCGTGCGGGGTGCGGAAGGCATACTTGATCGCCTCGCCCTCGGTTTCCGCCAGCCCGCCGAAGCGGCCGATGTCGAGATAGACCCAGCGCACGGGATCATCCTGTGCCTTGCGCGACACCAGCACGACCTCGGCCGAGACCACGCCGGCATCGCCGACCAGATAGCGGCCGGGCTCGATCACCATCTCCGGCATCGCGTTGCCGAAATGCTCGGCCAT
>JBBRWI010000416.1:0-1594 GCA_038249305.1 Acetobacterales bacterium
GGCAAAATCTGGCTGCTGACGAAGAAGTAGAAGACGAATACAAAGACCAGCGGCGGGATGTTGCGGATCGTCTCGACGTAAAAGCCGGCGACCAGCCGCGGAAACAGCGGGCGCGACGCGCGGGCGATGCCCATCGCCACGCCGACGACGGCGGCGATGATCCCGGCCCAGAACGATACCCGCAAGGTCGTCAGCAGCCCCTGCAACAGCAGGTTGGCGACCCAGCCCCGCACCGGATCGTAGCGCGCAACGAAGCCCCAGACCGGCCCGAAATCCCAGGCGTAGTGCAGCGCCCCCCCGGCCCGCCAGGCGATCCAGCCGAAACCCCCCAGCACGACGGCCAACACCAGCGCGTCGATCGCGCCGAAGCGCCGCCGGTCGCGACGGGCGTAAGGTCCGCCCGTCGCCTGGTCCTGGTTCAGCCCGGCACCTGGTCACGCCATTCGCGCCCGCCGAACCAATAGGCGTGGCGTTCGGCCAGCCAGCCGTCCAGCTGCCGCGTCAGCACCCAGTTGTCCAGGAAGTTCAGCGCGTCCGGGTCGGATTTGCGGACCGCCATGGCATCGGCCTGGCGTACCAGCGGCTGCGGGAAGGGGCTGAACAGCACCTCGGCATTGTCGATCACGGCGAAGAGCGGCCGCGGCATGCTGCCGACCATGGCATGCGCCCGGCCGCCGACGACTTCCAGGATCGCCTGGGCGTCGTCGTCGAACTGGCGAAAGGTCGCCCGCGGCATCAGGCGCTGCGCCGCGACGATGGCCGATGTGCCGCGCCGCCCGGCGATGGTCACGTTGGGGCGGTTGTAGGCCTCCAGCGTGGCCATCCCATCCGCCAGCCGCTTGTTCGCGGCCATGTCCACGCCGTTGGCCGAATAGGCCGTTGTGAAATTGGCCGACAGGTTGCGCGCGGCGGTGATGCTCATGCCGCCGATGATCGCATCGAAGCGTCCGGCCAGCAGGGCGGGCACGATGCCGTCCCAGGCGGTGGGGACGAATTCCGTGCGGACCGACATGTCCTGTGCCAGGCGATTGGCGACATCGACCTCGAAGCCGACCAGTTCGCCGGCGCGGTTGCGGAAGGCCCAGGGGACGAAGGTCGCCAGGCCCACGCGCAGGGTGCCGCGGCGCTTCACCTCCTCGATCATCGAGGTCGCGGCCAGGGCGGCGCGGGCATCGGCCCCTTGTGCCGCCGCGGGCCTGGCGCCGAAGACAAAGGCGCCGATGGCGGCAAGCCCGCCGGCCGCCGGTGCGATCATCCGCCGCCGCAGGCTCACCTTATCCGTCTCGTTCATCCGTCGCATCTCCTGTGATTGGGGAAAAATCAGGCCGTGCCGCCGCGCAGCCGGCGCTCCAGCACGCCGACACCGGCGGACAGCAGCACCGTCACGCATAAATAGAGCGCCGCCACGGTTAGCCAGATCTCGAAGGTCATGAAGGTGTCGCTGATCACGTTGCGCCCTTCGTTCATAAGGTCAAACACGGCGATCACGCTGACGATGGCCGAATGCTTGACCAGTGAGACACCCAGGCCCGCCAGCGGCGGCAGCATCACCCGCAATGCCTGCGGCAGCACGATGTGGCGCAGCGCGGCCCCA
>JBBRWI010000417.1:0-1568 GCA_038249305.1 Acetobacterales bacterium
GAGACCACGCCATGATCGCCAACATCATTGCCTGGTCGGCGCGCAACGTCCTGTTGGTGCTGTTTGCCACCGCCTTCACGGTGGCCGCTGGGGTGTGGTCGCTGCGCACGCTGCCGATCGACGCCATTCCCGATCTGTCAGATGTGCAGGTGATCGTGCTGACCGAATACCCCGGTCAGGCCCCACAGGTGGTCGAGGATCAGGTGACCTATCCCCTGACCTCGGCCATGCTGACCGTGCCGCAATCGCGGGTGGTGCGTGGGTTTTCCTTCTTCGGCATCTCATTCGTCTATGTGATTTTCGACGACGGGGTGGACCCTTACTGGGCGCGGTCCCGCGTGCTGGAATACCTAAACGCCGCTGCCGCGCGGCTGCCCGATGGCGTCACGCCGACACTCGGGCCGGATGCCACGGGTGTGGGCTGGGTCTACCAATACGCGCTCAAGGGTGAAAACCTGAGCCTTGCCGAGTTGCGGTCGCTGCAGGACTGGGTGATGCGCTTTGCTATCAGCCGCGCCGAGGGCGTGTCCGAAGTGGCCAGCGTCGGCGGCTTCGTCAAGCAGTACTCCATAACCGTCGACCCGGTGCGGATGCGGGCGCTGGACGTCACGCTGTCGGACATTGGCGACGCGGTTGCGGCCAGCAACATGGATACCGGTGGGCGCACGGTCGAGCTGTCCGAGTTTGAATTCATGGTGCGCGGGCGCGGCTATCTGGGCGGCATTGCCGATCTGGAAATGGTTCCGATCCGCGCCGAGGGCGGCGTGCCGATTCTGCTGAGCGATGTGGCGAGGGTCGAGATCGTGCCGGACGAACGCCGGGGTATTGCCGAACTGGATGGCGAGGGCGAGGTTGCCAGCGGCATCGTTCTGCAACGGGTGGGTGCCAACGCGCTGGATGTCATCGACAACGCCAAGGCCGAGATCGACGCCATCAGGCAAAGCCTGCCGGAGGGGGTGGAGATCGTGACGGTGTATGACCGTTCCGATCTGATCCTGTCGGCCATCAAGACGCTGCGCACCACACTGATCGAGGAAAGCCTGGTCGTGGCGGCGGTGACGTTTCTGTTCCTTTTACATGTCCGCTCATCACTTGTGGCGATCATCATGCTGCCGGTCGGTCTGCTGATGGCCTTCACCGGGATGCGTGCGCTAGGGATCGGGGCCAATATCATGAGCCTTGGCGGCATCGCCATTGCCATCGGTGCCATGATCGATGCGGCCATCGTGATGATCGAGAATGCCCACAAGCACCTGGAACGCGCCGATCCGGGCACGCCAAGGGTCGAAGTGCTGATCAAGGCGGCGGCCGAGGTGGGCCCCGCGCTGTTCTTCAGCCTTCTCATCATCACCGTGTCCTTCCTGCCGATCTTCGCGCTGGAAGGGCAGGAGGGACGGCTATTCGGCCCCCTTGCCGCGACCAAAACCTTTGCCATGGCGGCGGCAGCGCTGTTGTCGGTCACGCTAGTGCCTGCGCTGATGGTGCTTTTCGTGCGGGGTCGCATTGTGCCCGAGCACAAGAACCCGGTGAACCGCATCCTGATCGCGCTCTACCGACCCATCATCGCC
>JBBRWI010000418.1:0-1445 GCA_038249305.1 Acetobacterales bacterium
GAAAGCCCGCCTTGGCACACACGCCGCCGGCGCAACCCGGCGCACTCTGCGCCCGGGCAACAAACAGGGCGACGGCCAAAGCCAAGGCACCGCCCCACAACAGCGTCCGCTGCCATGGGCCTGCGACAACAGCGATATCGAACAACCAGGCACCACCCGCAATTCCGAGGGTGGCAAATACGACAGGCAGCGCGCAGCACGCCGCCGCCGCCAGCGTAGCAGCGAGACCACCAACGGCCAGGACGGTTGCACCGATCGCGCGGCCTGCCCCTGGGGACAAGTTCTCCATGGCTATCTCCTAGAATCCCATCGCGTCATTCGGTCGGCAACGCCGAAAAGTTACGCCTTCTCGGCTGATCTGGCCATCGGGCAGCACTTCCATCTTCCAACCTCAGAATTATCGGAGCATGTCCCATGCGCAACTACGTCCAGCCGGGCAACAGCCTGGCCATCGCCGTCCCCTATGCGGGCGGCATCCTCTCCGGCCAGGGCGTCCTGGTCGGCGCGCTGTTTGGCGTGGCCGCCGTCGATGGCGCGCAGAACGCCATCATCGAGGCCGCCACCCAGGGCGTCTTTGACATCACCAAGGAGCCGGCGCTGGCCATCACCGCCGGGGCCCGCGTCTTCTGGGACAACACCAACCGCCGCCTCACCACCACAGCCACCGGCAATTTCCAGGTCGGCCTCGCCACGGTGGCGGCGCTGGCGGCTGACGCCACCGTCCGCGCCGTGCTGCAGCGCGTTCCCGCGTCCGGCACGTGAGCGCCTTCGCCGCGGCGATGGACGCGCTGGTGGCGGATCCGAACATTGGCGCGGCTGCGAGCTATCGCGCGGGTGGGACCGGGCCGCCGGTTTTCCTGCGCGTGGTCCGCAGCGCGCCAGATCGGCTGGGCGATGCCTTCGGCACCAGCGTCATCCAGGCCAGCGACGTGCTGACGGTGGCGATCGCCGTGCTGCCCACAGTCAATGCCGACGACACCTTCGCCATCGGCGCCGACCTGCTGACCGTCACCCACGCGGAGCGTGACGCGGCCGGCATCGCCTGGCGCGTCTTCTGCCGTCGATAGGAGCACACCCATGCCGCAGAGCACCTGGAACATCCTGCTCGACCTGTTCATGGGGGCCGCAGCCGGTCTCGCGGGCGGCTTCGTCCGCTGGAACAACCCCGAGCGTCGGCGCTTTGGCTGGTGCCTCGCCTGGGAACTGCCCTCGGCAGCCTTCGTGGGCAGCGCCGGTTATGCGCTGGGCGGGCTGTTCGAGCTGAACGAATACGGGCGCTTCCTGTTCGCCTTCGTGTTCGGCTACCTCGGTCAGGCCGCCCTGCACGACATCGCGGTCGCGGTCATTCGCCACCGCGCCGGGCTGCCGCCCAAGGATGGCGGTGCAGCGTGAGGCTCGGTGCCAGCATCGTCGGCGACCTGCGCAAGGTGCTGGCTGACGAGGTC
>JBBRWI010000419.1:0-1130 GCA_038249305.1 Acetobacterales bacterium
CAACCTGCCCCCCGCCTTGCTCGCCCGGCTGTCCACCGATTGCGCCGCCGCGGTGCGCCGCCCCGACGTGGTCGCGCGCCATGCGGCCTTGGGGGCGGAGGTTGTGACGACAAGCCCGGAGGAGACCCGGCGCTTCGTGCAGGCCGAGATGACGAAATGGGCGGAAGCGGCAGCCCGCGCCGGAATCCAGCCGCAGAACGTCGCGGGTTAGGCGTCACGCCCGGCGGCGACGCCGGGCGAGCATAAGCGCCGGCACCGCCAGCCCCAACAAGGAAAGGCCGCCCGGTTCGGGCACCAGGGTCAGCGGCGATGCTGGATCGCGTCCAGGTCAAGGAAGTCGAGCGTCGCCAGGTTCGGGTTGAACACCAGCAGATCGGCCAGGCCGAGGCTGAAATCCCGGATCAGCGTATTGCCCCGCGAATTGCAGGTCGAAGCCGGTGATTTCGTCGATCGGGTTGCGGTCCATGCGTTCCAGGAAGCCATTGCCACTGGCGTCGGTGCCGGCGATGGTGAACGCCAGCCGTCCGCCGGCGGCAAATCCCTCCTGCGCGAAGGTGAGGGTGGTCGCAGCCGCGGGGGCCGTGCCCCCCAGCAGAATGGCGAGGGCGGCAGCGAGCAGCGGCCGGGTTGGGCGCATGGGAGCCCTTCGTTTCGCATTCTACGCGGGGGGCGGCTGCCCGGATGCAGGATCGGCCAAGGATTTTTGCGCCAGCCCGCGGAGCCGGCCGCCGCATGACGCCGCTGGCGCCACTCGCCAGGCCACCCCGTGGTCCGCCACGCTGACCAGCGTGCCGTCCGGTAACCGCTGCACCGCCGTCCCGCCGCGTTGGATCAGGGCGGCCGGCGTCCCGCGCGGCACCCGCAGCAAGCGCAACCCGGTTCCAACCCCTTGCAACCGAAGTCGCCCGAGGCTGGCGTCTGCGCTGGCTATAATGTCCAGCGCAGCGCCGGTCAGGGCAAAGGGGAGGGCCCGCCGATCCGGCGCGACATGAGCGTCACAGCCTCACCATGCCAGTTTTCCGGGCCTTCGTGCCGCCATCCGAGGCGGTTGTAGAAACCCGCCTTGTCCGGGGTGAACAGCCACAGCCGTTCATGCCCCGCCGCCGCGGCGAAGGTTTCCACATGCCGGA